>JAFGDJ010000106.1 GCA_016932135.1 Spirochaetales bacterium | reverse complement strand
AAGGGTTCTGAAGGTAAACCTCCTGGCACAGATGGAGATCCTCGGCGTCTTGCTTCCCCTGATGGTATCCCGGCAAAGCGGACATATCGTCTCCGTTACCTCTCTGGCGGGGAAAGTAAGTTCTCCTTGGCGTTCCTGTTACGCCGCGGCAAAACACGGGCTTCACGGTCTCCTCGATACCCTGAGGGTGGAAAACGCTTCCTCAGGGATAAGAGTAACCGCGGTGGTTCCCGGGTTCTTGAAGACCGAGATTTCCCTCCATGCCCTGAAAGGGGACGGGGAGCTATGGAATAAAAATGATAGAAATCAGCTTTCCGGCCTGGAACCGAAAAAAGCGGCCGAGCGGATCTTGTCCCGCCTTCCCTTAAGGAAACGGGAGATCTACGTGGGGTATCCACTTCGGGCGGCCCTGGCGCTGTTTCTCGGCACCCGGTTTCCCCGATTATTTGATCGTATCCTTAAAAAATCTCAATACACCTGAGGGAGCGCAGTATGTTTATAGCTATTATTCTTCTGGCTTTTCTTATTCCCGCTCTTCTTTTGATCCTCCGGACTCGAGGCGGCCTGTGTAAAAAGATCAATCCCCTGATTGCCAGTTATATCATCGGGTTGATCATCGGTAACATCGGTATGGTGAACGAGACCATGATCGCCAACCTGGATCTGCTCGCCACGGTGGCGGTGGCTTTATCCATCCCCCTGATGCTTTTTTCGGTGAACATCCGGGACTGGTTTCGCCTTTCCGGCCGTGCCGGAGTGTCCATGATCCTGGCTTCCGTGGCGGTCATGCTGGTGTCGACTCTGGCGTACCTTCTTCTGGGAAGGAATATGGATGAGGGGTGGAAGCTTCCGGGGCTTCTTACCGGGCTGTACACCGGGGGTACCCCGAACCTGGCAGCCATTAAAACCGCCCTTCAGGTGGAGCAAAACCTCTATCTGGCGGTGCATACCTCCGATATCGTAATGAGCGCCCTGTACCTGCTCTTTCTCATGACCGTGGCGAAACCCCTCCTTTCAAAATTTCTCAAACCCTTTACCCCCAAACAAGGCGAGGAAACCTGGATCGACGAGACAGAAACCGGTGAAAAGGGAACAAAGACCTTCCTCCGGCGGGATATCCTTCTACCCTTATCCGGAGCCTTCGGTGTGGCGGTTCTCATTTTCGCCGTCGGCGCAGGCCTTAGTTTTCTCGTTCCGGAAGGTATCTCCACCATGATAGTTATCCTGGTCATCACTTCTTTGAGCCTGGGCGTCAGTATGATTCCCAGGATCAGAAGGATAGAAAAGACCTTTCAACTGGGGGAGTACTTTATCTTTGTCTTCTGTATCGCCGTCGGGGCTATGGGGAACCTGTCGAAACTCTTTCAAGCGGCGCCGAAGGTCTTTCTGTATGTAGCAGTGGTTATCTCCGGCACCCTGCTGGTTCATATTCTGCTCTGTAAAATCTTTCGCATCGATGTGGACACCATGCTGATAACCTCCACCTCTGCCATCTGTTCCCTTCCCTTCGTGGGAATCGTCGCGGTGTCCATCAGGAACAAGACTCTTCTGGTTCCGGGGATAACCACCGGCATCATCGGATACGCCGTGGGGAACTATCTGGGGATCTTGCTTTCCCAGGCGGTAAAGCTGCTCGGCTAGCTTACCGCTGCCGCGGTGATCGTAAAGGCTTCTTGGGCAGTCGTCAGGGTCTGTTCGATATCCTCTTCTTTATGAGCCCAGGAAATGAACCAGTTATGATGGGGGTGCAGGTAGACCCCGCGACGGGTCATTTCTGAGCAGAAGATTTGGTTGAGATACAGGTCTTCGTCGCCTTTGAACATCATGAAGGGTATGGCTGGGGGTCCGGACATGAGGATATCGAAGCCCGCGGCTTTGCCGAGATCGGTTAGTCCTTCCCGTAACAAGGTGCCCACGCGGTTCATGTGAGAGAGAATGTCCAATTCCTTCATGGCCTTGAGGCAGGATAAGGCCGCGGCGAAGGGCATGCCGGACATCCAGAAGGTACCGGTGATAAAAAAACTTCCCGCGGTTTTTCGCAGGGCATCGGTCCCCATGAGAATGGAGATAGGCTGCCCGTTGGCCGCCGATTTACCCATGGCCAGGAGGTCCGGCTGGCAGCCGAAGAAGCTGTGAGACCCTTCCAGGGAAAGGCGGAAATTACACCGGATATCGTCCAGGATAAACAGGGCTCCTTCGGCTTTGATCAGCCTTTCCACGGTGGGATAGAAGGTATCCCCGGGCATCACCTGAGCCGCGAAGCTGGGGTGATGATAGGGAGTGAGAATAATCGCCGCGATTTCCCCCCGATGGGTTTTAAAAAGGCTCTCCAACTCCTCGGTGTTGTTGTAGGAAAAGGTCAGGATATCGGTCTTTTCAGACAACACCGGGTAGTCGTTGGAGGAGCACCAGTTGGCCGATCCGTGATAAGCCCCTTTCGCCAGGATGATTTTTTTCTTTCCTGTATGGACCCGAGCAAGAGATACGGCCAGGGTAGTACTGTCGGTTCCGTTCTTTGTGAAAACCGCCCAGTCCATCCCGGAAATTTGTTCCACCAGGGTCTCCGCCAGGGAGACCATCATCGGCTGGGGACCGTTTAAAAGATCCCCTTCCTTTATCTGCCTTATCGCTTCCTTGTCCACCGGTTCATAGCAGTAGCCGAGGATTTGCGAACCGTACCCGCACATAAAGTCTATATATTCATTGCCGTCCACATCATAGAGCCGGCAGCCCTTCCCTTTGGAAAAATAGTAGGGATACGAACCGGGAATGACGAAGGCGGGACTTTTCGGCCCGTAAATACCGCCGGGGATAACCTTGGCCGCCCGTTTAAAAAGCTCGACGCTTTTGGAAAATCCATGGTGTTCCATCGTCAGCCTTCTCCTTTCCGGTTCATGTAATAGCCCAGGCGGTCGAGAATCGGGAAAAGACTCTGGATCATGGAGATCCGGCCTCGAATAGCCAGCTCCATGGTTCCCAGGGCTATCATGGCATTCTGTCGATCCTTCAGCACGTCATGGGCGGCTCTGGTCGTCTTAAAGATCAGCTGAGCGTTGGGGTTTTCCCCCCAAGGCCCTGGGAGAATAGTAAAAAAACGACCCTTCTTTCTCATCCGTGTCTCCAACGAGGGGTCCTCTGCCACCTGCAGGGCTATTTCCCCGTCGGGTATGTTATCAACCCGGGCTTTCACGTAATCATCCTGTTCAGCCACTTCCTTAACACCCCGCAAGGCGCTGTGAATCAGGAGCCCGGTGATATGGGAGAAGTGCTGCTCTAAGGTTTCTTCATCGGGGTTCATGAAGTACTGTAATCGGCTCATGAGGGTTCTGAAATCGGAGAGGATAGCCTTGAATCTGAAGGTTTTAATAATGGGAATAATCCGAGGTTTCATTCCGCGGAACAGATTACTCATGTCTCCCGGGTTTATAAACAGAAGGGTAATATCGGTGGGGGTTCTCTCTTTTTCCTCCAGCACCAAGGCCCCGTTTCGAACGATGATTCGTCTTGCCGGTCCCCCGCCCAGGGCTTTTAAGCCGACGCAAAAGGAGGTCTCCTTTATTATCTTTGCCGAAATTCCGTCAAAAAGCGGAACATATTGCAGCAGCGAAAGGGCCACCCCCGAGTACACGAAGGAGGCGATCCTTTGTTCTTTTTTTAGTTGCAGTGCGTCTTTCATTGTTGCTTCGTCCTTATCTCCTGCCTGATAAAGAAGAAAACTATCATGTTTTATCTGGGGATAAAACCCCCCTAAGCCTGCCTTTGGGCTGAAGAGTATGAAGAGAACGTTATATACCGGGCTAAAGAAGCAGGTTCAGAATTGAGCCCACCGCCGTGACGGTCAGCAGCATGATGCCGATGGATTTTATCCCATCCTTAAAGCCCAGTTCCCGAAAGAGAACCACAAAGGTCGCCAGGCAGGGAAAGAACATGGATAGGACCACGCTGCCGATAATAAGCTGTTTGGTCGTTAAGGCCAGGGGAAGAAACATTCCCACCGCCACATCCTTTCGTAAGATCCCGATAAGCAGGGGAACAATGGACTCTTCGGGCATGCCCCATAAACGGGTAACCAGGGGGCGGGCGATTCGGGCAATATACTGAAAAACCTCCAACTGGTAGAGGATGTTGACCACCAGTACCGCCCCCATGATTACCGGCAGAGCTTCCCGTAAGAATGAAGAGACCCGCATCCACATCTTTGACATCAACGCGCGGAAGGACGGAAGGCGATAGGGGGGAATCTCGACTAAAAGCTCCGGCCGGAATTCCCGGGAGGAAAAACGGAGGATTAATCCTAAGAGAAACCACGTGGCTACCAGGGTTCCGAAAACCCAGAGAAGGGCTCCCAAACCTCTGTCCCCCACGATACCGATAATCATGGCCTGCAGGGCGGTACAGGGAATGGCCGTGGATATCAGCGTAGCGGTAATAAACCGCTGTCGCCGCGTTTCCAGAATCCGGGTGGCCATAATTCCCGGGACATTACAGCCCATTCCCAGGAGCGTAGGGATGATGGCGTATCCGTGAAGGCCCAGCCGATGCATCAGGTTGTCCAGGAATACCGCCAGCCGGGGAAGGTATCCACTGTCTTCCAGAAGAGAAAGAACCAGGTAGAAACTGATGATGTAAGGCAGTACGGCTCCCAGGGGGACAAAAAGACCCGACGTGAGGATGCCGAAGGACTGCATGAAGTCTATCTCTCCGTCTATCAGGCTGCCGATGAGAAGGCTGTGGAGAAAGGTCCCCGGTTTCAGCAGTCGGGACAACTGTTCAAGCAGAGGCTTGACGAGTTTTTCGAAAAAGAGTTCGGTGCCGAAGGGGATTTCAACCCAGGGGTCTCCCAGGATACCGATTCCTCCGCCGATGAGGAATTCCCCAATGATCCTGGTGAGGCTGAAGGAAAGAACCAGTACGATCAGGGCGATGAGGCTTCCTACAACCGGGTGAACACTTAAATCCTCCATCCGCTCACCCAGGGTGTGGTGATGGTGCCGTAAGGTCTGGGTGTCCCCCACGATATCGCCGATACGTTCCCACACCTGGTGTCTCCGCAGATGGGTATGACCGGCATGATGGCCGTGATGAAGGTGCTTAAGATGGGGGTGATGCCCCGGATGACCCGGTTCCTGGACATCGGAAACCTCTCGGGGGGGTAAAGCCATGACGGTATCCATCAGGGTTTTAACCCCTTCTCCCGTTCTTGCAACGATGGGAATAACGGGAATGCCCAATTCCTGGGAGAGTTTTTCCGTATCGATGGAGATCCCCCGATGGCGTGCTTCGTCGCACATATTAAGGGCTACCACCAGGGAATCTTCGTTCTGAGCGAGAAGTTCGAAGGTCAGCGGAAGATGCCGTTCCAGGTGGGTGGCATCCACCACATTTATTATCCGTTTCGCGTGGTCTAAAAGATCCACCGTTACCCTGCCGGCTTCATCGAGAGGTTCCAGGGCATAGCTTCCCGGGGCGTCCACCACGGAAAGATCCTGTCCTTCATAGCGGGTGCGCCCGGCGGTGTAGGATACCGTGGTCCCGGGATAGTTGGAAGCGATGGTTCGAATGCCGGTAATCCTGGAAAATAATACACTTTTTCCCACATTCGGCTGACCTACCAGGAGGATGTCGCTTTCGATGGTGGCTTTAGTGTTCCTGGTGTGCTGTCTGGGTTTCTGCATAGTGTATCCTGTAATTATAAAGGCTGGACGAGTATTTTACGGGCCATTCCTCGACCGATGGCTACCTGGGCGCGGTTTACCAGTATAATCACCGGACCCCCCGCGGCCAGGGAAGAAAGTTTGCGAACCCGCTGGCCCTCGACGATACCCAGGGTCCTCAACCGGTGTTGAATGCCTTGTCCTCCCTGCAGGTGTTCTACAATTGCCTCTTCTCCCGGAGAAAGTTCGGTCAGGGCTGTGCTACTGATCATGGGGTTATCTCTCCTTACCCTCCAGGCTGTACGGGTAAAACAAGAATTCTTCGAACCGTACGTTAGGGCCTCTAAGTTGTATAGTTAAGCCTAATACAGCGCGAAAAAAAAATCAATCCATCCGAGGGCACGGGATGACATTATTTTTCATGCCCGCAAGGAATAATACCGTGATAGCCGGCCTCAGGTCGCTGGCGCGCGACGTCCTGTCGCGCTTCCGCCCCTCCTCGGGGCGCGCGACCTTCGGTTCGAGTCCTGCTTATTGTTGTGCTTTCTGATACCGATCCCCGATACAGATACTTTTT
>JAFGDJ010000105.1 GCA_016932135.1 Spirochaetales bacterium | reverse complement strand
GGAGAGCTGCTCCGGTTCCATACCGCGGCCGGTGTCCCGTACCAGCAGAACCGAGGGAGGGGGGTCGGTCCGGTATTCCACGGCAATCCGGCCGCTGTCATCCAGGGCGGCTGCGGCGTTGGATATAAGGTTCTCCAGGATCTGCCGAAGCATCCCCGGGTCACCGGAAATCTCAGAGCCCTCCGGCAGAAGGACCTGGAAGCACACCTGGGGATAGGCAGCCATTATACCCTCAACCAGGGGTCTCAAGGGGACAGAGGACTTCAGGACCTCCCGTTCCTTCATCAGGGCATCGAGATTTCTCGCCGAGGCGGTTACCGTTTTCAGGTTTTCTTCCATATACGTCAGGTGACGATCCAGGGTTTCGTTTGTCCCGAGACCGGAGCGCTCCAGTTCCTTCCGTACCACGCTTAAAGGCCCTGATATGCCGCTCAAGGGGTTGAGGATCTCGTGGGAGACCCCGCCCACCAGGGTGCCCAGGGCGGCCAGCTTTTCCTGCTGAAAGAGCTTTTCCCGGGCCTTCTGGAGCTCAGTGGTTCTGAGGCGGACCTTCTCTTCCAGGTTGGTCGACAGGTCGTCCAGCCGGTCATAGGCTGAAGCGAACTGCCTGGCCAGGATAAAAGACTGCATCAGGATAAAAACGAATAACCCGGCAGGGGAAAAGGGTCCCATGGGACTGCCGGTAATGATTTTTCGGTCGGCCAGCATGTCGTAGACGGTGGTGCCCATGAGGACCAGGAATCCCGCCAGAGAAAAAACGGTTCCCGGCCGTCGTTGCTTCAGCGCCCGGAAAAGAACGATAAAAACGGCCACGGCGCCGAGAAGAATCAGGGAATAGATCGGCACGAGGATTCGGGAAGAGCAAAAGGGTATGGGGGTGAAGAAAGGCAACAGCATCAAGGCTCCCCCCGGGACAATCAGAACCCAGAGGGGAGTATTCATCTTCCTGTCCGGGTAAGCCGAACGGATAAACAACAGAAAGAAGGGCAGCATACCGCCGGTGGCAGAATAGTGGATACGAATACCGAAACCTAAGGGAAAGTCAGGAAAGAGCCTGTAGAAAAGGTAATCCCCGTTGAAGAGGTACCAGAGGAGAACGGAAAAACAGAAAAACGCGAAGAAAAGGGAAGACCTGTCCTGCCGCCTAAGAAGATAAAGGACCAGATGGTACAAGGCCATGATGAGGATGGCCCCGGCGAGGAAAGCGATGATACCGTACAGCCGGTTCACAAAGGCCCTGATCTGGTCGGGAAGACCGATATAGATATTGTTGGTCAGTCCTCCCCACTTGTGGGTGAAGTTGGCTATCTGCAGGAGGACTTCCAGCTCCTTTCCGGCGACGTAATGCTGGAAGGTCCTGGGGACCCGCTGGGGAACGTAGGCCTCTTCCGTTTCCGCTACCACACCATTTCCCCCGGCTTCTTCACCGTTCAGCCAGAGGCGATAGGCGGAATCCTGGTTCTGCATGTAGAGGCTGTAGATTCCCTTTCCGGGCAGGTGGATCACCGTCCGGTAGGTAGCGCAGCCTTCTTCGGTCAGCTCCTGGCCGTCGATGAGGGTACCGTTCCAGGCCCGGCCGCCTGCTGTCAGCACCGGCGGATCGCTCGCCCGGCCGGTCCGGAAATCCTCCGGCGTGCAGAGCCTGTTCCAGTGGAACTCCCAGGTGTTATTGAGCAGCCGGACCGGGCCGTCCTTTTCGAAGTTCCAGGCCGTAAGATCGATCACCGCCCGGTCGGAAGGGGTTTGAACCAACCGCGGAACGACCCGCTCGGTACAGGAGGTAAAAAGCAGAAGAAGCCCTACCGCCGCAGCAGCCTTCACGGGGTATTCCGGTCCTGCAGACGGTAGAAACGATCCTTGGGGATCCCCGTTTTCCGGGAGGCTTCCATGATTTTGCCGTCGCAGAGATCCACCAGCCGGGTCAGGAGGGCCAGCTCCAGGTCTTGCAGGGACAATTGACCGGAGAGGATCTGCCGGGCCGCCAGGTCCACCGCCTCCGGAGAAGAGCCCTTCTCTTCCAGCAGGCAGCGCCGGAAATCCTCCGGCAGAAGGGTCCCCTGCCCGTCCGCCTTCATCAGGATGACCCGTTTCAGCACGTTGTCCAGTTCGCGGATGTTTCCCGGCCAGGAATACCCGGTAAGCATATCCAGGGCCCGGGGGCAAATATCCATGAGGCTCTTGCCGAAGAGCCGGCAGTTTTTTTCCGTCAGTATCCGGATATGCGCCGGCAGGTCTTTCCGGCGCTGTTTCAGATCGGGCAAGGCCAGGTGGACCGTGGAAAGGCGGTAAAACAGATCCCGTCGGAACTCATCCTTGGAAAGCTTCTCCAGGGGCTTGTTGGTGGCGGAGATAAGCCTGAAATCCACGGGCAGCTTCTCCGTCCCGCCCACCCGCTCCAGGGCCTTGTCTTCCACCACGTGGAGCAGCCGGGACTGGAGCTCCAGCGGCAGCTCGCCTATCTCGTCCAGGAAAAGAGTGCCCCGGTGAGCCAGTTCGATCTTGCCAAACTTTCGCCGGTCCGCCCCGGAAAAGGCTCCCTTTTCGTGACCGAAGAGCTCGCTTTCAATCAGGGTCGCCGGAATGGCACCGCAGTTGATCTTGATGAAGGGTTTGTCCGCCCGGCTGCTTAAGGCGTGTATCTGCCTGGCCAGGACATCCTTCCCCGTCCCCGTCTCGCCGGTAATGAGGACATTCTCTTCCGTGGGAGCCACCTGTTCCACCTGCCGCCAGAGCTCCGATAAATCCCCGTCCCGGCCGATAAAAGTGAAATCATCATTACCGCCGGCCGATAGGAGACGGTAGATATCCTTCAGTTTATCCTCCGCCTCCCTCCGGCGGTTGATCCGTTGGGCCAGGTAGTCCAGCTCGATCTTCAGCCGGGGCAGATCCAGGGGCTTGTCCAGGGCCTTGTCTACCAGACCGTTATTCAGTACATCCTTTAAGAGATCTTTGTCGGCGTAGGCGGTAAGGAGAAGCCCCGTGTGGTAGGCTTCGAATTTCCGGGCTTCCTTCAATAGATCAAGCCCGGTGAGGCCGGGCATCCGGTAGTCAACAATGAGAATCTCCACCCGGTGGCTGCGCAGATACTCAAGGGCCACCATCGGGTCGTCGTAGGCCAGACACCGGTAGTCATCGGAAATGTAATCCCGGATGCTGTCGACCACATACTTTTCATCATCGATGCACAATACGGTAATACCCGGCATAGAATGGACTTCCTTGGATGAAAGGATATCACAATTTTCGGGAAATGCGAATAAATTTTCGCCTAGAACGATTATTAACAAATTTTAAAAACCGGGGACCCCATTTCATTTTTAATTCCTTTTTTATAAAGAAGTTATATGATGATCCCATTTTACTTATCTGGCACGATTCCTGCTTTTCTAATCCCATACCATTTCTATTCGGAGGGGAGAGTTTTGTGCCCGATTGCCCCAGCCATGACTGAAAGACCTATTTTAGTACTTTCGTACAATAGGTTTTAAAAAAATGGGTGGTATGCTTTTTTAATACAACCAGGATGAAAGAATCGATATTTCAGTTCTTTGGTTTACCGGGGATAAAAGGATATCAAGAAAAGAAGAAGGAGTTTTCGATGAAAACAAACAGGATGTTACTGAAACCAACCGTCGCGTTTACCGTTATCGTTTTGTTGACCGCGGCCCTCTTCACCGGCTGCGACAACGGCCTGTTCGGCCCGTCCATGCCCCGGGAGCTAATCGGCACCTGGAGCTGGACAGGAGCCGCATCCTATGTGGAAGAATTCACCTTCACTTCGTCGGAGATATCCTACTACGGCTATTCACAAGCCTACCCGGGAGAATTCGACGCCTCGTGGTCCAGAGATCTAGAAGAGGTATACGTTGAGGATGAGATCCTCCGGACAGATAACGATATGTACCTGGCCTATCATATCGTGGGGGATATTCTCTACCTCTACAAGACAAATCCCGGATCGGATTATCCCGACCTGCCGTCGGCATGGTGGACTACCATGGCCGATTACATCCTCGACCAGGATTAGCAGATCATGAAAACAATTAAGACACAGTATTACCTTCTTCTTATGGTGTTCTGTCTTGCTTCCCCGGCGCTTTTTGCGGAACCGCAGGCGTCTACAATGTCGAACCATCTGCTTCTCTCCGCGGCGGTACAGCCCGGCGGGTTCATGTTCCAGGGCAACATGGCCCAGAACGGGGCTCGTGTCGGGCTGCAGTACAATATCGCCGCCGGCAAGATCTGGATCGCTCCGTCGGCGGAAGTTGCTTACCGCTCCTTCGGGGTCAGCGACGGCTTAAACGGAGCCCTGTTCCTGGCCTCCGGCGGCCTGGGACTCGGAATTCCGATAAAAGAATACTCGGCTCTGGATATAACCTTGGGCGGCGGGTGGCACCGGGGGGCCTGGTCCGACCCGGCAGCCGGCGTATACGCCCAGAACGAACCCCTGGCCTTCGCTTCTTTGGATTTCCGCTGGGGGTTTCCCGTTTTAGCCCTGTTGTTTTCCGCCGAAGTGTTGAGCCTCTTCGCTGAAACCCCGATATTTCAGCCCTCCGG
>JAFGDJ010000104.1 GCA_016932135.1 Spirochaetales bacterium | reverse complement strand
TGATCCGGAGCTCCGAGAAACCACCGCCCGGGTACTGATCATGGTGGGCGGCAAAGAAATCGGAATGATGAAAGACTCCGCCCGGAAGCTTCACGAAATCATCCGGGGAAGCACCCTAAAGGTGTTGGATGACCGGGGCCATGGAGAGACGAGCCTGCTGCATCCCCGGGAGTACTGCAACCTGGTGCTGGACTTCGTAAAGCCGGCCCGGAAGAGCGGGTAAAAGCGGGCGGGAATTCCCGAAGCAACGGTTCATGCAAGGAGTTATATAATGAAAGCGAGTGTTATCCTGGCGCACCCCTACGAAAAAAGTTTTAACCATGCCATTTTTTACACCGCCGTGGATTGCCTTAAGAAAGCGGGGGTCCTGGTCTTCGCCCACGACCTGTACGCCGAAGGCTTTGATCCGGTGATGACGGTGGATGAACTGGGGAAGGACCCCACGGAAGACCCCCTGGTTGCCCAATACGCCCGGGAGCTGACGGATTCAGACCTCCTGGTCTTCGTGCACCCCAACTGGTGGGGCCAACCGCCGGCTATTCTGAAAGGCTACATCGACCGGGTTATCCGGCCTCCCTACGCCTACGATTTTGACGAAAATGCCCAGGGCGCCCCGGCGACAGGCAAGTTGACGGGGAAGACCGGCATCGTCTTCAACACCTCCAACACTCCCGAGGAACGGGAAAACAATTACTTCCACGACCCCCTGGAATACCTCTGGGGCCGCTGTGTCTTCGGCTTCTGCGGCATGGAAGAGGGCTTCACCCGCAGGATGTTCCGGGTTGTGGCGGACAGTACCGAAGAGATCAGGGAAGGCTGGCTGGAAGAGGTGGGGCTGATTATCGAAAGGGTGTTGGAAGGCTCATAGACCGCCGGATTAGGAAGTCTTTCGAGCGCAGGTTCAACCAGTATTCCACTAAGCGCTTGCCCTTGCTGCTGTTCCATTCTCTTCCGATTTCCCGGTGACAAGCCATGCCGGTTCCTAAACGGGAATGATGGCAGTAGCGGCATTCCAGAGGGCGAAAAGAGCGGTCAAAGAGCTCGCAACCGTTGTCCGTCAGGAAAGTGCATCCGTTCATTGAGAATTCCCGGCAGGCAAAAAATCCCTCGTTACCCCTGAAGGCGGGGGAAAGAACCCCAAAGGAAGAATCCGGAGCTACCTCGAGCATCATTCTGTCGGCATACCCGCGTTCCAGGGCTTCCCGGGCTTCCGATACCAAGGGCCAGCCGGGGCGGAGACAAAAGGAACGGCAGGAATCACAGGAACAGGGAGGTGAAGGAGGAAACCGGATGTACAAAGGATGGTTTTTTCTCAATCGAATACGACTCTTGACAAAGAGTACCGGTAGTTTTCTAGACTGGGTATAGTGATACATCATCATTTTTCAGGAAAATCCCTGGACACGCTGAAAAAGGAGTACCGGCGTATTATCGCGTCTCATCGCTGTTCTGTCACGGAGGAGGATTATTCGCGGCTCGAATCACGCCTGCCCTGGATCCATGAACTGGCCCGGATCGAAAACCGGGCGGTATCTCTCTATGACCTGAACAGGAGGACCTTTATCCTCAAGGTAGACAGCCATATCGATCTGCTGGGTTTTAACGCAAAGGATGTGGATATCAACGATATTGGGAAATACCATGCCATGATCCATGTCGACGACCTTCCCTTTATGTACGATAGTGAAATTCAAATGTATCATTTTCTGAGAGGTATTCCCGGTAACGGAAAGAAGGACTATAAGCTGGTGTACGATTTCCGGGTGAGAAACAGGGACGGAGGGTATATCCGTTTTCTGCATCAACTTTGCCCCTTTGAACTGGATACCCGGGGAAATTCCTGGATTCTGCTGATCATCTCCGATGTTCTTTCATCCTACCCCGAAAACGGTGAACCGTTACGCTTCATCATGAATACCGGAACCAGGAAGGTTCACCTTTTCCATCGGGACATGAAGATCGCCTCGGATCTCCTCACCAGGAGAGAAAAGGAGGTCCTCGATCTTGTTTCCCAGGGGTACAGCAGTGATGATATCGCCGGAAGGCTTTGCGTAAGTGTCCATACCGTGAACAACCACCGGCAGAACATTCTGGTGAAAACGAATACCCGGAATCTAGTCCAGGCCATTACCTTTGCCCGGTTGATAGGACTCCTTTAGAGGATGCAGGGGTGTGGCTCTAGGAATCCCTCTTCTTAAACAGCCCGTCGATTTTTGTGAAGACCTTCCCTAGGCGTTTTGCCTCTCCCGCCGACAGGGATGCCCGGCTGAAGATATCCCGGAAGAAGATCGACAGATCCTCCGGATCGGTGATTTTAAAGAAGCCGATATCGGCTAAGGTTGAGATAAGGGTCTCGGTGAGGTTATCCACCTGTCCCCGGTCGATGGGTTTGAAGCCCTTTTCCCCGGACCCGGTACTTGCCGCCTTGAAAAGCTCATAAGTGACGATCTGCACAGCGTGAGATAGATTGAGGGATGGAAAGAGGTCAGAGGTGGGGATGCGGACCGCCAGGTTGCACAGGGCCAGGTCCTCGTCCGAGAGACCCGTTTTCTCGTTCCCGAAAACCACGGCGATCTTCCCGGCATCGAGGGATGTGGCTTTTTTCGCGAAGGCGTCGGCGTCCAGGGCAAAATACTTGCGCCATTTTCCCCGGCGGCGGGTGGTGCCTCCGGAAAGAACCGT
>JAFGDJ010000103.1 GCA_016932135.1 Spirochaetales bacterium | reverse complement strand
GGTTTCAGCTGAGCATGACCTCTTTTTGCTGCAGGGATCTTTTTCCCGGAGCTTGAGGGATTGTCCTGCTGTTTTGTTTCTTTTGATGAGGCTGTATTTTTTTTAGACGGCTGAACGACAAACTCCAGAGTAAAGGTTTTTCCGCTCAGGTCATGCAGGGTTTCCGAGATAAGAGAAAGATAGCGTTGTTTCACCTGGTCGCGGTAAAAGGAAGAAGGAACGGCGATTCGGATTTCCGACTCTTTACTGTCCAGGTACTGAAGGTTCTCGAACCACATGGAGGCTTCCTGAGGTGAAACCTCCTGTTTAATTCGATCGATCGCTTCATTCCAAAACATACTGTAATCCCAAGATCCTGTTGCCATCCCGATCTCCGCTATTTTTTCAACAACTTATCCACAATTGATTCCAACGACCTGAAAGCCTTTTTTACCCAAGGGCAGTGTAAAAAATCTCCAAAAGATCAAAATAATTGTGTAAGTTCTTGCAGGATAAAGAAATATATATGAATATATCTCTATATTCAAAAAACCGCCGCCGGGTGTATGAATATTAATACAACCGGAGAAACTATCCACAAGTTTTACACAACTCTCGTGATTTTTCAAGTCGCGTTCTACCATTCTAAAGCATCCTTGGTTATCACGCAACAGAAATCTGCGTTGTCTTTACTTTTTCTGTTATTCAAGCTATACTGAGGCGGTATTTTTCTTTGTGTGAAAAGCGTTATGCCCCATTTTTAGCTACAGGTAGTACAATTATGCAGGAAGATTATTCCGCTCGTGACATTCGGGTATTAAAAGGACTGGATGCCGTCCGTACCCGACCCGGTATGTATATCGGATCCACCGGCCCGGAAGGGCTCCATCATTTGGTGTATGAGGTGGTGGACAACAGTATCGACGAAGCCTTGGCCGGTCACTGCGATGTGATCCGTGTTGTTCTGGAAAAAGAAAATTATGTCCGGGTAGAGGACAACGGGCGGGGTATCCCTGTGGATATGCATCCGGTTGAACAGGTGAGCGCCCTGGAAATCGTCATGACCCGACTCCACGCCGGTGGCAAGTTCGACAAGAAAACCTACAAGGTTTCCGGAGGCCTTCACGGTGTGGGGGTTTCCGTGGTGAATGCCCTCTCCGAGATTTGTGAGGTCACGGTACACAGGGATGGGAACATGTACTACCAGCGGTATGGGAGGGGTATACCGGAGAAAGATGTAGAGGTCATCGGAACCAGCGATAGAAACGGTACGGTTACCCGGTTTCTTCCCGATAAGGAAATTTTTGAATCCCTGGTCTTCAGTTATGACGTTCTTTCTCACCGGATGCGGGAATTGGCCTTTCTCAATCAGGGAATCCGTATCATCATCGAAGACGAACGACTCCCGCAGACAAAAGAGAGAACCTTTCAGTTCGAAGGAGGAATCAAGTCCTTCGTTACCTACCTGAATAAGAGCAAGACTCCCCTGTATAACGATCCCATCTATATTCAGGGAAGCCGGGACCATACGGAAGTGGAAGTCGCCATGGCCTACAACGACGGCTATGCCGAGACAATTTTCGCCTTTGTGAATAATATCAACACCCGGGAGGGGGGAACCCACCTCATCGGTTTCAAGTCGGCTTTGACCAGGGTCTTCAACGATTTCCTGAAAAAATCGAAACTGGCAAAGAAGCTGGATGAAAACCTTACCGGTGACGATGTCCGGGAAGGACTGGTGGCGGTTATCTCGATTAAAATCCCCAATCCGCAATTTGAAGGGCAGACCAAGGCAAAGCTGGGAAATTCCGAGGTCAAAGGGCTGGTGGAATCCCTGGTCCACGAACAACTGACCCTGTATTTCGAAGAAAACCCGGAGATCGTCGATAAGATTCTCGATAAGACCATCGTGGCAGCCAAGGCCAGGGCCGCGGCAAGAAAAGCCCGGGAACTTACCCGAAGAAAGAGTTTTCTTGAAAGTACCGGTCTTCCGGGAAAGCTGGCGGACTGCAGCCTGAAAGACCCCGCGCAGTGCGAGATATATATTGTGGAGGGGGACTCCGCCGGCGGCAGCGCCAAGCAGGGCAGGGACCGGCAGTTTCAAGCTATCCTTCCTCTGTGGGGAAAGATGCTCAACGTGGAAAAAACCAGGATGGACAAGGTTCTGGTGAACGACAAGCTGCAGCCTATTATCACCGCTTTGGGAGCCGGGGTGGGCAAGGATTTCGACGCTTCGAAACTGCGGTATCATAAAGTCATCATCATGGCCGACGCCGACGTGGACGGTTCCCATATCAGAACCCTCCTGTTAACCTTCTTTTTCCGCTATATGCCGGAGCTCCTGGAGCGGGGGCATGTGTACATCGCCATGCCGCCCCTTTTCAAGATGAGCAGCGGGAAAGAGGTCTACTACGCCTACAACGACGCCGAGCGGGATTCCATTATGAAAAAGGTAAACGGCGATAACGGGAAACTCGCGATTCAGCGCTACAAGGGGCTTGGCGAGATGAACCCGGAGCAGCTGTGGGAAACCACCATGGACCCGGAGCAGCGGAGTATCATGCAGGTCCGCCTCGAAGACGTGGTAGAGGCGGACGATATGTTT
>JAFGDJ010000102.1 GCA_016932135.1 Spirochaetales bacterium | reverse complement strand
TAACATATTATATCAAAAGAAAACCTTTATAATTGATTATTTTATAGTAAAAACTGTAATTATTGAAAATAACATTCTAAATATGGTTGATATGTTGAAAACAATTTAACAGAACATTGAAGCAATGTTTATAAAGGACATGTATATATGTTTTGGAGGTACATAAATTGGATTCCTCAGTCGATCTTAATAATTTTGAAAAATATATTAGAGGCTCCTTGGGCCTTAAAGATAAGGCGGTGTACTGGACTACCTATTGGGCTAAAAAATACATGCTTGAATATAAAAACTATTATGAGAAAGACAGGGAAAAGGCTATCCAAAATTTCCTGAACAATCTTGAGAGGAAAAAGGAAGACTGGGTCGTCAAATACGCTCAGGAAGCAATTCAACGATTTTACCTCTTTTTAGACCTGCAATCGGGAGAAAATATAAATGTTATCAATAAACAGGAATGGTCTCTTTATATTTCAGATCTGACTGGTAAAGTAAGGGAAATTTTAAGATTAAGACATGTTTCGTTTCGTACGGAAAAGTCGTATATGTACTGGTTGTCGAGATTTATCACTTTTCTTGAGACAAGAAGGGGTTTCACCAGTGAAAGTAGAATTCAAGAGAACGATTTGCGATCTTTTCTCAGTTATCTTGCTGCTGAAGATAATGTTAGCAGTGCTACACAGAATCAAGCTTTCAATGCCTTGCTGGTCCTTTTCAGGCAGGTACTTGGAATCAATGTAAATGGCCTGCAGACCACGGTAAGAGCAAAGAAATCGAAAAAATTGCCGACTGTATTTACAAGAGAAGAAATATCTCAGATCTTGGGGATATTAGAAGACCCATTCAAATTGATGGTAAGGCTTATCTATGGAGGCGGCCTGCGTTTGGAAGAATGTTTGAGTCTCCGGGTAAAGGATATTGATTTCGATAATCATCGTCTCATCATCAGAGCGGGGAAGGGGGATAAGGACCGGATTACATTGCTCCCGGAAGTACTCCATGAAGACCTGCGGAATCATCTTAAGGACCAAAAATCAGTATGGGAAAGGGATAGAAGGGATGATAAACCGGGAGTAACGATTCCTGAGGGGCTTTCAAGAAAGTACCCGGGAATTGATAAACAGTGGTCCTGGTTTTGGCTCTTTCCGGCATCTCATTTCTTTACGGATCCAAGAACGAACAAGCAAACCCGTTGGCATCTGCATCCTTCAATGCTCCAAAGGAAGGTAAAAGAGGCTATTAATGCGGCAAATATCAATAAGCAGGCTTCCGTGCATACCTTCAGGCACAGTTTTGCCACCCATCTGGTGGAAAACGGATACGATATCAGGACAATTCAGGAGTTGTTGGGTCATTCGAATATTAAAACCACGATGATCTATACTCATGTGGCGGTGAGAAACAAACAAGGGGTAAAAAGTCCCCTGGAAAGTCTTTAACATTAGTACTGTCAGGATTCCCTGTAAGCGATATCTTCCCTTATGAAATAACTGACTATTCCAGACAGGACTGAGGAAGCATGACGGCTTATCCCTTATACCGCAGCCGAAACATGCTGATACAGGTAAAAAGCTTTTTGTGTATTATTGTATCGCCTTTGAGTTATCGTCAAGCTTTTTTCTCGGCATCTTGAATTATTTTTCCTCCGGGTACTGTAGTAAGGTGGAAAAAACCTATACAGTAGACATGAATACTCAGGAGTTATAAAGGGAATAATTTCGGGCTTTCCCCTGGGGAAATGATCCTTATGATCCCTGCGATATTATGGAGAGCTGGAAAAAAAACCTCTACGCTATTTGGATTGCCGAGTTTCTGGCTTTAGTCGGATTCAGTACATCCTATCCTATCATCCCCTTCTATTTACAGGAATTGGGAGTAACCGAGCCGGAGAGGCTGAAAATCTGGGTCGGCCTCTGTACCACCGGGGGCTCATTAAGCATGGCTGTCTTTGCCCCCATCTGGGGAAAACTGGCCGACAGTTTCGGAAGAAAACTGATGCTTCTGCGGGCGATGTTCGGGGGAGCCTTTGCCATTCTTCTCATGGGCTTTGTCTGGCATCCGGCCCAGCTTTTTATCCTCCGGGTTCTGCAGGGGATTCTTTCGGGAACAGTGGCGGCGGCAACGGTTATGGTGGCTACGACGGTGCCGGAAGAACACGCCGGCTATGCCATGGGGCTTTTACAGACGGCGATTTTCATCGGCGGTTCTGTCGGCCCCATGATAGGGGGCATCATTTCAGATGTCTTCGGCTACCGGATTAACTTTTTTATCACCGCGGGCTTTCTTCTTATTGCGGGGACCATCATCGTGAAATTCGTCCATGAGGAATTCACTCCCCTGCCGAGATCGGGGCATCTGCTGAAAGCGGTTATTCCCGATTTTTCCCCCCTGAAGGAATCCCCGGAGCTTCTCGTTCTGGTTCTTTCCGCGGGGTTTATCCAGGCGGCGAATCAGGTATCCACCCCGATTCTGCCCTTGTTTGTCCAATCCATGAATGTCAGGATGAGCATGGTGGCTTCCACTTCGGGGTTTATCCTCGGGGCCACCGCCCTGGCGTCGGCTGGTGCCGCAGCTTCCATTGGAAAGGCCAGCTATAGGATAGGGTATCGGCGGACCCTCCTTATTTGCCTCTTCGGCGCCGCCTGTTTCGCCATGCCCCAGGCCTTTTCTTCCACTCCGGGGTTTCTTTTAGTATTCCGGATTTTCGCCGGCATCTGTATCGGCGGAACCATGCCGAGCATCAATGCCATGATTGCCCGTAGAACGGACCAGGGGAAACAGGGTTCCATCTACGGCATCTCCGCCAGTTTCACTTCCGGGGGAGCTGCCTTGGGGCCTGCCATAGGGTCGATCATTGCGTTGGCCTTTGGTTTTGCAGCCACCTTTGTAGGAACCGGAGGAATTTTCCTCCTCTGCGGCGCCGTGATCCTGATCTTTACCAGAACTCTCAGCAAGGGAAACCTGTGATCCTTTAAAGATTGTTCCCCTCCGGGGACCTGGAAAACCTTTTTCCGTAACCTCCCCTTGTTATCCGCTGTTTTACTAGATGGAGCTAAAAATAATCCTGAGAGGAGGCTATGAACAAAAGCGGAAGATACGGTAAATACGGTGAGAAAAAACGGCAGGAACGATTGAAACAGGTAAAACCCTGGGATGCCGGTTCCTGGGTGAAAATGGAAGAGCGTTTTAAAATCTCACCGAAACATCCCGGCGGCGGTCGGCACTAGTCATTCCAAATCTTTTCTGATCGATCCGTCGGGGAGCATGTTGTCCGGGTGGTCTTCACCCCGGGCTTCCATCTGTTTCCTGACACATTTCGGGTTGTTCGCCCGACAGTAAAGGCGGACCCAAGACTCTTCGATTTTTCCCGCCTCGTAAAAACGTTTCATGGGACAGACAGAGTACCAGACACATAATTTCTCGGCCATGGCTATGGTATTATACCATGATCAGGGTCGGCAGGGTCAACGGCGCCTTTCCATCTTCGGGTTGTTCCTGTTATGATGGACCTGCCATCACAAGGAGAAGCTTCATGCGCATGTATCTCGAATGTATTCCCTGTATGTTCAATCAGGGTATTTTTGCCGCCCGGCAGGCTGAATTATCCCCGGAGGGGCAGAAGGAAGTTCTTGATGCCCTGGCCTGCCTGGTGCCCCGGATCAGCATGAAGGCCTCTCCTCCGGAGATAGCCGTGGAGGTCTACCGGGTCATCCGGGAGAAAACCGGCCTGGTTGACCCCTTCGCCGCGGTAAAGCGGGAAAGTAACGAAAACGCCCTGGCGGTGTATCCGGAGATGCTTCGAAGAGTCAAAGGGTCGGTGGATCCCTTAAGCCTAGCCGTACAGATTGCCATATCGGGCAATATTATCGATTACGGAGCCAATATTCGGATAGACTTGAAAGAAGAGATCTGCAGGATTCTGGATGAGGAAGCCTCCGCCATCGCGGGGGAAGAAAAAAGGCTCTTCGATCTGGAGGCCTTCCGCTCGGCTTTATCAGCCGCCCGGGAGATCCTCTACATCGGCGATAACGCCGGAGAGATCGTCTTCGACCGGGTACTTATCGAAACCTTGCTGCGGCTATACCCCGATGTGACCATCCGTTACGCCGTCCGCGGCGAACCGATCATCAACGACGTTACCCTGGAAGATGCCTTAGCCGTAGGCATGGACCGGGTGTGTGAGGTGGTGGACAGCGGGTCTCCCGCCCCGGGAGCGGTTCCGGCCCTCTGCAGCCCGGCTTTCCGACGGCTTCTGGAAACGGCCGACCTGATCATCAGCAAGGGGCAGGGGAACTACGAAGCCCTCTCCGGCACCGATTATCCGGTATTCTGCCTTCTCCGGGTGAAATGCCCGGTGATTGCCGCGGATATTCCGGCACATCTGGGAGACGTGTGTCTCTTCCGGGCTGAGGCCCGGAAAGTATGAGTGTGGGTGTGAGTGTGAGGATATATATCTTCTCTTTTTCGATCATCGGTGAGCCGATTTTTACAGGAAGTTCAATTTATAAAATGAACGTAATAATTCTATTGAAATATTGGATCCAGGGAGTCCAGTGATATACTAGATTGTATCTTTTCGACCGGCGGTGATATATTCCGATTATACGTTAAAAGCGGAGGTCTCTATGCGATCCCGACGTTACTTTCTTTTGGTTTTACTGATTGTGCTTACGGCAGCGGCATATGGCCAGGATCAGACCTATACCTATGAGTTCTGGAATCGCACGACCCAGGACATATTCCTGCTTGCGAGCCTGTCGGAGGATGATTCAGGTCCCATCTACTTCCACCTGCTTCTGTCGGGCGAACGCGTTACGTTCAAGTCTCCTGGCGACAGCTTATACTATATGGCGACGAACCGGGACTACACCTCGTACTGGAACCACCCTGACGAATCATTCTACCGGATAGACCATACGGTCATGCGGGCTAAAGGATACCCTATCACCCGCGATGGGCGGACGGTTGACGAATCGGAGCTGGTCCGCGACGGCCATGGGGTTCAGTCCTACTGCTTCGAAAAAGTGTTTGTGCATGACATCATCGCTCTTTTACAGGGAGAGGATGGCCACCGCACCGAGACGAACATTGCATTCTACGAAGAGTCGGCCGTCCGGGGCAGGGAGTTGTTCGAATCGCTGCATTACGGGTTTATCTCCCTCGGTGACTACACAAACATCCCTTGGGGAGCTTCGATGGATGACATCATCGAGCTGGAGAACCAACGCGCCGCGCTTCGGCTCATCTCGAGCAGGGAACCAGGGCCGAATCTTCGCGGCGGCCATCTCCACTATACGGAGACCTATGAGGTAGAGGCCGTCAGATATGACCAATGTGGTTATAAACTCTACCTGAACAATCCTACAGATGCGGACCGTACGGCCATGCGGGACGTGTGGTACTACTTCCCCGACGGCATTTTGGCCCTGGTCATGTACTTCGACACCTATTCTGTCCAAACCGGTAATGATCGCGAACGGTTCCAGCGGGTATTAGAGATGTTTCCGGAGGATATCATGAGCGGCAAGACTGAGACAACCTACCAGGTGGCCTACCGTGACGGCAGCCGTCACTGCATCTGGAACCAGCTGAACCACAGTGTGTCGATTTTGTTCGTCCACCCCCTGTATAACTGGACCGATGCGTTTGGCAATTTTCAGAGGGACATGGCCCAACCCGCGGGTAACTAGGTTCACCCCTCTCTCCCTAGGTTACTCTTTCCACTGAGGAGCTCTCGCGCCGTCCGTTAAGGGTTTTGCAGAACCGGGGGCCCCTTCATATTGTTTGATCCCTGCCGAACCCCAGCTCCTTCAGCACTTCCAGAGCCTTGGTTTCCTCGTACCAGGGCACCGGGCCCCCGGCGTAGATGATGCTGGTTTCGTGGCCCTTGCCCAGCAGAAGGACCGTGTCGCCGGCCCCGGCGGTCCGGAAGGCGAAGCGGAGGGCCTCCGTCCGGTCGTTGATCAGAAAGAGATCCTCTCCCCGCCGGCGGTCCGGGCATCCCGAGGCGATGTCTTCGAGGATAGCCGCCGGGTCCTCACCCCGGGGGTCTTCGTCGGCCAGGACGATGATGTCGCAGTGCTCCCCGGCGATGCGGCCCTGGATGGCCCGTTTTTCCCGGTCCCGCTCGCCGGCGGAGCCGAAGACGCAGATCAGGCGGCCGGGGGTGGAGGCCTTCATCCGGGGCAGGAGGCGGGAAAAGGACGCCGGGGTGTGGGCGTAGTCTACCATCACCGTGAAGCTCTGCCCGGCGGCCACGGGCACCATCCGGCCGGTGACGGGTTTCAGGCCGGGCAGCAGTGGGGCGATTTCGGCGATTTCCGCCCCGGTGAGTTCCAGGGCCGCCGAAAGGGCCGCCAGGGTGTTTTCCACGTTGAAGGTCCCCGGCAGGTTTATCTGGGCGTCCACGGTCCCTTCCCCCGGGGAATGGACGCGGAAATCGATCCCTTCCAGGCTTTCGTTGAGGATCTCCGCCCACAGGTCCGCCTTCGCAGATGTAAGGCCGTAGGACACATGGGGGACGGAGGCGACGGAGCGGAAGTATTCGGAGGACTTGTCCCCGGCGTTCAGGACGGCGAAGGAGCCGGGAAAGGCGCTTTCCGAGACCTTCCGGAAGAGGTTGGCCTTGTCGTCCCGGTACTGTTCGAAGGAGCCGTGAAACTCCAGGTGTTCGTGGGTCACGTTGGTCATTACGCCGGCGCAGAACCGGACGTCCGCCAGCCGGGCGGTCCGGGGCGACAGGCCGTGGCTGGTGGCTTCCACCACGGCGTGGGTGAGCCCTGAGTCCCTCATCTCCCGGAGGATCCGCTGCACCTCCGGCGCTTCGGGGGTGGACTGCCGGAAGGGGTTGGGCACGAGGCCCGAACCGGTGTCGATCATCACCGTGGAGAGCATCCCGGTTTTCAGGCCCAGGGCGTTCAGGAGCTGGTACAGCAGGTACACGGTGGTGCTCTTGCCGTCGGTGCCGGTAACCCCGGTGATGATCAGCTCTTCCGAAGGCTGATCGTAAAAAGCGGCGGAAAGGCGGGACAGATCTTCCCGGGGATCTTGGCTGAGGATACAGGCCAGACCGGGGATCGGGTCCTCCGGCAGCTCGGCGCAGAGCGCCGCCAGGGCCCCCTGTTCCGCCGCCCGGCGGATGTACAAGCTGCCGTCGGTGTGCAGCCCCGGCAGGGCGGCGAAGAGGCAGCCGGGAAAGGCCTTCCTCGAATCGTACACGATCCCCCGGATCACCGGATCATCCCCGCCGGGGAAGGGAATGTTGCAATTGGCGCATAAAGCTGATAGTCTTTTTTCCGTCATGGTTCCATGCTATCAGTCTTTCAGGGACCAGGGCAAGGGAGGGTGAAGGCCATGTACCGGGTCCGAGTGGACGACAGTTTCGCTGCGGCGCATTATCTCACCAAATACCACGGCAAGTGCGAACGGCTCCACGGGCACAACTACCGGGTCCGGGTCCACGCCGAAGGAAGAGACCTGGACGAAG
This sequence comes from Spirochaetales bacterium, assembly GCA_016932135.1. Classification (GTDB taxonomy): domain Bacteria; phylum Spirochaetota; class Spirochaetia; order JAFGDJ01; family JAFGDJ01; genus JAFGDJ01. The sequence goes on along the minus strand of JAFGDJ010000102.1, from coordinate 4,827 downwards.
GGGGGATGCTCCTGGACTTCGGGGTGCTGAAAAAGGCTTTGAAGGAGGTCCTGGACACCCTGGATCACAGCCTATTGAACGAAAACCCCGCTTACGACCAGGCCGAACCCAGCGCCGAGCTCATCGCCCGGCACATCTTTGAAAAACTGAAGGAAAAGCTCCCCGGCTCTCCCCTTTGCATGGTGGAGGTCTTCGAGACCGATCGGAACCTGGCGATGTACCTGCCGGACCGATGACGAACCTGCTTTCCCCGATGGACCTGAAGGATCCCTACCTCACTTCTCAATTGATTCCCTATATAGGCAACAAGCGCCGGCTGATCCCCTTTCTCCACGGGGTCTTCCAGGAGCTTCTTTCAGGTCTGAAGCAGCCGGTGTTCCTCGACCCCTTCGCCGGGTCCGGGGCGGTTTCCCGGCTGGCCAAGATTATGGGCGCGGCCGTGTACGCCAACGATTGGGAACCTTACACCGAGGTGCTCAACGGCTGTTATATCGGTTTGAACGCCGAGGACCTGAGCGCCCTGTTCCATGACCGGGGGGGGATCGATGCCGTTCTGGCGGCGTTGAACAGCGACACCGGGGATTTCGACCCCTATATCAGCCGGTACTACGCCCCGGCGGACCTGGAAACTGCCGATTACCGGCTTGAGCGGCTCTTCTACACTCCGGAGAACGCCGTAAGGATCGACCGGATGCGCTGCAGGATCGACCAGTGGTACCCCGCCGAAAGCCCCGAGCGGACGATACTTTTGGCCGCCCTGGTGCTGCAGGCGGCGGTGCGGTCCAACACCTCCGGGGTCTTCAAGGCCTGCCACAAGGGCTTCGGCGGGCACGGAGGCGACGCCCTGGGGCGGATCATGAAGACCTTGAGACTGGAAAAGCCTCACCTTGCCGCCGGCTCATCCCCTTGCCGGGTGTACCGGCAGGACGCGGCAACCTTCGCCGCCGGGCGCCCGGCTGCCCTGTGCTACCTGGACCCGCCCTACAACACCCATCAGTACGGCAGTAACTACCACCTGCTGAACACTATCGTTCTTTGGGACAGGCCGGAGGTGGACGACCGGCGGGGCACCGACGGCCGTTATCGAGCCAAGGCGGCCATCCGCCAAGACTGGAAGAAGACCCGCTCGGCTTTCTGCTCCCGGGCCGCCGCCGCCGGGGCCATGGAGGACCTTCTGAACGCAGTGGACGCCCGGCATATCGTGATAAGCTACAATACCGAGGGGATCATCCCCCTGGAAGAATTGTACGAGATGCTTTCCCGCCGGGGGGAGGTGGAACTTCGCACCCGGGACTATGTCACCTACCGGGGGGGGCGGCAGAGCATCAGCCGGAAGACCAGCAACCTGGAATTTCTCCTGGTCTGCCGAACCGGATCAGGCGGCGGCGCCTCGGCGGCATCGCTGAAATCTTTCATGGTCCGGCAGCGGCTCTTCTTGCTCCTGAAGGAATCCTTTGTCCCCCGGCGTCTTTTAGAGCGCTTTCCCCGGCGGGGGGAAGACCTGATCCTTTCCGGCGGCCTGGCCCTGCCGACCCGGCTTTTTTACCGGTTCATCCGGGTTCCCCCCTTTCGCGGCCTGGAAACCCTCCCCCTGCCGGAGGCCGAAAAGACGGTCCGGCTCCTGGAAGAGGCGGTCTGCCGCGACCGGGAGGAGGAGTTTGCCGTTCTCCTGGAGTTCTTAGGGGACGGCCTTCCGCCGGGGGATGAGCGGTTTGTCCGGGAAAGGATCCTGCCGGTGCTGCGGAAGTTTGCCCACCGGAAGTACCGGGAGAGCTTTCAGCGGGGAGCGGCGGACCTGAAGCATTTTCTTAAAGAGCATCCGGAGGATCATACCGCCTTGCGGGAAGGGCTCGAGGCCCTGGAAGCTCTGGCGAAACGGCGTTTCGAAGGATAGGAGGGATGTAGAAAGATGATTGTCGGATATGTCCAGACTTCCCCGGCTTTCGGGCTGCAAGAAAAAAACTTTCGGCAGGTGGAGGAACTGACCGGGGGAATAAAGGCGGACCTCCTGGTGCTGCCGGAGCTCTTTGCCACCGGGTACGCCTTTACCTCCCGGGAAGAAGCCTTGAGCCTGGGGGAGGGGACCGGCGGCCCCACGGCGGCTTTCCTGCAAAGTCTGGCCGAAAGAACCGGCGGCGCCGTGGCGGCGGGGTTTCCCGAAAAGGACGGCATCAGGCTCTACAACGCCGCCATGCTGGTGAGTGAAGTCGGGGTCCTGGCGGTCTACCGGAAGATCCACCTCTTCGCCCGGGAGAAGTTCGTCTTCGACCCCGGCGACCGGCCCTTTGCCGTGTACCCCCTGCCGTCCTGCGCGGTGGGCCTGATGATCTGCTTCGACTGGGCTTTTCCCGAGGCGGCCCGGTCCCTGGCCCTCCAGGGAGCCCAGGTGATCGCCCATCCGGCCAACCTGGTAACCCCCTACTGCCAGGAAGCCATGCGGACCCGGTGCCTGGAAAACCGTCTCTTCGCCGTTACCGCCAACAGGATCGGCAGTGAAAAGCGGGGGGAGCAGGACCTGACCTTTACCGGCATGAGCCAGGTGACCGGCTGTAAGGGGGAGGTGCTTCACCGGGGCGATAATACCGGTACGGAGGTCCGACTGGTGGAGCTGGACCCGGCGGCGGCCCTGGACAAGAATCTCACTCCCTTGAACCACCTCCTGGACGATCGGCGGCCGGAGCTGTACCTGACCTGATGACTCCCGGGGCAGGCGGCCGCGGTTCGAAATAACGGGAGATAAAAAAACCCGGACCGCGGATAGCGGCCCGGGCGAAAAAGAGCTTGTTGTGCTCTGGTTCTTAATCTCCCACCTGGCTGTACAGGTACTTGAAGTACTCCATGTCGGTGGTGAGGGTTTTCCGGAACTGGGGCAGGATCTTCCGGTATGATTCGATGGACCGCCAGAATTCGAAGAACTCCGGGTCGGCCTCGTAGGCGTCGGCGTAGATCCTGGTAGCCGTAGCGTCGGCCTTTCCCTTGATCTCTTCGGCGGTCTCGTACGCCCTGGAGAGGATGGCCCGCTGTTCGTTGTCCAGCTTACCCAGCCATTCCTGTTTCTGCCCCTGTCCGTAGGAGCGGTAGAACTCGGCCACCTGGTTCCTTTCCTTGATCATCCTGTTGTACACGCTTTCGGTGAGGTCGTCGGAGTAGCGGATCTGCCGGATGATGATGTCCGTCAGCTCGATGCCGAACTGGGGGGTGATAGTGGCGGCCCGCTTGTAAATTTCGTCGGAAAGAATCAATCGGCCCTTATTGATGGTGTCGTAGTTGATCTGGGTGAAGGCGACCCCGGAGATCTCCCGCATGCTGCTCTCTTCCTCTCCCTGGCCCTGGGTGACGGCGCGCTGGATTTCGTTGATCACGTTGGAATTCCGGACCGCTTCCGCCAGGGGATTATCCGAAATCACCGTGCGGACCGAGGAATCTATGATGTCGTCCAGACGGCTATAGGCCGCTTCCATGGTGGTCACCGATTCGTAGAATTTCAAGGGATCGACGATCTTCCACCGGGCGGTGGCGTCCACCCAGATAAACTGATTCTCCTGGGTGGGAATCCGCTGGGCCATGCCGTCCCAGGTGATGATTTTCTTGGAATATTTCACTACGTTATCGACTACCGGCATCTTCAGCCTCAATCCTGCTTCCCGGTTGGTGGCCACGATGGCGCCGAACCGGGTTATGACCGCCTGCTCACCCTCGTTGAGAACGTAGAAGGGTCCGGCGGCGAAGACCAGGATGGCCAGGACGATGATAATTACTAAAACGGTGATGAATTTTTTCATTGGGCGCCTCCCTGGGCCTGTTCCTGCAGGTTCTTCAAGGGGATAAAGTTGTCCAGGTTCCGATCGATCAGGTCGGTTCCTTCCTGCTCTGCGAAGACATCCTCGATCATCTCGATGTAGAGCCTGGCCCGGGTGACATCCTGGGCCGTCCGGTATTCGCTCAGGACCGACTGGAACCGGGCCACGTTACCCCGGGCTTCGTTGACCCGTTCTGCGGCGTAGCCTTCGGATACCTGAATCATCTTGGCAGCCTCTCCCTGAGCCCTGGGAATCTCACTGTTGTACGCCTCTTTTCCTTCGTTGATGAACCGTTCCATGTCCTGGACAGCTTTGTTCACGTCCTCGAAGGCGTCCTGTACCTCCCCCTTGGGGGGAACAATGTTCTGGAGCTTCACCGTGGTGACGGTGGCTCCCAGTTCATAGGCGGTGAAATACCGATTCATCAGCTCCTGGGCCTGAAACTCGATGTTGGTCCTCTCCTGACCGATGACGTCGAAAATGGTCCGGTCTCCCACCAGCTGGTTGATCACCGACTGGGAGATGTCCCGGATGGTCCGGTTCTGCATATCCACCTTGAAGAGCCAGTTCATGGGATCCACAATCCGGTATTGGATGATCCATTCCACATCCACGATGTTCAGGTCTCCGGTGAGCATAATGGATTCCTCGGGGAAGTCCTGGTTTGACAAGACCGTGTTTATCCCCGGCCGTTCCGTGCGGAAACCGAATTGCATGTTCTGAATGACCTGGGTGGGAACGTTATAGTTTCTCTCAATTCCGAAGGGCATTTTGAATTGCAGCCCTGCGCCTACGGTCCTGGCGTATTGACCGAACCGTAAAACAACCGCTTGTTCGGTCTGATCTACCACGAAAAACGCGGAAAGAACACTGCCCAGGATAACCAGGATGATAATGACGATGAGAAGCACCCGGGGCTTCAGCTGAAAGCGTCCTTTCGGCGGAGTAACGTCTCTTTCGGACATAGTACCTCCTTTCGATACTTAACTATACTTTTATGGTACTGATACGGATGCGGATAGTCAAG
>JAFGDJ010000101.1 GCA_016932135.1 Spirochaetales bacterium | reverse complement strand
TCATCCTATATCTCCCTGGCCTGCAGTTACCGGGAAGCCATCAATGATCTGGAAAGCATCACTGGATTTTCCTTCGACACCCTGCACATCATCGGCGGGGGGTCTTTAAACGACTATCTGAATCAGTTAACCGCCGATATAACGGGAAAAACCGTCATTGCCGGACCCCAGGAGGCCACATCCCTGGGAACCATCGCCATGCAGATTCTCTACCACGACCCCGGCCAGACCTTAGGTTCCCTGCGGAAGATCATCGCGAAAACCCTGCAACCCAAGGTCTTTGAACCCCGGAAGGATTTTAACGCCGACAGTCTTTACAGCGGGTATCTGAGGAACAAGGATTACGAAAATTCTCTCAGTTAAAAAATGACCCCCGAGATCAGAAGAATGTTCGCGTAGGGAGAACATTCTCCGGTTCGGATGACTCCCTTGGTTTCTTTCATACTGGTTTTCATCTGCCCGTGGGGAATGTAGATCAGGGGAATATGGGCGAAGCGTTTTTTCAATTGCTCATGCAGTTCTTCGTTGTGTTCCTTTATTTCCTCAGCCAGAACAACCTTCTCCACTTCCAGTTCCTGAAGGATTGTTTCCAGGGTCTCCATAAATCCCGGGACACCCTTCGTTAAGGCAAGATCGATACGGTTACACTCCCGGGGAATCGGCATGCCGGCGTCACAGATCATCAGGCTTTCCAGGTGTCCCATCTCCGCCACAAGAAGGGAAATTCTATCGTTCAATAATCCTGTTTTTTTCACCTTTCTTCCTCTTTTCTCATTGGTTCTTCCCGTGAACAGCCATATCCCAGCCCAGGTAGTTGCCCAGGGCTTCTTCCAGAACGGAACCCACCTGTCCCCGGGTCATGGCCACATGGTGTTCAAAGCCGTTTTTACAGATATACCCCAGCAATTCCCGTAATCGGGGCACCTGCACCACGGCGATACCGCCGTCCATGGCAAAGGGGTCGTCGGTAAAGCTCCCTTCCCCGGCGTAGCCTTTTATCACCCCCCGCTTGTCATCGGTGGTAAGCCGCAGAAAGGTGGCGGGGCCTGCCTTTACTATCCCTTTTATCGCCCCGAAGGAATTTTCCCGCCCCAGGTCCTCCCCCAGGAGATCCAGTTCCGATATTTCCACCTCATCGGCGATGAAGTCCTTCGGGAAATTGGAACAGTGGGTATTGACGCACTTGTCCGTTTCATTCCCGTAGTTGTTATTCCAGTCCAGAAGAGCCGCCGGCCGGTTCCCTGCCAGAGAGAGCGCCAGCATGGACAGGGCTCCGGTTACATCCACCTCGCAGGCGCTGGGTCTAAGGGCGTTGCTCAGCATGCTCATGGTCAGGCAGGCGGCGCAGCCGTAATTGAGCTGTATGGAATTCCAGCACTGGACGGCACTGGCTGTGCACTCCTGTTCGTCCAGCCACCTTTCCACGGCCACACTGAACCGGGCGGAGCGGAGCAGGTGCTCCCGGGGTATGCGGTCCGGTATCCGGCCGTAGGCTCGGATGCCTTCCACTTTAGCCGCCAGGTCGACATCGCCATCGCCTAGACCCCTGGCCCGGGCGAAGATCCATGAGAGATCCACCGGCACCACGGTAATGCCGTAAGCCTGAAGGATTTTTTCACTGAATCGGACGGTCTGGAAGGCGTCCGGCCGGGTTCCGATCATTCCGATCCTGGCGTTCTTCATTCCTTTCACCGTACGGCAGATCGCCGCGAACCGCCGGAGGTCCTGCAGGAAAACAGGGCTGTCCGGGTCTTCGGTGTGCTCGGCGGTATCGGTAAAGGAGTAGCCGTATTGATACAGATTATTACACACGGAGATTTTTCCGCAGAAAGCGTCCCTGCGGGAATGAATGTCCACCTTGGAAATTTCATCCTTCGATGCCTGCACCAGGATCGGCACCCTTAAGCCGGAACGCCTCAAGGTTTCGATAATCCCCAGCTCATCCCCGAAATTCGGCAGAGCCACGATGATGCCGTCGATATCGTCGGCACGCTTCTTAAACAGATCGGCGCACAGGGCGGCATCCTTCCTGGTTTCTATGCCTCCCCGGGTAGTTTCCCCTTCATCGGGGATAACGGCGCCAAAGCCTTCAGAATTCAGGACTTTAAGCAGTTTGGCCCTGTCGGCAGCCGCCAGTTCGGCGTTGAAGATCCCCCGGGTGCCTATAATGACTCCGAAGGTGGTGGTTTTATTGTTTCGGTGGTCCATAAAATCTCCTCTGTCCCCCTTATTATACCTTCAGATCTTGCATTGTCAACTTTTATTTTACTTATTTTTTGTTTTGACAGATTCTTGATTTTGTTTTATTATTCTTATTACTTTCGTTTATTTTCGTTTTGTGGAGGTTCCGTTGCAATACCCAATACCGCCGAATCCCTTCCAGTACACCGCCGATCAGCTGGCCGCCGCGGCCAAAAGGGTTCGACGGAATATCATTCTTATGAACAGCACCACCGGGGCCGGGCACACCGGCGCTGATCTGTCGGAAGCCGATATCCTGGTAACCCTCTATTTTTCCGTGCTTCGTTACGACAGGGCCCTCGATCATCCGTTCCGGGATCGTTTTATCCTCAGCAAGGGACACGGAGCCGGGGGGTTCTACTGTACTCTGTCGGAGGCCGCCCTTATACCAAAGGAGCTTCTTTCCACCTACCAGGCTTTTGACTCTTCCCTGCAAGGTCATCCGGTCAAACAGAAAATCAAGGCCGTCGAGATCAACACCGGAGCCCTGGGTCACGGTTTTCCCGTAGCGGTTGGTCTTGCTCTGGCGGCAAAAATGAACCGGCGGCCAGGCAGAATCTTTGTTCTTCTGGGAGACGGAGAACTGCAGGAAGGGTCCAACTGGGAGGCCGCCATGAGCGCATCACGATTTGGTCTTGACAATCTCATGGTGGTGGTAGACCGCAATAAGCTTCAACTGGCCGACCGAACCGAACATATCATGGGTCTTGAACCCCTGCAGGCTAAGTTCGAAGCCTTCGGCTTCCGGGTCTATACCGCCGACGGGAACGACATAACATCCCTCCTTCAATGTCTGGATACCTGGGAAGCCACCCGGAAAGACCAGCCCTCGGTTCTTCTCGCCTCCACGGTGAAAGGAAAGGGTGTTTCGTTTATGGAAGATAACCCCGCCTGGCACCATCGGATTCCCAAGGGAGTCGAAGTCGAACAGGCGTTGAAGGAGTTGGAATAATGGAAGTGAGTGTTGAAACCTATGATTTACGGGAAGCCGTGGACCAGGCTCTCCTTGAATGCGCCGAGGCCGGAAAGGCTGTCGCCGTAGTGGTAGCCGACTCTACCTCCACCGCCGCTCTGAAAGGCTTCAGCGAGAGATTTCCGGAACGCCTCATTAACGTGGGTATCGCTGAACAGAATATGGTGGGTATCGCCGCGGGGCTTTCCCTGGGAGGTTTTACCGTTTTCACCGCCAATGCGGCACCCTTTCTCCTGTCCCGGTCCTATGAACAGGTAAAGAACGACCTCTGTTATTCCCACAGTAACGTTAAAATGCTGGGGCTGAACGCCGGGGTAGCCTATGGCCCCCTGGGCAGCACCCATCATATCCTGGATGATATCTCCATGCTTAGGGGCCTGGGGAACCTGCAGATCTTCGCCCCCTCCGATGCCAGGGAAGCCGCTGAACTGGTGCGCTATGTCTGTTCCTTCGACGGACCGGCGTATATCAGGATGGACAAGGGCCCCTATCCCCTCTTTCATTCTCCGGACTATCGCTTTAAAGTGGGAAAGCCTGATCCCATATATCGAAGCGCCCCATCGACGCCGGAGGTGGTGTTCTTTTCCCTGGGAACTATCCTTGAGGAAGCCTATTCCGCCGCGCGGATTCTTTCAGAGAAGGGCATTATCACGGCACTGTACAGCCTTCCTTCGATCAGGCCGCTGCAGCATGCAGACCTTCTTGAAAAGATCGCCGGAACAAGGCTCATTGTAACCGTGGAAGAACATTCGGTTCACGGCGGGCTGGGAGCCCTGATCTCCGGCTTGATACACGAAGCGGGTATGAGCATTCCCGTTTTTAAAGTAGGATTTCCGGAAGGTATCTTTGTGAAAGCCGGGCCGAGGGCTGAGATCAGGGATTTTTACGGCCTTACAGGTCCCAGGATCGTCGAAGTTCTGGAAGAACGATGGAAGGAAGGAGAAATGAATGACCGCTGGAATCGCTGATGAAAAAGGGTCCGGGAGGGCCTG
>JAFGDJ010000100.1 GCA_016932135.1 Spirochaetales bacterium | reverse complement strand
TATTGCTGTACCGCTCTGGTGGCCCGTGGTGGGCCCTCCGGCATCGGTTACCTCTATCCGGGCCGCGTTATTCTCCGGGGTCTGCGGATCATCCCAGGTATACCAGAGCTTCCCGTCTAAAGCTACCCAGGCGGTATAGACAGTTCCGGTAAACGCATCAAAGTCTGCCGATATATCGGTACCGCTCTGGTGACCCGTGGTCGGTCCCTGGGCATCGGTTACCTCTATCCGGGCGGCGTTATTCTCCGGGGTCTGCGGGTCGTCCCAGGTGTACCAGAGCTTCCCGTCATCGGCTACCCAGGCGGTATAGACAAACCCGGTCATAGCCTGCTCCGACGACCCACCCTCCAGCGGAATATACACGTAAGCCCAGTTGGAATAGTCCGAGTCGCCGTTATCGTTGAAGGCCTTTACCCGGTATTCGTAGGCCATTGCAGTTTCGAGGTTCGCATCGTCACAAATCGTGAGAGTATCGGGACCGAGGTTTCCGAGAATCTGCACGAAACCGTCCTCCGATTCGGCATTCAGCTTCCGCTCCAGCACGAATCCTGATTCATTATCCGAGTTGTCCTGCCATGAAAGATCAACAGCCACATCCGTCTCAGAAACCGTTGCACTGAGACTGTCTGGAGCAGCAGGCACCTCGGTATCCGTACCATCGCCTCCTCCTCCACCGTCATCTCCATCGGGATCACAGGCGGAAAACAGACCCAGCAATCCTAGGAGACAAATAAAAATACAAAAAAGAAACCATCCCGTTCTTTTCATGGTGGTATCCTCCTAGTAATCAGGATACCCCGTTGATGAACCGGTGACTGCTCAATTTGGTCAATGCCTTTGGTTACTAAAAATGAGACTTTCGATTACTTTCGTCAGTAGGCGTGAAAATTCAAACGGGAAATAAACCCCTCATCCCGGGAGGATGCGAAAGCTACGGTCCCCTTCAGAGATTCCAGCCGTTTCCTGATCCCGTCCAGGCCGTTTCCTTCCTGCACATTACCACATCCGATACCGTTATCCATGATCACTATGCGGCATTGGGTATCGAAAGAGACTGAGATAACCACATGGTCCGCCCTGCCGTGACGAAGGGAATTCGTCAGACTTTCCCGGACCGCCGCAAATACCTGCCGTACGGTATCGACCCGCAGGGGCTTTTCGGTCCCCCGGATAATCAGTTCCACCGTGCAGACGATATCTTTACAGGGTTGTATCAAGAGGTTGAGCCACTCGCTTAACAACACACTCTCCGTTTCTTCAAAATGGGGTTTTTCCGAAAGAGTTGAAGAGAGGTCATCCTTCCATCGGGAGAATCGGGAGAAGGCTTCTTCCAGTTTCCGGGGGAGGTCGCCCGATTCATCGAGAATTTTCAGAGCTTCCAGGCGGGCAATAAAAAGGGTCAGACTGTGCCCTAAAATGTCATGAATCTCCTGGGCGGCAAAATTTCTCTGCCGCATAAAGAGGATCTCCCGCTCCTGCCGGATGCTCTCTTCTTCTTCTTGGGCGAGCCTTCGCAGTATATCCGTTCTTTCCTTGATAGAATTCTTCCGTTGATTCTCCGCGCTGACATCGATCAGTAATTCCATAGAAAGACTCGGACCGTGGTGCTTCCCCGGAATCGTGTATTCCCCGATTCTATATTGGCCGTTATGTTCTGAACTGAAAGCATCATCGGCCGAGCGGTTACTGTAAAGGACTATCCCGCCGGCATCCCTGATACGAACCCCCTCTTCCAGGGCGTCGAGAACCTGCCGGCGGGCGATGGGAGATATGTCGAGAAAATCATATCGAAAAACGGCGATCCCGAAGAATAAAAAGGTGGCATTGAAACAAAGAGGAATAATATCGAACCGCAGGTTGGAAAACTTGTTTCCCAGATTCGGGTAGTAGAAGCTTCCCGCCAGGGGTACCAACGCGGCCAGGATGAACAATATACTCTGGATCACATGCTTCCTTCGGTGCTTAAAAAGAGCGATCACCAGCAGGACGAATCCCGAAGCGGTACAACCATAGAGAACATATTTCAAGATATAGAACACCGGGCCAAAGGAATCCCGATAGAACGTAAAAACCGGATAAAACCAATGGTGCAGAGGATTTGTAAGCACAAGAAGGTACAGGATCGTCGTCGGTAAAAAAAGGGCTGTTAAAAGAAAGGAAGACGGACGTCGCTTCAGCAGATAGGTCAGGCAGAAGACCACAAAGGCGGGACCCAGAATGGACATGCCCAGATACTGTACCATGATGAAAGTCCACCGAAGACCGATGGTCGGAGCCACGGTTTTAAAAAGTTTTCCCACGATCCATAAGAAAGGCCCTAGGGACAAAGCCAGGTAGCTTTTCATGAGCACGGTTCTGCCGGCCTGCAGCCAGATATAGTAATTCAATCCCACCAGGAGCAGCAGAGAAATGAGATGGCTCATGACCAGGTTGGACATCACCCCCATCAGCCAGTCGGCGATCACGGCACCTCCCTCCGTACAATTCTGAAACCGACGTAAGGAAGCCGGCATTCCTGCCTGAGTCCCTTGCGGTAACACACCAGACATCCCCAGCTGTCGAAGAAACAGCTGCCTCCGCGAACAGTTCTTGCTCCTTCCTCCTGTGGACCTGTTGGATCCACCGCCCCATCCGGTAAATCCGAGTAATCCTCGGTCAGCCGATTATTAGTCCACTCATAGGCGTTCCCGCTCATATCAAAGAGTCCAAGCTCATTGGGCTTTTTCTCTCCCACGGGGTTCGGGTACCGCTGGGCGTTGTCGAAATACCAGGCTACCTCATCCACGTCGTTGCTTCCGGCGTAACTATAAGAGCGGCTTTTTCTGCCGCCGGAGGCGGCGTACTCCCATTCAGCCTCCGTAGGCAGACGGTAACCCTTCCGGGAATAATCGCACGTCACCACGGGAAGGCCGCCTTCAGGATTTTCCGTAATCCGATAACAGGGTTCCAGGTCCTCAAGGCGGCTCAGCCAGTTACAATAACCCGCGACGTCATACCAGCTGACGTTCCCCACGGGCCGGCCTTCCCTGCCGTAACCTCCGTCGGGAGGAAAGGGTAACCCTTCAGACCGGCAATAGTTGTCATATTGAAAAAAGGTGATCTCATAACGACTGATAAAGAAATCGCTGACCGTTACAGCGCGCACAGGAAAGGAGGAAAATTTACCGTCAGGGCTCCCCATGGGAAAGGAGCCTCCAGCCACATAGATCATATCCGGAATTCCATCGGGTGATGAGGTCTGATCATCACTGACAAGAAGCTGCCGGGGCCCGGGGTTGAGAAAAGGGAACCCTTTGCCGGAGGCCGACAGGGAAAAGAAAGAAAGAAGCGTCACCAGAGTGAAAACGAAGGCCGGGAGTATGACGGCAGGCAGCTTCTTCACTCTTGCGCTTCTCCCCGCAGAGCCTGCACCGCCAGGTGAGTTCTGTCACGGCATCCGGTTTTTTGCAGAATCCGGGAAATATAATTTTTAACCGTGCCCTCGGTATAATCGAGCTGAGAGGCTATTTCTTTATTGCTCTTACCCTCGGTAACCAGCTGCACAATTTTCCATTCCTGAATATTCAAAGAGTCGAAATTGTGGATTCCATCCAGAGAGAGGTAATGAGCCATCTCTTTCCGGATAATCTGCCGCATGATCTCATGGGACCCGGGATGCATAACCGAAAAACCGGCCATAACCGTATTGATGACCAGGATAAGATGAGCCGGGCTGATATCTTTCACCACATATCCATCGATTCCCCCGGCAACGGCGGAGAGCATATCGCTTTCATTTTCAAAGGAAGAAAGCACAATGATTTTCACCTTCGGATATTCCCTCTTCACGGTCTCCGCGACCTCGAGGCCCGTGATATCGGGCAACCTCAGATCCAGAAGAATCAAATCGGGCTGCTCCTTCTTGAGGGCTTCCAGGGTTTCCTTACCGTTAAGGAAGGTTCCCAGAACATGGAACTGTTTCTCGCCCTGGAGATACAACTTCAAAGAATCAAGAAATAACGTCTGGTCGTCGGTAAGATAGATACGAATCATTCCATTTCCTCTCTATGCAGTTTTTTCAACCGGTATACGGAAGCCCTGATCTCCGCCAAGGCTCCTCTGGCTGCGCTGATCAGCCGGCTCAGCAGCTCGTTATTCTGCTGCTGATATGTATCATTTGAAGTGATAAGCGATTCCAGGTCACCGGTTAAGGCTTCCAGGGTTGCCCTGACAGTCTTCATTAATTTTTCCCGTTCCAACTCATTGTCCCGGTACATGCCGGTTTTTCGATAGAGTTTCAGCCTCTCGTAGAATTTCAGGAGTTCCGCCTCCTGTCCGGCAGCTTTACGGATATCCTCTTCCTCTTCCGTCACATCCCTGAAGGCCAGTATCCAGGCCAGGTTCCTTCGCCGATACCTCACCGGCCGTACCGACCAGGCCAGAAACACCCTCGGCTCACTCCGCCC
>JAFGDJ010000099.1 GCA_016932135.1 Spirochaetales bacterium | reverse complement strand
GGCTATAACGGACGCCTATAAACGATACATCATTACACTGCTCAATGCCGACAGCGGCGGCCCGCTGCCCTACTACTACCACTACGCGGGCTTTTCCCGCGACGGCTATAACCACCGTGTGGACAAACTGACCTACGGGCGTGACGCGGTGGACCCCGAAACCTTCTCAAAGGACCCCTTTTTAAATATCTATAAAGCTTATTTCTATGATCGCGATAATTTCGGCTGGGACGGCTGGAGTCTCTATCCCAATCTGGCCCCGGATCAGATTCCGAAAGTGGCGGCTCGAAGAAATTACAGTATAACGAAAAACTTTGAAAACTGGCTGTATAATAAAGATGAACTGGAAGATGTTCTGAAAAACTTTTACACCCACGGCTGGGCGGTTTTCAAAACCGGACCGGCGGTAACGGAAGAGGGTTTTCAGTTTTACCGGATACCCCTTAGGGTGGTAGTGGCGGTTTTTACAACCCCGAAGCACACCCACTTCGATCAACCTCCGGCTTTTAAAACCGAGGTTCTTGGTCAAATTATCTACGATTTCGAGGACCTTTTTTATACCGACACATCGTCCAGGGTTCCGCAGGCACCTTCGGTTGCTGTTCCTCCTGCTCCGGCACCAAGTGAGAAAAACGCCGCCGATAAGCTGGAGGAATTAAAGGGTCTTTTCGATGCCGGGCTGATCACCGAAGAGGAATACAAGGCAAAACGAGAGAAAATCTTATCCGCTCTCTGACGATATGACCGCAGCCGAAGAAAGGCAGAGAGAACTCCCGATGCCCGGAAGCCCTTACAACGGCTTATGATCGGATCGGTCGAATAACCTCCTTCATCTCGTAGAGCCTTTCAATGTACTGGGCCGCCGGTTTATCCCAGTTAAAGACCGACTTTTTCGCCGCCTCCCGGGCTTCCTGAATCCGCTTCTGGGTGGCTTCGGCGAAAAAGCGGCGGCAGCGGTTCATGGCGTCGTAGAAGGCCGTGGCGGAGTAATCGGAAAAGAGGAAACCGTTTCCCTGCAGCCCGGCCCCCTTGTCGGAGATGGGGTGCACGGTATCGCGCAGGCCCCCGGTGGCCCGGGCTACCACCAGGCAGCCGCAGGACAGAGCTTCCAGCTGGGAGATGCCACCGGGTTCGTTCAGCGAGGGCATCAGAAAAACATCCGAAGCGTACAGGGGAATACGAACGTCTATAAAGTCAGTAGTCACCGAGACATTGCCCCGGTAATACCCCGTTAAAGCGTACAGTCCCGACGCCAGCTGTTCCCCCCGGGTATCCCCCCAGGCGACCTGCCCGCCGATGATCCCCTGGTACCCCAGGCTCTTAAAGATCCCTTGTGATGCGTCCAGGAGAAGCTGGAACCCCTTCTGGTCGGTAATCCGGTGGATCATGGTAAAAAGAATCTTGTCCGGATCCACTTGCATGTCATAGGCAAGCTGCAAAAGCATTTTATTCCGCAGTCGCTCCAGGTAATCCTTCTTCCATTTCGGTTTGATCTCGGCTAAAGATTTTTCACCCTTCAGATCCGAGAGGATCTCCGGGAAGCGCTTGGTGAGTTTTTCCTTGAGGTCGCCGTCTTCTTTCACCCGGGCATATAAGAGAGGCAGATTCTTTTCAAGGAACCCCGACTCTCGCACCGCTTCCTGAACCCGGGGGTAAAAACTCTCGTCAATGGCGTTGCTGATCCCCAGGACATTATGAAGGAGGTGTTCCAATCCGTCGCTGGCCACCTCCACCTGCCGGGCGTAGGAAGGGCTGACGGTGAGCACGCGATCGGCGAAGCGGATACCGGCGGCCATAAAATTCAGTTTCTCAGGATGATAGGGGTCAAGAAAACGATCGAGGTTTTCATAGGTCAGGTTCAACATGGAAAAGAGGTCCTCGCCGTTTTCGAAGCGGTGAAAGGCGTCGAAGTACTGCCACCCGCCGTTGTGAATGACGAAAAGAAAATGGGTGCGGCTGAAATCGGGATGCCGGGCGTAGGCCGGGTCTGAACGGACCAGGCCGTTGAAACTTCCGGTGAAGGCTTCATTGGAAAAAACGAAGAAGGGTTTCAGACCGAAGGTAAGGATAACCTCGGCGCAGGCTCTGCAGAAGGCCACCCGCTTTTTTACCTTCTCCCGCCCGGTGTAACCCCAGTACAGACCATCGAAAAACTCATGGTGGTCCAGCATAAAGTAGGTCACCCCGTTCACCTCGCCTGAATGGACCCCCACGGTATATTCGACATCATGAATCCTGAACCGCACGTTTGTGCCGGTATAGGCAATGCCGTACCGCTGGATCGTTTTTCGCTGTTTCTCCATCACCTTCGGGCTGCCGTTCCGATACATAGGTGTGATGACATACACCTTTTCTCCCATGGCAGCCATCTTCTTGGGAAGTTCATACACCACGTTGGCCAACCCGCCGCTTTTTGAAAAGGGTTCCGCCTCGGCGGCGATAAACACCATGGCCCCGGTTTGAAAATGCTCCTGCAAGGCAATGCCGATTCCACGGACAGTGTCCTCATAAGAAGCCGCCAGAAAATCCACCCTTTGTAAGATCCTTTTTCCCTCGGCCGGGTCCATACGGAAGAGATGGTACAACACCCGCTTCAGTATGAAACTCACATCATATTGAGGCCTGGAAACAAAAAGAGGCAGCACCCGGGTTTCCACGAAATCGGCAAACTGTTCGCTTGTTTCCAGGTGCCGCTTAACTTCCTGAAGAGCGAAGGTACCGGAGAAGCTTTCATGATTCTCCCTTCCGGGAACCCGGATCAGAGACTCCAGAAGAAGGTCGTTGTAGTGTTCCCGAGTATCTTCAAGCACTTCCAGCTTGAGAAGCTTCATCCGGTCGGTAAAGGGAATGATTACCCCGAACTTCGTCACCCGTAATTCCCGGCCGGTAAAGTACTCATACTTCGGATCCACTCCGGAATAGGCGGGATCGCAGAACCGGTACCAGGTATCGTCATCAATGGGCAACTCGTCATCGGCAAAGGAAAGCCGGGCGTATTGATTGATATCGGAGAAATTAAAGGCTCCCACCCAGATCATCCTGTCCGTTTGTTTCAGCGAAGCGGCCACCATGTGATTATCCGTTTCCAGCAGATACCCCCTGCCACGGTTTTCCCTATGAAAGGCGTAGAGCTTCTGGTAAAAATCCGCCACCCCCCGGTTGGCCGCCGCTTCGAACTGATTCCAGTTGACATAGATGTTGTCCAGGTAGACCTTCCAGCCCTCGCCCTCGGCGCTTCCTTCATAATCCAGAAGGAGATTATTCATAAAACTGGTCAACCCCACGGCAGCCCGTATACCCCGGGCACCGAAGGTATTGAGGGCCCTTCGTTCATCATGGTTCCCCAGAATACCCACCAGTTCCGTTCCCGGGGGCAGCACCGAGGGATAGTAGGAATGATAGAGATGGTAGATCTGCCGAACGTCGGCTTTCCCGTGGAGAATATGCTCGCAGATTTTAAAAAGGGCGGAGTTATAGGGCACCACGCCGCTGCGGGAAAGGAATTGCTCCCTGCCCCAGAAACATTCAGCCAGATGAATGAAGAAGTCCTTCTTTTTCTCCCGGAGCTTTCGTTCTATGGCCAGGGACAGATAATAATGAAAGGGGTTGGCGATATATTCGCTGCAGGCGGAATCGTAATAGCCGGTGGTCATATAGTGGTTGTCCACCCGGTCGTTGAGGATAATGCTCCCCTCGAGCATATCTTCGCTGGACCGGGGAGTTCCGTAAATTTCAGGAAAGTTGTTTCGTTTCATCATCACCGGAACGGCGTGGGCTGAATCGAAACGGATACCGTCGATATCATAGGCATCTATCAGGGTCAGCACCGAGTTGACCAGCCAGTCCCAGATCTCCAACTTACGGTAGTTCAGCAGTTTCCCGTCGTTCCAGGAACCGAACCGTCCGTCGGTGGAAGCCCGTTGAACCAGATTTCCCACGTCGTCGTAGGTCCGCACCACCCATTCATCCGGCACCTCGGCGGATTTTCTGTTCAGATGGGGGATGATGTCCACAATGATCTTTATTCCCAGTTCATGGGCCTTCTTCACCAGTCTCCTGAAAGCCTCTTCGCCCCCAAGGGAAGGTTCGATCTCCGTCAGACTCATGGGAGCGAAGGGAGAGGCGGAACGAGCCTCCGGCGCCCAGTCTTCCCGGTTGTCACCCCGGCGCTGTACTCCTAAAAGATAAATAGCCGTGATCATATAACGGGATTTCATATCCTCAAGGTGAGCGGTGATATCGTCAAAGGTCCCGGTTCGGATAACCTCGCCGTTTTCGTTGTACACCAGGCCGGCATGTCCGTCGGGGTCTTGCCAGTAGAGCCTGGTATGCCCATGGATGTCGGGGAAAATTTCCAGCACGATCTCCCCCCGGATATCGGGGAGGACGTTTATCCTGCCGCTGCAGCCGGTATCTTCCATCCATTCGTCTCCGGTTTTCTTTCGCTTAAAGACCAGAAAGTCGAAGTGCCCCAGCCGTTTAGGCCGGAACCGACAGGTGAAGTCACCGGTTTCTCGATTAAGCCCCAGGGGCAGTTCAAGATAGTGAAGATCCTTATCCGTCGGTAAGGGTCCCGAAGGGCTGCATTCATAGATCCGCAGTACAAAGCGGCTGCGAGCGGCCGGAAGGCTGAACCGCAGTTCCAGCTCTTCCCCCAGTTTCATGTTGAAAAAGCGGGACGCCAAGGGCGCGTCGAACTCCGTCGGAGCCAGGATCTGCTCGATGAGGTAATTCGCCCGGTTCCGCACATCATGCACGTCATGACCGGCGGCGGCCACTAAAAGCCTTAAGACTTCCCGCAAGGAAGGCAGATCACCGGTTTTCCTGTAGCGCCGGGCCCGGCGTTCCAGGGTATCCATAGCCTCCATGTTCATCCGGTAGTCAAAGGACAGAACGTCTCCGGGAAGCCGGGCATCCAGACTTTCCGCCAGCTTTTCTCGGTCTCCGGCGGTAAATTTCTTCGGCGGTTTAACCGTTATTGGTTCCAGGATATGGGTTTCCGTGGCAAGGCTGACCCGGACGACTTCATCAATGAGCTTCCCCAACAGTCGCAGCTGGTCATCCTCCACCCGTTCCACATGGGAATACCCGGTCTCGATGGCCCGCTCTTCCTGCATTAGAAGAATTTTAAAGGCTTCGAAACAATCTGTCTCGCCCCGCAGAAGACTGAAATCCACAGCGGCGAAGAGTTTCAAGGAGAGGTAGATAGAAGGAATTTCTTTCCATTCCGGCCCCTGGCCCACATGGGTGAATACCAGGGTTCCGGATTGAGAAGACAGAAACCCCGTCTGCCCCCGGTTTTCCCGAAAAACGACAAAACGCCGGCCGGCCGGCCCTTCCGGAGGAAGTTCCGCCACGGCACGGTGTACCAACGTAACTACCGAGATAAGCAGGTTGGAAAACCGGGCGTTATTGGCGAAGCGGTTCCGCAGGGAGGAATTTCCAGCTACGGTCTCTTCGATCATATCGTTCTTGATCCGCACCATTTCCTCATGCAGTGACGAGAGGGGGATGGAATGCCGCAGTTTGTCGATAACCCCAGGGTCCACGGTAAAGGCGAAGCACCGGTTTTCTTTGAAGCCCTGATTTACGGTCTTTTTTACTTCGGCTTCTTCCGCCGGAGTTATCTGATCTTCCCGATAGCTTCCAAAGGTGCTTCTGAAGAAATACTCGCTGGTTTTTTTCATATCCTCCGTCCTTATAATATCCCCTGGGTAATCTTGTGGAACCGGTGCCCTCTATCATATAATACTACGAGAAGCTCCGGTGTTTCAAATAAAGTCCGGAGAATCTAAAGTATTCTTATCACAAGGGGGGTCTATGAACCTCGTTACCCTGAATATCCGTCCGAACATTCCCGAAGCCCTTAAACCTCTGGAAGACATCGCCTACAATCTGTGGCTAAGCTGGAATTTCGAGGCCGTGCAGTTGTTCATCCGGATCGATTACGATACCTGGGTGGAAGCCCGGCAGAACCCGGTAAGAATGCTTGGGTTGATTACTCCGGAAATGTATCAGAAGACGGCGGAGGACGATTCCTTTATCGCCGCCATGAAAACGGTTCACCGGGACCTCAAGCGATACCAGGCTTATCCCCGGTGGAACAACCTGCCCTCTTCTCCCGTCATCGCCTACTTTTCCATGGAATACGGCCTGGACGCGGGTCTGCCCATTTACTCGGGGGGCCTCGGCATGCTGGCGGGGGATCATTTGAAAGCCGCCTCCGACATGGGGCTGCCCCTGGTGGGAGTCGGCCTGCTCTACCGACAGGGCTATTTCAAGCAGTATCTGAACCCGGACGGATATCAGCAGGAATCCTACCCGGAGAACGATTTTTACCACCTGCCAATCAAACCCTGTCTGCAGGAGGACGGTTCACCGGTGATCATCGGTGTGAAGATCGGAGAATCGGTGGTCCTGACAAAGATATGGAAGGCCCTGGTAGGACGGAATTACCTCTACCTGCTGGACACGAATCTCAAGGAAAACGCCCCGGAGAACCGTACCATCACCGCCGCTCTGTACGGGGGTGACCG
>JAFGDJ010000098.1 GCA_016932135.1 Spirochaetales bacterium | reverse complement strand
GGGGGCGAGTTTCCATCCCGATCTGGGCGGGCTTTCCGCCATCATTGATCCCGAGGTAAGCGTGGAATTCTCCGATGTGGTCAACGCTTTAGCGGCCGGAGAAAAGATAGATTTCCTGTCCACCCTGAAATTCGGCGCCAATGCCCGGCTGCTTCGCTTTATCGATCTCAGCGCGGGGTATTACGCCGGGTATGCTTCCGCCGGTTTAGGGCTGGACCTGCTCTTTTTCAACGTGAACGTGGCCGGTTTTTTAAAGGCTACCGATACAGCGGTGGGTTACTCCGATTACGGGGTTTCCGCCGAAGTGGCTCTTCGCTTCTAATTTTTCACCTCCTCCTTTGTGTTACCCCTTTCCGGACGTTGTCCGGGAAGGGGTTTTTTCATTTCCCTTTACGGAAGGTGAACCGGGGTCGGCGGGGTCCCACGGAGGTAAACTTCGCGTTGACGAAGCGGACGTCTTCCACGGTATAAAAAGCCCGCGGGTTGTACTGGTTGATGATGGTGATAAAATGCTGCAGATCGGAGCGCTTGATGGTGCTGTACACCACCGACACCATCCCCCGGTTGCCTTCCGCGTCCTGAGCCGTCACGGTGTACCCGGCCAGGCGGAGGGCGGAAATAAGGCGGTGGGCCTCATGGTGGGTGATGATCTGCACGATACAGTTTCCCGTGGCAATTTTTTCCTCGATGATGATACCGATGTAATTGCCCATGGCAAAACCGGCGGCATAGGCGAGATAGGTGATGGGGTTCGACAGGTTTTCCATAATCTTCCCCAGGGCAATAATCCAGACAAGGACTTCAAAGAAACCCAAAAGCGGGGCAAGAAGGCGGTTACCCCGGGAAACGAAGAGGATTCGCAAGGTTCCGATGGATACATCCAGAATTCGGGCGAAGAAAATCAGCAGGGGAAGCAGAACCCAGGTGAAAAGGTTGGAAGAAAGAAATTCCATACATCCATGGTAAAACGCCGCTTCTTTTTTTTCCACCCCTTTTAAAGGGGTTTTTGCCCTTACGATTGGCTTTTTATCAAACCAAGGGATTGATAAATGGAAATGGTGGCTTTTGAGCTGTTCAGGGTGTAGAAATGAATCCCCCTAACCCCTCGGTCCAGCAGGTCCAGTACCTGCTCCGTGGCCCAGTGAATCCCGATACTTTCAAACTGCCGGCTATCCTCAGCCCGGGAAAGGGCTTTCATCAGCCGGGCGGGGTATCGAGTGCCGGCAGCCAGTTCACTCATCCGGGTCATAGTCTTTCGTGAGGTGACCGGCATAATACCGGCAACGATGGGCAGGGTTATACCGGCGATCTCGCAGCGTTCCCGAAAATCGAAGAAATCATGGTTGTCGAAGAACATCTGGGTGCAGATGAAGTCCGCCCCGGCGTCGGCTTTCATTTTCAGGTAGTCGATCTCTTTCAGACGATTGGGCGTTTCGGGATGACCTTCGGGGAATCCCGCTACCCCTGCCAGCATATCGGGATTTTCCGCTTTTATAAAGGAAACCAGATCCGCCGCGTGGTGAAAATCCGTTGAAGGATGGACCGCTGCGTCTTCCGGCATATCTCCCCGGAGAGCCATGATGGCTTTAATTCCCGCTTCCCGGTATTGAGACAGTATGGCGGCAATCTCTTTGCGGGAGGCTCCCACGCAGGTCAGGTGGGGAATGACGGCCAGATCGGTTTCCCGATGAATCCTTAAGACCAGTTCCCGGGTTATTTCCCGGGTTGACCCCCCGGCGCCGTAGGTGATGGTTACATGGGAAGGATTCAGCGGGGTAAGGCGGCGGATGGTTTCAAAGAGCTCCTCCGAGGCTTTTTCCGATCGCGGAGGAAAAAATTCGAAACTAAAGGCGGTTTCTCCCCGGGGGAAGAGATGTTCAATCTGCATGGCTTGCTCCTTTGTTCGACGGTTTATACACCATCATGGCGGCGGTGGAAAACTCGGGTACCAGCTGCCCCGCGGAGGTGAGGCTCATGCCCAGCTCCTTCGCCGCGGGGAGAAGGCGAAAAAGCTTCTCGTGCTCCGAAAGGTCCGGAGCTGCCGGGTATCCCCAGGAAATGCGGCGGACAGTCTTTTTATCCACCTTAAGCTGTTCCGTCGCCAGGGTATAAATGTATTGTGCCGCGGCTTCCGCAGCCTGGGCGGCGAATCCGTGGAAATAATAGGCTTCGGTGTATTTATGTTGTTTCTGCAGGTCTTCCAGACGCCGCAAGGCTTCTCCGCCGGCGGTAACCACCTGGAACAGGCCGATGTCGTATTCCGAGGCATCCTTCTGCCTGAAACCCGCGGCGGCGGAAGGGCCTCCTTCCCGTTCCGGAGGAAGATAAAACCGTTCCAGCACGTCGGCGCCGGTTGTGTTTTCTGAAGATAGAACCAGGAGGCTGTCCCCATCGGATACCACGGGGAAAAAGCCGTACAGCCCCTGCGGATGTATATACCCTTTTTCAAGGCTCTCTTCGGTCATTCGCTTAAATTGCTCTTCCATGTCCGCCAGGATGCCCGGACGAAGACTCTTTTCCGCCGACGAAGCCCCCCAATGGAGAAGAAAGAGCTGTTTTCGGTTTATCAGGTCAACTACTCCCTGAACCGGCAGCTCCGGCCGGCGATACCCGAGAAAAGGAGGTCTGGGCACGGGATGCGAGGGTGAGGCTGCCGGGGTTCCCGAAGGCTTTCGCGGAAGGGGAGCTTTGCCGACCGACATCTTCTGTTTTACGGAGGCACCAGCGGGATTTCTCGGATCTCCCTGGTCCGCTCCCAGGCTGTTCAGCCTGGAGAGCCCCTCGAAGGCGTCCCGGCAGTAATACACCCCGCCGGAGTAACAGCTTCCGTCATCCAGAAGGCTGATTTCCCGGGCAAAGGCTTCGTTAATAGCCGCTCCACCCACTAAAACAGGAAGATATATCTTCCGTCGCGCCAGTTCCTTTACCGCCAGACCCATCTGCAGACTGGTGCTTACCAGCAGGGCGGACAGCCCCAGGGCGTCGGCACCGTTTTTTTCTATTTCATCCACCAGGGTTTCCACCGGAACCTGTTTCCCCAGATCCACCACGGTGTAACCGTTGTTTGAAAGGATGGTTCCCACCAGGTTTTTACCGATGTCATGAACGTCCCCGGCGACGGTAGCCAGAACGACGGTGCCCCTGGAGGGACCGGAGCCCTTTTCCAGATAACCTTCCAGCAGATCCACGGTTTCTTTCATCACCTCGGCGGACTGCAACACGAAGGGCAGAATAATCTCCCCCCGGCCGAAACGGTCCCCCACCTCTTTCATGGTCGGCAGCAGGACGGTGTTGATCGTCTCGATCGCCTTTTCCGAGGCCTCATTCCCCCGCAGCGGGCCGATGAGGGCCTCCACGGTCTCTTTCAGCCGGGAGCCTCGCCGCTTCAGAATGTTTTCCGCCAGCACCGCTGCGGGGTCAGTGAGGGTTTCCCGGACCGCCGCCGAGTCGATTTCTTTTTCCTGCCGGGTTTCAAAAAATTCGACAAACCGGTCCAGGGCGTCGGTCCGTCGGTGAAGCAGAAGGTCTTCCGCCACCCGTCGGCTCGCTTCTTCCAGCTCTCCGTAGGGGGTTATGCCGGCGGCGTTTACAATGGCCATATCCAGACCCGCTTGCACGGAGTGATAGAGGAACACACTGTTTAACACCCGCCGGGCGGTCTTTCCGAAACCAAAGGACACATTGGAGACCCCCAGGGAGGTATACACCGCAGGAAATTCTCTTTTCAACGCCTTCAGGGCTTCCAGGGTAGCCACGGCGGAATCGTTGTATTCTTCCTGTCCGGTGGCCAGGCTGAAGGTGAGGAGGTCAAACACCAGGCTCCCCGGAGACAGGCCGTATTCTTCCACCGCCATCCGGTAGAGCCTCCGGGCAATGGTAAGTTTCCTTTCCACGGTCTTCGCCATGCCTTCTTCGTCAATGGTCAGAAGCATAACGGCGGCGTTGTACCGTTTCGCCATGGCAAAGACCTTCCGGGCTTTTTCTTCCCCGCTTTCCAGGTGGGTGGAATTGAGCATGCACCGTCCCGGTGCGGCTTTGAGAGCCCGGAGCATCACCTCGGGCTCCGTGGTGTCTATGATCAGGGGGGCTTCGATTCCGTCGGCGGTGAAACGGCGGATTAACCGGACCATCCGGCCGGCCTCGTCCCGGTTTTCGCTCAAGGCGGTGGCCAGGTCCAGGGCGTGGGCTCCCTGTTCCTCCTGGCGGCGGGCTGTTTCGGAGGCTTCCCGGTCCTTTTCCTCCAGGAGAATTTTCTTAAAAAGGCTGCTTCCCTGGGGGTTGCACCGCTCTCCGATGATCAAGGGCGCCGGCTCCTGGCGCAGAGAAACGGTTTTGATACCCGAAGCGAGGAGGTCTCTCCTGGGCGGTATCGTCCTGGGTTTGGGCTTCATTCCTTGGACCCGGCGAAGGACCGCCGAGAGGTGTTCCGGCGTGGTGCCGCAGCATCCGCCGATCACCTGGACCCCCAGGTTTTTCACAAAGTCTTCCAGGCCGTCGGCGAAATCCTCCGGTTCCATGGGGTAGAAGGCTTCGCCGCCGCGGTTCACCGGCATGCCGGCGTTGGGAATGGCTGAAATGGGCTTGGAAGAATAACGAGAGAGGTATTCCACGGGGCGCCGCATGTGTTCCGGCCCCGTGGAGCAGTTGAGGCCGATGATATCCACCGGCAGATCCTCCAGCACAGCCAGCACTGTTTCGATATCCGTGCCCAGAAGCATTCTCCCGGTGGTGTCCAGGGTAACCTGCACCTGCAAAGGCAGTTTCTTTCCTTCTGCTTCCATGGCCGTCAAGCAGCCTTCCACGGCCGCCTTGACTTCCAGGATGTCCTGGGATGTTTCGATTAAAAGCAGGTCCGCCCCGCCGGTTATAAGTCCCCGCCCTTGTTCCCGAAAGGCCGCCGCCAGGTTGTCGAAATCCTGGGAACCCAGGTGAGGATCCCCCGAAGACGGCAGAAATCCGCTGGGTCCTAGAGAACCGGCCACAAAGCGGGGCTTCTCCGGGGTGCTGTATTCTTCCGCCAGGTCCTTGGCCAGCCGGGCGGCGGTGCTGTTTATTTGCAGGACCTGGTCCTCCAGTCCGAATTCCGCCAGAGTAAAGGCGTTGGAACGGAAGGTGTTTGTCTCGATAACATCCACCCCCACCTCTAGAAAGCTCTTGTGAACCCCTTTCACCGCTTCCGGGCAGGAGACCACCAGGTAGTCGAAACATCCGACACGGCGGTCATCTCCGAAGGCTTCCTTCGAGAGGCGGAGTTTTTGCAGTCCCGTGCCCATGGCTCCGTCGAAGACCACCACGGCTTCCAGCAGACGATGAAGGTAGTTGTTGTTTTTTATCCTGTTCTCTGTCATTGAAGCCCTTAGGTTAGTATATTCAAAGGAAAAAATAAAGGGGATGGGAGAAGACAGTCGCTATTGTTCACCGGTGGCTCTTTCGGTATAGTACCTTTTAGAAACCATGAACCTACGTAAAACCAGTCTGGTAACCCTGGCTCTCACCGGCATGTATCTGTTTATCGTCATATCCTTTGTTTCCTACTTCATCGTTTTACAGGGGCATATTCATCTGGAGAGGCAGTTTATTGAGACCGACAGCAATAGAGCGAAAAACGCCTTATTCGCGGAGATCGACAGGCTCGACGCTATTGTTCTGGACTGGTCGTATCTTGAGGATACGGGGCGATTTATCCGGGAAGGTGGACAGGATTTTATCGAAGAAAACCTGATATCCGCCGGCCCCTTGAATCAGAAAGATCATGTTGTTCTTTTCGCCTCCCGAAGCGGTGATATCGTCTATTTTCAAGGAAAAGATCCTGTTTCCGGGGAGCTTTTGGGAGTGCCGGAGGAACTGCGAAAATTGTTTTACCCCGCTTCACCGCTCTTTTCGGCGAAGGTCTTTCCGGAGGGCCTCAGGGGTGTACTTGAGCTTCCTCAAGGGCTGTTTCTGTTGGCGGTTCGTCCCGTCCTGGGGGATCAGGAGAGAGAGTTCTGTGACGGATTCCTTCTCATGGGGCGTTTTCTCGATGATAGGATCGAAGAGACTATTCGTATAACCACCCGGCTGGATGTCTCCGTTTTATCTCTGCGGCGGGATGGAGAGATGATTTTTTCCAAGGTACCGGAGCTTTCAGCTTCATGGCCCTTTGCCGCCCGGTTTGCCCTGGAGGGCAGGGCGGAAGCCTTTCTCCTGGTGGAGGACCTTTGGGGCACGCCGGTAGCGGCTTTAAACCTTCGCATGCCCAGGGACATCTACAACCGGGGCATCCTCACCCTGAATTATCTCAGCATCTCCATCGGTATTATCTTCTTAGTCCTTTTTTCGATCTTCTTTTATCTTTTAGATTCGAAAATTCTCCGGCGTATTACCCATATTGCCGATCAGGTGCGCCTTATCGGGAGCCTCCGCGATCATTCCCAGCGAGTCGTTCTGCCCGGGGATGATGAGCTCACCGGCTTGGCGGATAATATCAATACCATGTTGTCGGAACTGGAAGAGGTGAGCGAAGAACTGGAAGAAATAAACGCCACTAAGGACCGTTTTTTTTCCATTATCGCCCA
This sequence comes from Spirochaetales bacterium, assembly GCA_016932135.1. Taxonomy (GTDB): domain Bacteria; phylum Spirochaetota; class Spirochaetia; order JAFGDJ01; family JAFGDJ01; genus JAFGDJ01. The sequence goes on along the minus strand of JAFGDJ010000098.1, from coordinate 209 downwards.
CGATCTGAAAGGGCCCTTTATTTCCTTAAAATCCTCATCTTCACTGATCAGGGAAGCCCTGGAAGTGGGGGATGAAGAGCAGATCCATACCGTGCTGAACGAATTGGACACCGTTACCACCAATGCCTTTGACCTGCTGAACAATCTCCTGGAGTGGTCCAGGCTTCAGAATCGCACTATTCAGGTGGAACCCGAAGACGTGAATCTTC
>JAFGDJ010000012.1 GCA_016932135.1 Spirochaetales bacterium | reverse complement strand
TCCTCCGCCCACTGGGCGTCGTGGCCCACATTGGGGCAGGATAAATCCAGTTCCAGCAAGTCCGCCATGCCGGTTTCCTCGATCATCAGGGAAATCCGGCGGAACCCTTCCAGACTGGTTTCAGCCACACTGACGATCACCGGCGGTCCCACCCGGCGCAGGGCCGGCAACTGTTCCCGGATAAAGTGCTCCGCTCCTTCGGAGGGTATGCCGATGGAATTGAGCATACCGCAGGGAGTTTCATAAATTCTAGGAGGCGGGTTTCCTGGCCGGGGTTGTAAAAAAATAGTTTTATTGATCACCGCGCCCAGTACCGCGGGATCAAAAAAGCGATCTTTCAATTCCACTACCTCATAGGTTCCCGAGGCGGGGAGAATAGGATTGGGGAAAAGGACTCCCGCAATATCCACATGAAGATCCGTCATGGCAGCACTACCTCCGAAACGGGAAACACAGGTCCGTCTCTACACACCAAGAAATACCCTTCGGCGTTTCTCCGTTTTACCGCGCATCCGTGGCAGTTCCCCACACCGCAGGCCATGAAACCCTCCAGAAAGACGAAGCCCCGGGTTCGCCCCGCGGCATCCAGGGAATCTACAAACCTGGCAAAACGTTTTGAACCGCAGGTATAAACCGCCTCAGGAACATGTTCTGCAACATAGGGCTCCAGCAGATCCGTGATATTGCCGTGGTATCCCTGGCTTCCGTCGTCGGTGGCGGTAAAAAAATCGACCCCCTCCAGTTCGAAATCTTCCCGGCAAACCAGACGCTCCGCCGTATTGGCTGAAAGGAATACCGCGATTTTTATGCCCTCTTCCCAGGCCTTTCTGACCAGAAAGGTAACGGCGGCCGCACCGACTCCCCGGACCAAAACGGCTAAAGAGCGGAAGTTCGTCACATCCACCGCGGTACCCAGAGGACCTGTGACAGGCACCTCGGTCCCCGGAGATAAAGATTTCATAAGTTCTGTCCCTGCTCCGGTGGGCTTGATAACCAGGCGGAACTCACCTCTCTCCGGATTGGTGTCTGCCACGTCGAAGGGCCGTCCCAAAATGGGCGAAAGCCCCCGGTGCCCTTTGAGCAGCACAAACTGACCCGGTTGAGCGTTTAGAGCGATGGCTTTGTTCCTTAAGGTAAGCTCGATGTATCCGCCGTAGCGAATCTCGTTTTTGACAACCCTGGCGGTCAATTCATCAGTTTGCATGGCTTTCCGTCCGTAAAAAAGGGAAGCCCCGAAGGACTTCCCTGATGGCCCTGTTTCAGAGCCGTCGCTTAATACATCGGTTTTGCTGTAGCAGCGGCAGGAGGATACACGGTCTTAATTTCCATATCCTGGATCTGGAAAGTCACCGCGGCACCGGCGATATTCTGCCCGGTTTCATCCCATTTGATGGGGCCCCAGAAGGTGCTGCCTTCGTAGGACTGCAGAGCCGCGCGAACAGCGTCGGTATCCAGGGATCCGGCTTTTTCAATGGCCATCTGCAGAAGCAGACCGCCCTGGCTGGCGCCGGCTGCCTGGTAACTCAGTTCCATGTCGTACCGGGAAGCGAACTTTTCAGCGTAGTCGGATGATGTTCCGAAAAGAGGATCGGAATAGGTCATCTGGGGCATCCACCAGGATACGCCGTAAACACCGTTGGCGTCTTCACCGAGGTTGTTCCGGAAGTCTTCCAGTTCCGGACCGGTGGTAAAACCGATGGCCCTCAGTTCAACCTTTTGTTCCTTCAACTGCCGCATGGTAAGGATCGCTTCTTCGAGATACCCGGAGCCCATGAGCACTTCGGCACCGGAGTTCTTGATCTTCAGGATCGTGGAAGAAAGGTCTTTGACTCCCTTGGAATATTCTTCAAAATAAACGACCTCAAAGCCTTTTTTCGCGGCATATTCCTTGGCGCCGTTGGCTACGGACATGGGAAAGTTATCCGTGGGAGTAATGATAGCGACCTTGGTGGGCCTAGGCTCGAAGGTTTCCAGCATATCGATGAAGCTGTTGAAAATCCACGCACCGGGAGCCAGGACGGAAAAAACGTTCTTGAAACCCCGGGTGTAGATATTAGCGGCGTTAGCCAGGGTAGCTATGGTGATGATATTGTATTTTTCCGCTATAGCCGTGGTGGCAAAAGTAGGGCCGCTGCCGAAGGGACCCAGGAGAAACTGAACCTTGTCCTGGGTAATCAGCTTTTCGGTCAGTTTTGCCGAAGTCTGGTTATCCGACTGATCGTCGTAGTAGATAATCTCCACGGGAATCTTTTTATCTCCCACCTGGATACCACCCCGGGCATTTACTTCATCGGCCCACAGTTCGTATCCGCTCTTCACCATGTTCCCGAATCGGGACAGGTTCCCTGTCAGGGATACGGAGGCACCGATTTTAATTACCTCGGGGGCTTCTCCGCCTTTCTCCTGGTCTCCTCCGGCAAACAGCATGGCTGAACCGAAGGTCATCAGAAGTACACAGAGAAGAGCAATAATCCTTGTCTTCATCTTCATACGCACTCTCCTTTTATCAGTATAAAGCCTTACGGCTTTCAGATACCCAAATAGGCCTTTCGAATATCGGGATTGTTTAACAATTCATCCGATTCGCCCGACATTTCCACCTTACCGTGGACCAGCACATAACCGCGGCGGGCGATGGTGAGAGCTGTCTGTACATCCTGGTCCACCAGAAGAATTGTAATGCCCTGCTCAGCGTGGATCTTCGTCAGGATTTTCACCAGGTCGTCGACAATCACCGGCGCCAGCCCCAGGGAAAGCTCATCCAGCATGAGCAGCTTCGGCGCAGCCATCAAACCGCGGCTGATGGCGCACATCTGGGCTTCGCCACCGGAAAGGGTTCCGGCAAGCTGCTTTCGCCGTTCCTTCAACCTCGGCATGATTTGATAGATCCAATCCAGATCTTCCCGGATCTTCTTTTTGTCTTTCCGCGTATACGCCCCCATCATGAGGTTGTCCTCCACCGAAAGTCCGCTGTAGAGCTGCCGGCCTTCGGGGACCATCATGATTCCCATCTTGGCCCGCTTCGGTTGGGACATTTTCGTTATGTCCTCGCCGTTGTATAACACGGTGCCGCTGTAGGGCGTGATGGCTCCGGATAAGGTCCTGAGAAAGGTGGTCTTCCCTACTCCGTTGGAGCCGATTAACGCGGTAATGGTTCCGCCTTCTATTTCCAGTTCAATATCCCAGAGGACCTGTACGTCCCCGTATCCGGCATTGAGATTCCTAACTTTCAGCATGTTTCCCTCTCATCTTTGCGTAACGCTCACCCAGGTATGCCGCGATAACTTCATCGTTGTTCCTGATCTCTTCCGGGGTTCCCTCGGCGATCTTCTGACCGTGATGAAGAACGATAATCCTTTGGGAAACCCCCATGATCGCCTTCATCACGTGTTCGATTAAGACGATGGTTTTTCCTTCTTCGTTGAGCTTCTGAATCAGCTCCATGATGAGGTTCAGTTCATAATAGTTTGAACCGGCCATCACCTCGTCCAGCAGAATGAGATCCGGATCCATGGCCAGAGCCCTGGCCAGTTCGAGCCGCTTTCTTTCGGAGATATTGAGACTTTCCACCGATACGTTTTCCCGATTGGAGAGATTCACCGTCTCGAGGATAGACCGGGTCTTCTCCTGGGCTACTTTGGCGTTTTTTATCTTGTCTTTCCCGAAAAGAGCTCCTATGGCTACGTTTTCTAAAACCGTCATACCGGGAAAGGGCTTCACCACCTGGAAGGTTCTGGAGATCCCTAATTCCGCTATCCTGTAGGGTCTCAATCCGGAAATCTTCTGATCCTTGAAAAAGATCTCCCCCGAGGACAACGGCAAGGTTCCGTTCACCATGGAGAGCAGGGTCGTTTTTCCCGCCCCGTTGGGACCGATAATACCGAGGATTTCACCTTTTTTAACATCGAAATCCACCTTCCAGACAGCCCTCAAGGCTCCAAAAGTTTTTGTTACCTGGGTTCCCCGCAGTATAAGGTCATTCATCGGCGGACTCCTTTTGGAGGGTTTTCTTTTGTTTCATCAGGTCCTTTACACCCTTCCCCCGGGTTACCATCGATATAAGTCCGTCGGGCATAAAAAGCACCACCAGGATAATAATGGTTCCCAGAATTCCCAGGTGGAGGTTGAGAAACCGGGACCAGACCAGTTCCGAAATAGTCTCCAGGATAAAAGCGCCGATGACGGGACCGAAGACCGTTCCGGCACCGCCGATAAGGATCATGACGAACATTTTCACAACCCACATGACATCGAAAACCGTCGGGGGATCGATGTAACTGAACCAGTAGGCATAGATAGAACCGGTGACCCCGGTAAAAATCGCCGAGAGACTCCAGGACATGATCTTGTACTTGGTGGTATCGATTCCCATAACCCCTGCGGCCTCTTCGTTGGCCCGGATGGACTTGAAAGCATAGCCCAAACGGTTCTTGGAAAGCCGCCATGATACGATAAGAATAATTACTAGCAGGGCAAACATCATGAAATAAAAGGCGGTGTTTGCCATGGCGGGGGATCCCTTCATCTGCGGCAGTGTAATTCCCTGGCCGCCGCCGGTCAGATCGGTCATATTGTCGATGATGAACTTTACCGCTTCCGCCGCTCCCAGGCTGCCCAGGGCGAAATAGTGCCCTTTCAGCCGTAAAAGAAGCATGCCCAGGAGCATCGACATAAGTATCGCCATGCTGAGGGAGGCTATCAGAGCCACCGGGAAGGGCATGTTCAATCGGCTCATAAAAACGGCCGTGGTATAAGCCCCCACCCCGAAGAACACCATATTTCCGAAGGCGGCGTAACCGGTGAATCCTGAAATAATATTCAAAGCCGAAGCGAGAACGCTGAACATCAGAATGTAGGTTACCAGGCGCACCCAGAAACCGGCCAGGAGAAAGGGTGCGGCGATGAACAGGAGGGCTAATATAAGAAGGATAATCAGTTTCTTGTTCATTCGTAAAACCTCTTTCCCAACAGCCCCTGGGGCCGGAATATGAGAACCAGCACCAGGACGATGAAACCCATCAATTCCTGATAGGATGCCGGCATAAAGACCGTGGTTACCGTTTCCACCAGGCCAAGGACCAGGCCGCCGACCAATGCTCCGATGGTGCTCCCCAGGCCGCCAAGAATGGCTATAACAAAGGCCTTCCCCACCAGGGCACCCCCCAGAAAAGGGTTGACGCTCATGATGGGAGAGATCAAGGCTCCCGCCGCCCCGGCCAGGGCCGCGCTGACACCGAAGGTAATGGCGTAGATATTGTTCACATCGATACCGACGGTTTTTGCACCTTCGAAGTTCAGGGCGGTAGCGTTAATGGCCACTCCGGTCTTGGTCTTTCTTATAAAAAGATAAAACAGCCCGGTGATAATCAGGGCGACGAAAAAAATTCCCAACCGAACCAGGGGAATCACGACACCACCTATCTCCAGACCGGCCCCGGAATAGGGAAGCTTCACACTGTGGTAATCGGCGCTCCATATCAGCAGGCAGATATTGGCGATAAGGATCTGTAAACCGAAGGTAAAGGTGAGGGTGATGAACACACTCCCACGGACAACCCGGTTCAGGACAAACCGCTGTATGCTGTAACCAATGATAAAAAGCGCGGCCATACTGATAGGGATTGAGAGAAACGGATCCACCCCGTAGGCGGCAAACAAGGTGTAGGAAAGATAGGCGCCGATCATGATAAAAGAGCCGTGGGCGACGTTGATGATGTTCATCACTCCCCAGACCAGGGAAAATCCTATTCCTATCATGGCATATACGGATCCGAAGAGGATACCGTTTATAATTGCCTGTAGAAGCATGGCTCACCTCAATATTCAGGATATTT
>JAFGDJ010000097.1 GCA_016932135.1 Spirochaetales bacterium | reverse complement strand
TCATTTATGCTTGGAAAATCCTGCTTGGTTTTCATGTAATTACCTCCCTAGGCCCTTTCACGGATCGCGACATTAATTTCGACTTTTCCATACGGAAGTTCCACAGGAACAATTAGCGCCTCTACCCCTGAATCGGAGACCTGCATGTTTTCACCGGTCAGCAGCGCCGGCGGAGTCAGGTCGAACTTGAAACCCAGGTCATAGAGTTTTGTCACCGCCCTGGCGGTAATCATGTTGGCCATTTCGGTAATCGTGGCCTTGGCCAGCTCATCGAATTTCTCCATCTCTTCCCCATTCATGGCGGAAGCGATTTTCAAGGCCGTGTTTTTATCCATGTCAAAGAGCACCCGGCCTTCCACCGACCCGGCCAATCCCACAATAGCCGCTACTCCCAGAACCGATTGAGAACTGGACTTCAGATACAGCTCTCCTCGTTTCGGTTCCAGCCCTAGAACCTCCTTCATGATATTAAAAGCGGATTCAACGAAGGGGTTGATGTATTCTACTCTCATGATTCGATCTCCTCACTCAGTTTGAAGCAACGATATTCAGGGCTCACCGTTTTCTGTAGACGGCCACCTGCCCTTCCTGTTTTCGTATCCATTCCGTTTCCGGCAAGGATTCTTGCAAACCCAATATTATTATTCCTGAAGGTTTTAATTTTTCATCAAAATCCTTTATAAGTTTTTCCTGTTCGACAGCCGTGAGAAATGAAAGAACGTCCCGGGCAACGATCAGATCTACCGCGGGGAATTCCACGGAATTTCTCACATCATGATATTCGAACATGATAAGGTCTTTAATCTCCGGCGCAAACTGCTGTCCCTCTTTGCCTTCAATGATATAAGCATCACAGTAGGAAGGCACATCCTCCGGTTGAAAGATCAGGTTCGGCGCGCCGGATATGGCTAAAAGGTCATTGTCCTGAGCCCAAACCTTCAATCGACAGGAGGGGTAGAGTTCTCGGAGTATACAGGTCAAGGAGTAGGCTTCATACCCGACTCCACAACCAACAACCCAGGCGGTAAAGCTTCCGGAAGCCGCCTGAGGCATCAGGGCCATCAAATTCTGTCGATAATCATCGGTCCAGAAAGCTCCTGTACAGGGTGAATAAAAACTTGAAAGGAACGTATCGGCGTCATCGACGTTTCGAAGCTGAACAGCCGCGGTTCCTTTTCTCAAAGCCTTCCATTCCTCCACTCGTTCCCTGATCCAGATATCGTTGACAGGAGAATGATGAAAATTCCGAAAGGTTGCCAGAGTTTCAACAATGAACTGAAAATCCAACTCCGATCTATCGAGGCTTTCATCTTCCTGCACTTCCGTGGGAAGGGATTCTTCCTCCTGCCGGGGTTTCTCTTCGTTATCGGCGCCGAAAATACGTTCCACATCCAGAATGATAAACAAACGATTTTCGTGTTCCACGATGCCGCTGATAAAACGAATATTGATGTCACCGAAAAGAGGATGGGGCGGCTGAACCTTTTTGGATGAAATACCCACAACGCGATCGATGGTGTCTACCAGCACGGCCAGAGGATAGTCATCCAACCGAAGGATAATCATATTCTCCAGTCCGGTCTCCGGAAGTTGAGGGACTGGAAGATGGAACATCAGCCGCAGATCGATGACGGAGATAATATCCCCCCTGAGATTATACACTCCTCTTACATACGGTAACGCGTTGGGAACGTAGGTAAAACGGTTCGCCTTGGAAATTTCGGCAACCTTCATAATATCGATGCCGTAATCCTTTCCCCCCAGAGAGAAGGTCACCATCTTAAAATCGATCTTTTCAGCGGCTTCTTTATCCTTGCGGACTTCCTCCCACTTCAGGGGTTCCAGGGAATCTACCTTTTTAACGGGAATTTCCATCAGTATATCCTCGCCTCGCGTTTCTGTCGTTCGGCGCGTTCCTGCCGGTACCCCAGCTCCAGAAGCTGGCTCACATCGATAATAAGAGAAACAGTGCCGTCACCCAGGATAGTCGCCCCGGCGATTCCGGGAGAATTGGTATACTTATCCCTGAGGGATTTGATAACCACATCTTCCTCGCCGATAAGGCTGTCGACCATGAGGCCCATCTTTTTATCGCCGCTTCCTACCACCACAACAAAATGATGGGTGACCTCTTCCTGGGCGGGAAGGCGGAACAACCGGCTCAATCGGACCAGGGAAATAACGTCTTCCCGGAGATTGAAGACCTCATGGTTGTCGATCTGCCGAATGTCCTCCGGCTTAATCCGGTGGCTGTCCAGCACCGAGGTTATCGGGATGGCATAGATTTCTTCTCCCACCTTCACCAACAGTCCCTGGATGATCGCCAGGGTCAGGGGAATCTTAATGGTCAGCTTCGTCCCTTTTCCTTTTTCGGACCAGACATGTACCGAACCGTTGAGCTTTTCAATCTGCTTGCGGACCACATCCAGACCGACGCCCCGTCCGGAGATATCGGTTACCGAAGCAGCGGTGGAAAACCCCGGTTCAAAGATGAGGTTAAAGGCCTCCAGATCGGAAAGCCGTTTATCCGGGTGGATCAGCTTCTTGTCAATGGCCTTTCGATGGATTGACTCGACATCGATTCCTTTCCCGTCATCCTCGATCTGGATAACGATCATGTTTCCTTCGTTGCTGGCAGAGAGAACCACAAGACCTTCCTGGTTCTTCCCGGCCGCTGCCCTCTCCTCCGGGTTTTCAATGCCATGATCCACGGAATTTCGCACACAATGAATCAGGGGATCTAACAGATCATCGATCACCGATTTATCAAGCTCGGTATCTTCGCCGTGAATTTCCAGGCGAACATTTTTATGCAGGGACTTGGAAACATCCCTGATCAATCGGGGAAACCGGGAGAAAATCTGGGATATAGGAACCATCCGGATCTGCATCACCGCTTCCTGCAACTCACCGGTGGTACGGGAAAGGCTTTGGGAAGTGCTCTTGAATTTTGTGACCGTACTCTTGAATTCACCTTCGAAGGAATCAAATACCGATAAAACGCTGTTGAGCCGATCCTCCAATTCCTGTTTTATCCTGCGGGACTCACCGTTTCCTGATTCCAGAAGCCGGGGAATCATCTCGTAGAGGCTTTGCAGGCTCTCCCGGTATTGAATCCTTTTATGTTGAAGATTCTGCAGCCCCGCAGCAAAAAGGTTGCTGATCTGGTTGAAGGTAGCTTTTGTAATAACGGTTTCACTTACCAGGTTGAGAAGATTGTCGATACGCCGGGAATCCACTCGAAGAATGGAGCCTGTTCCTCCGCCTTTCTTTCCTTCGGGTTTTCGGTCCCGGTGTTTTTCCGGCTCCGAAGGCTCTTTATCCATCGTGTCCTCAGGTTTAACAGAAGGCGCCTTCTTCTCCTCCGCCGAAGGAGTCTTTTCCACGGCCACCGAAGCTTCGGACGGATATTCTTCCTCTTCTTCCTCTAGAGAGATGTCTTCAATCTTGACATCAACTATCACATCGGGGATATGAAGGCGATCCGCTATTGCCTCTTTTTCCTCATCCGAGGCAAGATAATAGATCACCTCAGGGAAAAACATGTCTTCATAGAGGGATTCAAATTCCGGCTCGGTTTTCAAGACCCCCCCAAAAGGCTTCAAGGCGGCATAAACCTGAATAGCCCCGACGGTGTTCATAGGGTTATCTTCGTTGAACGTCACCGTCAGGCGGTACAAACCCGCCTGGTCTCCGGCGGCTTCTTTCAGCTCCAGGTATTCGTATTCGGAAAGCTTCACCCCGCCGGCGGAAGGCGGGGGAGTCGCAGTATCTGACTTTATTGAAGCTTTCGGAGGGACTTTCGGCTTATCCTGCGACAGCAGGGCCGACAGGTTTTCCTGCAGGGTTGAGATATCCTCATCATACACGCCGCCGGCGGCTCTGACTTCCAGGATTGCTTTAATAACGTCAATGGAGGATAGCAGCAGGTCGATAACATCCCCGGTTACCGATACCGCTCCGCTTCGAATTCCATCCAGCACATCTTCGCACAGATGGGTAAATTTGGCTAATTCCTCCATCTGTACCGTGCCGGCGGCTCCTTTCAGAGTGTGAGCGGCTCTGAAAATCTCATCTACGGCATCGGAATCGGAGGGGTTATCCTCCAGCACCAGGATATTTTTCTCAAGGATTTCGACCTGTAATTCCGCCTCGATGAAAAAATCCTTTAGTAATTCTTCGTTTTGTGGATCCAGATAATCACTCATCTCCCATTTATCTTGATATATTGACCGTCTAAAGTCAAGTAATAAAACCTTTCCGTAAAACCCCTGAAACCGGGTGACAGACTTCAGGCCAGGGTGTCTTTCCGGTGTATCGACCAGGGAAAAGATACCTTTCGTATAACGAGGTAATTACTACATAAGGAGCCGTTTCTGTTCGATAATAAAGGAAAGAATAGTTTGAATTTCTACCGAATAAGGGTACACTATACTGTTATGAGGAGTATTACCAGATGAGAAAAGCGTTTTGTCTCGGGCTGCTGATGGCGGGACTGGTATTCCGAGTATTTTCCGCCAATATCCTCGTTCCCTCTCTGGAGTTGGTAACCCGGGGATACATGGATAACGGGAGCTTTGCCCTGTCTACCCGGGGCGACCTGGATCTTCTGGTGGAAGGCGGCTATAAATTCGGCGGCCAGGTCATTCTCAACATTGAGAGCGAAGAACTGCACGATCTTTCCGACTCCAGTGCTCTGGGATTCAAATCCGCGGCCATACAACTGAGGAATCTTTTTTCCATTCCCCTGGATCTCACCTGGTTTGCCGGAGAATATGACAACCTCTGTACCGGGGATCTCTTTCCTGTCTTCTTCGGAACCGGGAGAATCGCTTCACGGTTCGGTGGTTACATGTATTTCCCCGAGGGGGTGCAATACGAGGGCATTCATCAGGTTGCGGGAACGGGGGTCAAGCTGGAAACCACCTTCGGTTCCGAATCAAACCGGACGGGGTTCTATATCTATCAGGATTCCTTTCTAGGAACCGGTCATTTTTCCGCCGATTTCTGGACCATCCAGAACTTTCGCAGTTTTAAGCTTGAAAGTTTTATCGGCGCCAGCTTCCCGGCCTCGGTCTATGGATACTACCGCGCCGGTCTTCTCCTTTACTATCAAGCGGGAAACACGGGTGAATTCCTCACCCAGGTGGGTATACCCCGATGGGACCCCGTCAATGACCCTATGCAGATCGACCTTTTCTATTTTCTCTTTGAACCCCGGGTTCACCTGGGCCTCTTATCCATTATCATGACCCTTTTCTGGCATCCCGAGTATTACCATCAGGTACAGACCAACGAATTAGGGTCGGTGGATGTGAACGTCAATTTTCAGCTGGGAAATCCCGATGTAAATATTTATTCCGGAGGAATAGAAACGAACCTTTCCTTTCTCACCTATCTGGATCAACAGTTTAAAGCCGGCATCTCCCCATATTTCAGCGCCATTACTTCGGGCGTCATCTGGGATTTCAAAGTTAACGTCAAACTTTTCCCCTTCGATCTATCCGATCTGGCGGAAGGGTATATCGGTATACGAGCGGAGTTTTAGCAATGAAACTGAAAAAACGAATTTTTTGCGTGCTGTTGTTCTTTCTCATCCTTTCCGTGCCGGCTTTCACCCTTGATTTAAGCCTGCTGTTCAACCTGGGAAATCTGGCCCTGCCGAGGGACACCCAGGCGGGGAGCAGCACCTTCAGCGGAGAGAGTTTTCCCTGGGGGTTTCATCTCTCCGGACAACAGATGGCATCGGACAATACCGGTGTGGATGTGAGTTTTCTTGTGGACCCGGTGCTTCGTAATATTTCCTACACTCTTTTCAGCTATAAAGCCGATTTTTTCACTATCGGCGTGGGACCCTTCTTCGGATTTTTCAACACTCCTCAAACCATTCTGAAATCCGGCATATCCACCAGTTTTAAAGTGGAAATACCGGGGATTATCTATGTGTCTTTTCGGGCCGACAGTTCCATAGGAGGGGGCCTTGAAACCGCCGGGGATTACACACAGGAAAGAAACGACGTTTCCTTCGGTTATTATGTTCAAAACGCCATCTGTTCGCTAAATCTGGCCACCCGGCGCTATGCCATGATGGACGCTGCCGCCGGCAGGGTGGTGGACGGCCTGACCGAGTATTCCTTTAAAACCGATATGTTTAAGAAAAATGTCCCCTACAGAATTATTCTTACTTTTTCCTATCAACAGCGGACAAAGGAATTTGCCGACAGTGTCATTACTCACACCCTCAATTCCCTGGTGTTAGGAACGGAACTCAATATGCAGGTCTCAAAAGACCTGACCCTCCTGGCTCTCCTGGACAGCACCGTGTATAGTTTCGGTTTCGTGGACAACGCAGGCACCCGGGATTTACTGGTCTTCTCCGATACCTGGCCGGGACTCTTCCTCTTCAACGCGAAGCTTGGGGCAAAGCTCCATCTGGACATGTAATCTTCCGAAGAACAATCAAAAGGGGGGAAGGGAACGTATCCCTGCCCCCGTTGCTTTATACATCGCACCCATACCCGCAAGAAAACCCCGTGATATACCGAAAACCCTGATCAGCAGGCACCAGGAAGGACTCCCGGGGATAGGAAACGGCAGGGTGTAGAAAAAAGGCTGTTCCCTTGCAGGAACAGCCCCTTTTATCGATCAAGCAGTGTTTGTTCTTTTTATTCTTCTTCCGGCTCAGGATGCATCTTCTGCTCTTCAAGATACTGCAGCACCTGCAGGTTGCCTAAGCGGGCGTATTCCGCCTGCCGCCGGGCTTCTTCTCTGTCGGTAAGAATGCTCCACAGGGCCTCATCGTCAACATCGCTTTCAAGGTCAAGAACCGCCTTGTCATAGGTAACGGAGATATCCTTGATATAGGTGATAAAATCTCCACCTTCCTGGGCGGCGTCTTTATAGACAATGATTCCTTTGAGCTTCATCATCGGAGAGGTTCGGGGATACAGGGGATACTTTCTCAGTTCCCTGTTCCGTACATCGCTGATGTAGTTCGGGTTTTCCCAGGTGAGGGTTCTCCACCCGTCAAAGTCCAGGTATCCCATGAAAATGTTGTGTTCGGTAGCTGTCTGATCTTCCAGAATAACCCCAAGGCCGTTGGGAAAATTCTTGCCCAGCACATTGATGGACACGCTCTTCAGCACACCCACGTTTTTCACCACACCGTATCCGACGAACTTGTTGCCGTCTTCCCCCTCATAGGCGGGGATATCGAAGGGCGGCCGGATAACGGCCCATGAATTAAAGGGATCCACAGGAAAATGAATCCTGACACCCATAACGGCCTGTCCGCCGTAGCGGCTGGCGCCGTCTCTGACCATAGCCTCTTTCACCATGGAAAACCGCTGGTTATTCACAGTCCGCGAAGAAGAGGCCAACTGAATACCCCAGTTTTCCACGTAAAGAGAGGTTTTCATGTGTTCCTTTTCCTCTTCGGTGAAGCTGGTACCGGCTTTGTCGGAAAAGTCTACCAGGGTAGCCGAATTTTCACCTTCTTCATCAGCCGTAAGCGTGGAAAAATCTATGAGAACCGATTCTTCTGCATAAACTGCAAAACTGGCAATCAAGAGGAAAACACAAAGAAGACATCCCACTCGTTTCATCTACTGCTCCTTTTTACAAAAATAGCAATACTTAAAATTATACGGATGCGCGGCGGTTTGTCAACGATTTTTATTTTTTTTGTGCATCGTTGTTTAGTTCCGCCCGCTTCCGCTCTTTACTCATTTCCGGCGGCCCGAACCGAACCGCCGGGAGAGTACATTTCGCCGTCAATAAAGAACAAAATCTCTTCAATTCTCGGAAAATTGAACCGTAAAGAGCGCTCCACCCCGGCAAGAGCTTCGTCCACCGAAAGCGAGATTTTTTCCTTTCCCACAATCAACTCGGGAGAAAAATCCACATAGAGAGTTTTCTTCCTGAGCATACAAGTTCTGACCTTAGTATGTTTCGGTAAAAGTGGCCGTAAGCTTAAATCCACCGGTCCAAGAATGAGTTCCTTCAGAAGAACCTCGATATTTTCCTCGTCTCCCTTCACTTTCGGGAGCATTCTGGTTTCCCCGACGGTCCGGGTGACCGTATCGTCGGGAAAGAAGAGCACCCGTTTCACCTGTCCGTTTCCTACGAAGAGGTACAGGAGAACCGATACGACACAAAGAACACCGAGAACTGTGCCCCAGATGAGGGAACCCTTTTCTAATCTTTTCACTGGCTGCTACTCCGTAAAACCGCTGGTTCGCTCGAAGGTATCGATGAACTCACTAACGCCATTATAGATGCCTCGGCCGGCTTTCTTCAAGTATTCCGGGTCCGATAAAAGCCGAGCTTCTTCCTCATTTGTGACAAAACCCATCTCAATCAGCACCGAGGGCATTCGGGCATCCCGCACGACAAACCAGGTCTCTTCCTTCAGACCGCGGTTGTCCGTATGCTCACCCAGCTGCTCGTCCAATCCTTCCAGGATAGCTTTGGCAAGAATAATGCTTTCCACGGTATATTCTTCTTCCAACATGGTATTCAGGATGGGGATCACATCCTTTTCCACCCCTTCCAGGTCCTCCGGGTCGATGACATCCCGGCGGTACTCCGGCGGCAGGAACCATACCTCATAACCAGAAGCCTTGGTGTTAAACGAGGCGTTGGCGTGGAGGGATACGAAGATCATGGCTTCATGGGGTTCCAGTTTTATGCGATTTGCCAGTTCCGTTCTTTCTTCCAGCTTCAGATAGAGATCTTCCGACCGGGTGAGAATGATCTCTTTCTCGGGATACCGGGCTTTCAGGAGAGAATAAAGATGAAGGGCGGTTGCCAGGACCACATCCTTTTCCATAATGACCACGCTTTCACCGGAAGAAGTGAACCGTCCCAGGGCGCCGGGGTCCCGGCCGCCGTGACCGGGGTCGATAATAATGGCCGAAACCACCGGCTTATGAGGGTCCGTTTTTCCGAAAAGGGCGACCAACTGAGCCACCAGGGCTTCGGAAAAGAAAATTCCCCCCTCCGGCTTGAGAAGAACACCCTCCGAAGGAATAAGGCGCTCATAATCAAAGATACCCAGGCTCACATCGGGTTTGAAGACAAAAACATGATCCCTGGTGGAGAGCATTCCCGTTTGCCTTCCGGGTTCCCAGAAAAAGCGGGCTCCCAAGGTATCGGCTACTTCGGACACCGGGGCGTCCGCCGGCAGGAGCAGGAGAAGGACCAAAGCAAATAAAAGAAGAAAACCTAGCTTTCGGACCATACCCTCACATTCTCCAAAAAAAGCCGGGGATCTTGGGCAAAGGTTCTCAGGGCCCACAAGCCCCCTTCAGGACCACCGCGGAAGAAAGCCTTCCAAAACGGCAGCCCCAGGCGGCCCAAAGAATCTCTGTCCGTCGGCAGAATACCGGACCGCCGTATTCTTTCCAGGCCCTCGACGGGGGTCAGACTGTGCCAATCCCTGGAATCCAGGGTGTCCAGTTCCGGCAGGGGAATGACCGCCGGCAGACCATCGGCCGACCCGCCGGAGCCTTGGTCCGAGAACGGCAGCCTTTTCAGGGCGGTTTCGATGGCGGCTCCGGGACTCCAGGCATCGGGCATGCCGGGTTCCGGGGTTCCGTAAAGATATCTGCCCGTTTCCTCCACCCCCGGAAGCAGCCGTATGCCGATATATCCTAGGGATCCTTCCGCGGCATCCACCGCTTCCCGCCGGGTTTCGGCGCAGGAAATGATGTTCCCGCATTTCTCCACGTTGTTTCGGGGGAAATTCACCCGGTCTCCCGGACGAACCCGGACAAACACGTCCCGGACACCCGGCTGTTTCCGGGCTTCCGACAGGCCAGTCAGGCTCTCCACCACACCGGGAATGGAAATGAAGGCCCGTTCGGCCGAATGGCGGCTGAATCGGGGGGTGAGGTCACCGACGGGCAGTCCCAGGGCGATATTCATGGCGGCTTCGGTTACGTTGACCCCGGAACTGTAGGGAAAGGTCCAGCCGGACATATAGCCGCCGGAAAGCCGGGCGGCTATTTCTCCTATCATGCCTCCCCGGGACGTGAGCTTCAGATCTCCCTTGGCCGTGCCGTTCCTGATCCCCAGGGCTCGAATACCCTTTTCGAAAACCGCCAGGATCTCCTGCGTATCCTTCTCCGACAGTACCGCCGGCATAGTGTGTCCCATCTCGATAAAATACGGGGGAAAGTATATATGCCGGTCCGCCAAACCGCAGAGGGTTACCTTTCCGTGCTCCACCACGGCGTCAAGGCTGTATTCCGGGCCTTCCATGTATTCTTCGACAATCACCCGGTGAGACCCGGACCAGGAGAGGGCGGAT
>JAFGDJ010000096.1 GCA_016932135.1 Spirochaetales bacterium | reverse complement strand
ATGGTCGGCTTTGCCGGCATCCCCACTATCGCGGTACTTCCGATATGTTCGATCCTCAGATTTTCAGAGAAAAAACCGGACAACACACGTTTTTCATTTTCGAACAAACATGGCCATTGGGGATTATAGGGCTCAAGAAATAGGGGATACAGCTTCCCCAATTCTTCCTTTGTCATACCTATCCTCAGTTCGAATCCTTATTGTTCATTTTACTCCCCGGAATAACGTATAGGTATAAAACCCGTAATAGAAGTCATGCCGTAATATGTACGCTTCAGAATCGGGATCGGTCAAGGTCTTATATACTTTCCAGTCTTCTTTCTCCATTTCCGATTCCGCTTCTCCCCAGAACATGGGTAAAAGGATGCTTAAAGCCTTTTTGTCATTATCACGCAAGGGTGCGCCGATATCTCCCGGATAGGTTTTCACGGAAACTTCATGAAAACCGGCCTTCCGCAGCCAATGAATCCCGTTCATGACATGGAGCATCGGATCCATCCCCCGGACAAAGGGCGCCGTTGCCCTAGATGCGGTATTCAACCGGGCCTCCAATATCGGGTATCCGGGCAGCAGTTTTTGTGAAGACCAGAACAGGATGAAAGCCGACCCTCCGGGTTTGATGACACGATACACTTCCTTGACCATATCCACGGGGTTCTCCGACGGACAGCCATGCTCCTTCGGCCCGGGCCAGAGGGTATCGGCGCTCCATACCCAATCGAAAAAGCCGTTTTCGAAAGGCAGGGAATTTACATCCCCCACTATAAACTCAAGAGGACCGATGGAATTAGTCTTCTTCGCGTAACCGATGAAATCTTCGGAAAAATCGAGGCCGGTCACGCTCCCGTTTTTACCCGCATATTCGGAAAGCAGCCTGGTGATAGTGCCGATACCGCAACCCGCATCCAGACCCCGGCCGCCGGGAGAAATCCCCAACGATTCGATAATTGACCGCATCAGGGACAGGCGGAATTCGGAAAGACATCTATATACATCTATTTCGTTCATGTTCACTCCGTTACCGCGGGAAGAATACAGTTCGTCATAAGAGGCCATCGATCCCGGGCTTTTAGAATAATCTCCGATGCGATAACCACCACCAGATCTTTTTCCGGTATACAATAGATTGCGTTGCCGCCGGCTCCCAAAGCCGCATATACAAATATATCCCCCTCTTTTTTGAGCCACCAGAGATAGCCGTAGTCATGGGGATTCTCTGCCCAGGACTCGTCGATCCACTCTGCCGGAATAATCTGTCCGCCCTCCCAGATTCCACGGCTTACATAGAGTAAGCCGAAACGAGCCATATCTCTCACGCTGATAGTCAAGCCCCACCCCCC
Organism: Spirochaetales bacterium; assembly: GCA_016932135.1. Lineage (GTDB taxonomy): Bacteria > Spirochaetota > Spirochaetia > JAFGDJ01 > JAFGDJ01 > JAFGDJ01. Next base: position 5,354 of record JAFGDJ010000096.1, on the reverse strand, counting down.
GGCGGTGTTGCCCTGGGGATCATGCACCCAGCCTTTCAGGGTATCTCCGAATACATCATCCGGAAGAAATCCCTGCTCCGGGTAATCCGGAATCTCACGAATTCCCAGGGGCTTAAAAAGGTGTTCGTTGGCGAACTGCCGCGCGCACATTCCCGCGGACCGGGTAAGGACAGCCGACAACAGATGAGCCCCCGCGGTACTGTACTGAAAGGCGCCGGGCCGGCCGTTCTGACCCAGCAACTCCAGGATGAACTGAACCCAGTTCCGCTGCCTCCGCAGGCGGTCCAGGGGTTCATGGCCCGTGGTATCCGATTTTTTCCAGGCCATGGGCGCGGTCATGGTAAGCAGATGCCGTAAGGTTATCAGGCGTTTTTGAATGTCCCCGGGGGCGGGTTCATATTCGGGAAAGAAGCTCAAGACCTTTTGATCGACCCTTTGGATATACCCTTTCGAAAGAGCAAGGCCGATAAGGGCGGATAGAAAGCTCTTCGTCACCGAAGCCACGTGCTGAGGTTTATCCTGTTTGAAACCGTTGTAGTAGTTCTCAAAAACGATATACCCCTTCCTCACCACCATCAGACCGTTGACGGTAGCGTATTGGTCTTTCACCGTCCTGTTTAGCTCGACAAGCTTTCCAGGATCCATCCCCAGGGACGAGGGTTCCGCGATCCGCCACTCATCGGTCGGCCAATAGTCTCGTTTCATGCTAAAAATCTTCCCGTCACCGATTTCGGATTCGTCTTCAAGTCACCGGGGGAGCCTTGGGCTATAACCCTCCCCCCTTCCGTTCCTCCGCCCGGTCCCAGTTCGATGATCCAGTCGCAGGAAGAGAGGACCGCCGGGTCGTGCTCGATGACGATGACCGAGTTTCCTTTAGCGACCAGTTCATCCAGAAGCCCGATAAGTTTGGCGACATCATACATGCTCAAACCCGCGGTAGGTTCGTCCAGGATATAGAGGATATTGCCCTTCCGCCGCCGGCCGATCTCCCTGGCCAGCTTAATCCGCTGGGCTTCCCCTCCGCTTAAAGAGGGGGTGGGCTGCCCCAGAGTAATGTACCCCATGCCGATTTTTTCCAGCACCGCCAGGGTCGAGAGAATCCCTTGCTGGCCTTCAAAGAAATCCACGGCTTCACAAACGCTCATCTGCAGGATATCAAAGATCGTTTTGCCCTTGTACCGGACGGACAGGGCCGCCTCATTGAATCGTTTCCCGTGACACTCTTTACATACCGAATCTATTTTCACCGTGCCGCCCAGCCAGAGGCTCTCCCTGCCGCTGCCGCCGCAAACCGGGCAGGCCCCCTTTGAATTGAAGGAAAAATGCCCGGCGGTAAGCCCCTGCTCATGTGCCTCGGGCTGCCGGGCGAAGAGTCCGCGGATCTTGTCCCAGATGCCGATATAGCTTACCGGGTTGGAACTCATCTTTCTCCCGATGGGAGCCTGAGTCACTTCGGCAACCCCTTTGAGATGTTCGACTCCTTCCAACCTGTCGGATACTGCCTGTACCCCTCCTTCCTCATCTTCCTCTGCCGTATCCTTTTCCGGGATATCCTCCTCATCCTTCTCCCAGGAGTCGTGAAAAAATCCTTTCAGGAGCGTACCGAGGGTGTGGGATACCAGCGAGCTCTTCCCGCTTCCCGATACCCCGGCAACGCCGACCAACACCCCCAGGGGGAAGGACACGGTAATATCCTTGAGATTGTTCGTTTTCCCATGCCGAACCGTCAGACAGGGCGTCGAACCATCAATGACCATATTCCCTTTCAGTGTACGCAGGGGCATGGTATCTCGGCCGGAAAGATACCTGCCGGTAAGGGATTCTTCACAGGCCAGCAGACCTTCCAGGTTCCCCTGATAAACCAGGCAGCCGCCTTCGATCCCGGCTTTCGGCCCCAGGTCGATCAGGTGTTCGGCTTTCTCGATGATCCTTCTGTTATGTTCCACCACGATAACCGTGTTTCCCAGGTCTTTCAGGTTTTTCATTGATTCCAGGAGCTTCTCCTTTTCAGTCTCGTGAAGCCCCACCGTCGGTTCATCCAGGATATAGATCAGGGAGTCCATCTTCGAATCCAGATGAGTGTTCAGAAAGAGCCGCTGGATCTCCCCGCCGCTTAAGGAAGGCATTTCCCGGTACAAGGACAAATGCCCCAGCCGTGAAGCGATTAAACTTTCAGTTCTTTCTTCAATCTCCTTTAAAAGATTCTTTCCAAAGGGTGTCAGGTTTTCCTTTTCAGGCAGGGCTTTGAGGAAATCCTGTAATTCGCCCAGGGTCATATACCCCAATTCCCCGATATGTTTACCCCCCAGAGATACCCGCCGGGCCTCTTCTCCGACCCGAAAGCCCTGACACTCGGAACAGACAGACCGCTCATACAATCCGCTGGAATCCGCCCCATGCCAATGCAACCGCCCCTGGAAGATCCTTAAAAGGCAACAACTGCGTCTTTCACTGCTTTTTGTTAAGGTATGGCCATAGAGGATCTCTTCTTTAACCTCGTCGGGTATGTCATAAAAGGATGTGGCGAGATATTCCGTATAATGCCTCTGCATCAATTTCATATAACCTGGGGTCAACCCGACGGTATCATACACCTGCTGGAGAGTCGTTCTTTCATCCGGAACCAATTTCCGCATATTTATTTCGAAATAAGATCCCCGGCCCGAACACTTTACACACATACCCCTGGGGTTGTTATAGGAAAAATAACCCGCCGGAAGGCGTTCCTCCCGCCGGCCGCAGGCTTTACATATCAGATGTTCATCCATCGGCGACCCGCAGAAGGAGCAGAATATACGGCCTTCCCCCGAGTACAGTACGGAAAGCAGATTCAGGATACCCGTTCGTGTACCCACCGTGGACCGGGGGCTGCTCTGTCGTATGATGTTCTGCTGAACGGCTATAGTCGGACCGATTCCGGAGATGCGGTCGAATTTTTCCTCATTATCGATCTCTGTAAAAACCCCTAAGGACCGCAGGTACTGCCGGCGCCCTTCCTCGAAGATAATGTCGAAAACCAGGCTGGATTTTCCCGAGCCGCTTACCCCGGTGGCCACCACCAGGGAGTTCTTTGGTATGGAGATGTTCAGATTTTTAAGGTTATGAAGACGGGCGTTTTGTACGGTTATTTGTTTCATGAACCCTCCTGTCATCAAAGGGAACATTCCCGCCCGTTTCGGATGAGATCCGTTACAATCGGTAGGATATCCGTGGATTTCTCTCTTAATTGATCCGGGCGACCGACAGCCCTTATCGGAGTTCCTCCATCTCCTCTTCCACTTCCTCCGCCCCTTCGGCATAGAACTTTTCCTCTTCCGGGTCTAGTTCGTGAAGAAGCCGGAGGAATTCGCCGGCGTGTACCCGCTCCTCATCGGCGATGTCTTTCAGCACTGCGATGGCCAGCTTGTTGTCCGTGGATTCGGCCAGCTGCATATACAACTGGATGGCTTCGTACTCCGCCGCGATCATGAAGCGTATGGCTCTTACCAGCTCCTCATCGGTAAGCTTGCGGTCATTGGCAAGACCTGAGAATGGGGATCCGAATTCAGGCATGGTACGTCCTCCTCGTCTAGCGTATCCTTGTTGTTGTTACCTGTTTATAGAGTATACCATGTCAGCAAACCCTAGCAAGGGTTTTACGCACCCTTGACATCGGGATTCACCTCCGCTCTTTCCGCCCCCATCTCTTCGGGAGACAGGTGGCAATAGGCGAAATGGGTTTGGGAAAAAGATACCTTCGGCGGGGGTTCTTTGTCGCAGATATCCCCGATTTTCTTGTGGCAGCGGCCGGCAAAGGGACAGCCCTTGATCTTCTTTGTGGGATTGGGGGGTGAACCCTCCAGACGGATAACCTTCCGCTTCAGCGAAGGATCAACATCCGGTACCGCGGACATCAGGGCTTCGGTATAGGGGTGATAGGGGGGACCCACCACCTCATCCTTCCGGCCGTATTCACAGACTCGGCCTAAGTACATAACCATGATGTAATCGCTGATATAGTTAATCACATTCAGATCATGGGAGATAAACATGTAGGAAGCCCCGGTTTCCTGCTGCAGTTCTCCTAAGAGATTAAGCACCGAAGCCTGGACCGACACATCCAGGGCCGAGGTGGGTTCGTCGCAGATTAACAGGTGGGGGGATATGGAAAAAGCCCGGGCCACGGCGGCCCGCTGCATTTCTCCGCCGGAGAGCTGGGTGGCTTTGCGGTAGAGATACTCCTCCCCCAGGTCAACTTTTTTAAGGATATCGATAATCCGTTTCTTCCGTTCTTCCCGGGACCGGATGCCCAGGAGTTTCTTCATCGGCCGGCCGATAATGTTTTCCAGGGTAAAGGAAGGGTTCAGGGAACGCCCGGGGTTTTGGAAGATAAGCTGGATATCCCTCAGGACCTCCGGGCTCCTCTTTTTCCAGGACATGGATATGTCGATGCCGTCGAAAACAATCTTTCCCCTGGTCGGCTTCAGAAGGCCGCTGACAGTCAGGCCCATGGTACTCTTACCGCAGCCCGATTCTCCGACCACACCGAGAACGTTGTTCTTCGCCAGGGATACCGACACACCGTCCACCGCCCGAACCCGTTTTCCCGGAGCGCCGTAATATTTGAATATATTGTCGATATCTATGAGGGTTCCCTCATGGCCGTTCTGCTCGGAGGGAATCTTTATGGCCGTCCGTTTTTTTTCAGGCACATCCTCGGCGTAAGCCCGGTCGCAGGCGGCAAAGTGGCCGGGGGCCCTTTCCACCATCCCGTATTTCTCTTCACAGCCCGGAACCTTTTTCTCACATCGGGGGGCGAAGGGACAGCCGGTTTCCGCGGCACTCCGCCGGGTAACATACCCTTCTATGGTATTAAGCCGCACCTCTTCCTTCACCACTCCCGACCGGGGCATGCAGTTTATCAAGGCCCGGGTGTAGGGATGCTTGGGGTGCTGAAAGATGGTTTCCTGTTTTCCCGTTTCCACCACCTCGCTGCGGTACATCACGGCGATCCGGTCGGAAACCTTGTTGATAACCCCGATATCGTGGGAGATATAGATCATCGACATGTCGTATTTATCGATAAGCTCGTCGATGATATCCAGGATCACAACCTCGGTGGTCACGTCCAGGGCGGTGGTAGGTTCGTCCAGAATCATCAGGTCAGGCCGGCATAAAAGGGCCATGGCGATGCAGATGCGCTGCTGCATCCCACCGGAGATCTGATGGGGGTACCGTTTGACCAGCCCTTTGGGATCACCCATGTAGAGGTCGGATAAAGCCTGGATGGAAGCCTCTCGGGCCTGCTTTTTCGTGTATCCCCGGTGCCGCAGGGTCACTTCGTCCAGTTGAAATCCGATGGTCAGAGAAGGGTT
>JAFGDJ010000011.1 GCA_016932135.1 Spirochaetales bacterium | reverse complement strand
CCGGACATGCCGCCCAGGGCGCTGGCAGCGGTCTGAAAGGTTATGCCGATTTTTTTTGTGTTTATACCGAAGGATGTGGCTAAATTCTTATCGATAAAAACCGCCGAAGCAGCCCTTCCCATTTTCGAATTTTCAAACCGGTGAATAAGAATCCCCACCAGCAGCACCATGGCATAGGACAGGATCAGCATGAAAGTACGATGATCCTTCACGTCCTCGAGAATCTTCGGAATACTGAAGATACCCAGGGGTCCACCGAGAGCTTCGGTATTCTCTATGACGGTTTTGGTTATGTAGATAAAAGTAAATCCCACAATCACCACGGCGAAACAGGGAGCATCCCCGATGGCCAGGGAGATGATAAAGCCCAGCAGGGCGCCCAGCAGGGTTCCCAGGAGAAAGATGACCACAAAGGGCCAGTGCCAGTGAAGGGCTGCGTAGGCGGCAAAATAGGCCGAAATGGCCATATTAGCCACGGTGAGGAAATGGAGCTGCCCCGCCCGGTAGGGCAGGTAAATGGACCAGCTCATGAGGATATAGATGGCCGTTATGGCAAGGTAATAATACATTGGAAGAGACAAGGCTTAAACCTCCCTTCTAAAGTTCCCCAAGGATAGTTATCCTAGTTTCATACCGAAGACACCCTTGGGTTTAACCAGGATGACGATAAGCATAACGACGAAAGCTATGGCGTTGGACCAGGATCCGGAAAGGTATCCCTGAACCATGGCTTCCAGTACCCCCAGGAGCAACCCGATAACCAGACCCCCTTGTAAATTTCCCAGACCGGCAATAATGGATACCGCCAGGACTTTGTGGGCCATTTGATCGCCTAAGCCCGGAGAAGCCGAACCCAGTAGAATCGACAGCAGGACCGCCGTCATACCCCCTAGAATCCCCGTCAGGGCGTAACTCTGGATACCCGTTTTCAAGATAGGCAACCCCACCAGCCGGGCGCCGTTGGGATCTTCCGCGATGGCCCGGAAAGCCCGGCCCGCCCGGGTCCTGTACAGCAGGTAGAACAGCCCGGCCACCACAACGACTCCCACGACCAAGGTAATAACCTGACCCCGGGAGATGCTGATAAGTCCCACATTCAGCATGGCCCCCTTGGAACTGCCGGTAAGATTATCGGGGAAAGCGATGGGGAAGCCGTGGTTGAATCCGTGGGACAAAACGTCGGTAATGATCATGCCGATGCCCATGGAGATTACCATGGTGGCGTTGATGTCCACATGGCCCCGCTTCTTCATGATGTGCTGGAACATGGGTGCCGTGGCGATATTAAGGATAATGGCCGACAGGATTCCCGCGAGACTGCCCAGGATGAGGTTGTTTCCCGTCACATTCAGCACTGCCCAGGAAATATACATGGAGAAAACCACCGTTACAGGAAAGGAAAAATGGATTATCATGGCTACCAGCAAAAGCAGATTGAATCCCGTTACCAGCAGAACATAGATACTTCCCAGGGAAAGGCCGTTAATGAATTGAGCGATAAATACTTCCATGATGTCCTAGGCTCCGAGATAAGCTTCCCGAATACCGGGATTATTTAAGAGTTCTTCCGCCGTACCCGAAAGAACAAGGTTTCCTGTTTCCAACACGTACCCCCGATGGGCGCATTTTAAGGCCTTGTACACATTCTGCTCTGAAAGAAGAATGGAGTAGCCCTGCCTGTTCAGATTCACGATAATCTCAAAGATATCGTTCACAATGATCGGAGCCAGACCGATGGAAGGCTCGTCGATCATAATGAGCTCCGGGGACGACATAAGAGCCCTGGCAATGGCCAGCATCTGCCGTTCGCCGCCGCTCAAGGTCTTGGCGACCTGATCCCGCCGCTCCGATAAAACGGGAAAAGACTCGAATACCGCCTTCATTTTTTCGTCGGCCTGGCGGATGTTATGATGCGCCCCCAAAAGCAGGTTGTCCTTAACCGTCATCCAGGCAAAAACACCCCTTCCCTCGGGAACAAGAAACATACCGTCCCGGACGTTTTTATCCGCCGGCTTGCCGAGAATGGACTTTCCTTTATACAGGATATCCCCTTTTCCAACTTTATTGACCCCGAGAATCGTTTCCATCAGGGTGGTTTTACCCGCGCCGTTGGCTCCCACCAGGACAACGATTTCACCTTTCATAATCTCCAGGTCAAGGCCTTTCAGGGCTTGAATATGCCCGTAGGAGACCTCCAGACCCTGCACCTGGAGGATTCTCATGTCAGTCTTCTGTTCCAAGGTAAGCCTCCAGTACCTTCGGGTCCTTTTGAATATCCGCCGGGACACCTTCGGCGATTTTCCTGCCGAAGTTCAGCACCGTGACCCATTCGGCCACGTTCATCAGCAGTTTCATATCGTGACTCACCACCACAGGAGTGGTCCCCATCTCCCGGATCTTTCTGATCAGCACCCCCACCATCTCGGTTTCCTTCGACCCCATGCCCGAAGCCGGTTCATCCAGCAGAAGGAATTTCGGTCGAGAGATCAGGGCCCGGGCAATCTGGACGAACTGACGTTCCGCCCAGACCAGGTCGTGGGCCCACCGGTCTGCCGCCTGGGACATGTTTACCAGGGCCAGGGTTTCCCGGGCCCGCTGCTCCAGTTCTTCCTCAGCCTTCGACTTTTTAAAAGGAAGTCTGAAAAAGGTATCTCCCACGTCATGCCCGCTGAAAATATACTCTCCGCTCATTACGTTTTCTAAGACCGTCAACTGGGGAATCAGAATACCTGCCTGGAAGGTTCGGCGAATGCCCATATTGGCGATTTTATCGGGAGCCCTTCCGGTAATGTCCTTCTCACCCAGCAGGATCGTTCCTCCGGTTAAAGGCAGCAGACCGGTGATGCAGTTGAACATGGTAGTCTTTCCCGACCCGTTGGGGCCGATGATACCGTGGATTCTTCCGGCTTGAACCGTAAAACTGACTTCCTGCAGGGCTTTAAGCCCTCCGAAGTGTTTACTCACGTCCCTAACTTCGAGCATTCGTCTTCCTTAACATCCTGTAAAAAAAATGATGGACTCCCTTCGGAGGAAGTCCGAGAACCCGCGTTATTGTAAGATTGCAGACCTGAAAAGTCAAGATTAAACAGTGGGAAATACTATCCCCTGGGAGCGGTTCGTGGTAAAGATTCCTTCGGTCACCGGATTTAGTTGCTTTTCCCTTCGGAGCGGTGTAGTATACAAAATAGTTTAAATATGTGGAGGCATGATATGGGAAATGTAGAAATCAGTTTGGAGACCTCGGACGGAACGATTCTTCGCAACCCCACGGAAGGTCAGATAGCTGCGGCACTGAACCGTTTCGGCAAGGATCTGGACCATTGCAATTTCACCTACGGGGATGCTTTCCTTTCAGCCTACGGAGACGCGAGGACAGGGATTTTCCTCACGTATACCGATTCGGCGGGAAGGGAATTTTCTTCCGATGATTCTCTCGGACCGGAAGAAGTCACCCGAATCTTTCTAAACGCGGCGGAGGGGAAAGAAGACTGGAAGAGTACCGTCAATTTCAAGCAGGAAGTCTCCGGCCCTTCTCAATCCGCTGCAACGCCCTCCTCCGGAGCAGGGAAAAACATAAACGGGAATAAAACCCTGAAAGAGGAACTCCTTGATTCGGTAAAAAATCAGGCAATCCGGGGTTTAGGACGGCTGGCCGAAAAAGGAGTAAGGGGTCTCTTCAGAAAATAAGATCTCTTTCATTCTTCATTATTTACTATTGGTGTTCTTTTATACTTTTGGTATAATTCTTTTCACAAATTTCGCAGGAGGAAAGAATGATGATACGCAGCTTTGACGAACTGGAAAAATTGGCCAAGGAACAGCCCTCCAAACGGGTGGCCCTGGCCATGGCACAGGAAGCCGACGCGCTCATCGCCATAGTGAACGCCGCTAAAAATAACATCGTTGAACCGGTTCTGGTGGGAAACAAAAAGGAAATCCTTAAGATCGCCGAGGAAGAATCCCTGGATATCGGTTCCTTTCCCCTGGTGGAGGCGGAAGGTGAAGCCGAATCTGCCCGAAAGGCTGTGGAGCTGGTGCGATCGGGAAAAGCCGACCTGCTGATGAAGGGAAAGGTAGCCACCGCCACCATCATGAAAGCCGCCCTGGACAAGGAACTGGGGCTCCGGGGCGAAGGTATCCTCTCTCATATTACGATCATTGAAAGCCCTTTGTACCACAAGCTTCTCATCATGACCGACGCGGCGCTCAACATAGCCCCGGGACTGGAAGAAAAGATCGGTATGGTGAACAACGCCGTGACACTGGCAAAGAAGCTGGGGGTAGAACTTCCCAAGGTTGCCGTGGTAGGGGCGGTGGAAAAAGTCAACCCCGCCATGGATGTGACCATCCACGCGGCGATTCTTTCAAAGATGGCCGACCGGAAACAGATCAAAGGCTGTCTCATCGACGGACCCTTCGCCCTGGACAACGCGATCTCCGCCAAGAGCTGCGAAGTGAAAGGCATTACAACCCAGGTGGGAGGTGACGCCGACGTGGTGGTTCTTCCCGATATTGAAGCGGCCAACGTGATGTATAAAACCGTGGCTTACCTGACCAACATGAAGATGGCCGGCATAATCGTGGGAGCCCAGGTACCCATTATTCTGACTTCCCGGTCTGACAACGAGCAGGTGAAGTACCTTTCTATTCTCAGCGGTGTTTCTCTGGTCTGAAAGAAGACCGCTTTACGAAAGGATTTCCGCAAAATACAACAGAGCCGGTATCGCAACGATACCGGCCTCGAATTAGAAACACACCCGAAGATGCTGTCCATCTGTTCCTTGCAAATCCGAGATGAAAACCCTATACTTACCGGACAATGAGACATCATGACGTTTCTCTCAAGATTTTTTCAATCCTGGTTCTTTCTATGTTCTGCTGGGGCAGTGCTTACCCGGTGTCCAAGTATATCATGTGTACCGTCCACCCCGCTTTCATGGCCTTCACCAGACACTTTATGGGGTTTCTCCCTTTAATCCCCTTTTTCTTCCTGGAACGTCGGAAACTGGGAAAACCGATTGTCCTGAAAGATATGCTGATGATGTCCTTCATCGGAACCTTCGGTATCGCTGGGTTCGCCCTCTTTCTTTTTTACGGCGTGGACCTTTCCAGCGCCGCCACGGGCCCCACCCTGGCCAACACCCAGCCGATCTTTGCGGTGGTCCTGGCCCCCCTGATCCTGAAGGAACCGTTACACCGCTGGGAGATTTTCGGCGCCGTTACCGGTCTTTTTGGGATGTTTCTGGTCACCACGGGGGGAAATTTCACCGGTCTTGCCGTTGGAGGAGGTTATTTTATGGGAAACCTTCTCCTTCTCTGCGCGGCTATCTGTATGACCATGTACAATATCACCCTGAAAGGCTATATCCGCACCTACGGCGGTATGATTCCCACCTTCTTCACCATGTTGTCGGGAAGTCTGGTCCTCATGGCGGTCTCCCTCGGTTTGAATGACTGGTCTGTACAGCTTCGGGAATTCCATGGAACGTTGGATGTTATCCTGGTTCTCTACCTCGGTATTATCGCCACCGCCTTGCCCTTTTTTCTGTTCAATTATGTATTGAAATACATGGATGTTTTAAGAGCCGCGGGTTTTAAATTTCTCATTCCCGTTACCGGCGTTGCCCTATCCATGCTCTTTATCGGAGAAAAACCGGGAGTCTGGACCCTGATCGGCATTGTCATTGTAGTGATTTCCGTTATAATTCTTCAAAGAAAACCTCAATAATCGCTGATTTACTCTTTGACGAATAGAGAATTTGGAGTTAAGATAAACGTTGCGACTAAAATCTTATCCGGTTCATCACCGATAACTGCAAGGAGGTTAACTGATGAATCATAAAACCAATGCCCAGGGTGCGAGTCCGGAGCAGAATTACCTGTGCGAAGCCGTGCCTCCGCTGACGATCGCGACGGTTATGGAAGAAGCTTCCCGGTGTCTGTTGTGTATCGACGCGCCCTGTTCAAGGGATTGCCCAGCGGGAACCGATCCTGGAAGTTTTATTCGTTCCATTCGCTTTAAAAACTTTAAGGGCGCCGCTGAAACGATCCGGAAGAACAATATCCTGGGCGGTATCTGTGCCAGGGTTTGCCCCTATGAAAAACTCTGTGAAGAAGCCTGTTCAAGAACGGGTATCGACCGGCCTATCCAGATCGGCCGCATCCAGCGTTTTGCCACGGACTATGAAAAAGCTACCGGTTTCAAAGCTTTGGAACCACCGAAACAGGATAAAGGCAAGGTTGCCGTTATCGGCTCCGGTCCCGCGGGTCTTTCCTGTGCCGCCGGCCTGGCTATGCTTGGTTATGGGGTGACAATCTTCGAGGAGAAGTCCTATGCCGGCGGTGTGCTGATGTCCGGTATCGTTCCTTCCCGGCTTCCGAAATATGTGGTGGAAGAAGAAATCAAATATGTCACCGATCTCGGTGTGGTTATAAAGCTCAATACCAAGGTGGGAAAAGATATAACCCTGGATGCCTTGAGGAAAGACGGTTATAAGGCCTTTTTTCTGGCTCCGGGCAACCAGGCACCCCAGAAGGTATCCGTTCCCGGAATCGACTTGCAGGGAGTTACTACGGCTGTGGACTTTCTTGTGAACGCGAAACCTTCCGGCGGAAAGATCAAGGTAGGCAAGAGCGTCGTCGTTATAGGCGGCGGAGACGTGGCCATGGACTGCGCCACCACGGCCAAGCTCTTAGGCGCCGAAAAGGTTTCCGTGCTGTACCGCCGCACCCGGGCCGAAATGCCCGCCTACCGGGAAGAAGTGGATTACGTGGAAGATCTGAATATTCTGTTCTACTACGGATTCGCTCCTGAAGAGTTCGTCGGGTCCAACGGCCAGGTAACCGCCGTCAAGGGGAAAGGCTTTTACGACGACTCGACCATTATGCTGCCGGCCGACCAGGTTATCGTAGCCGTGGGACAGAAACCGGCTCCCGATCTGTCTGCTGCCGCTCCCGGAGTCAAGCTGACGGAGAAGAACTTCGTCGTGGCCGACGAGGACAAGGACTGCAAGACCAGTGTGGCCGACATCTTCTCCGGCGGGGATATCGTCAACGGCGGGAAAACGGTGGTTCAAGCAGTGGCCGCCGGCAAGGTCGCGGCTGAACAGATCGACGCTTTTATCAGGCAGGGAGGAAAATAACATGGCAAAGCACGCTGATTTATCAATTGATTTTCTGGGATTCCATTGTGAGAACCCCTTCTTTCTCTCCTCCTCACCGGTTTCAGCGACCTATGAAATGTGCGCTAAGTTTCTTGAAACCGGCGGCGGCGGGGTGGTCTTCAAAACCGTGGGAACCTATATTCCCGATGAATGTTCACCCCGATTCGACCACGTTCGGAAGGAAACCCTCCCCTTTGTGGGCTTCAAAAATATGGAACAGATCTCCGACCATCCCTACGAGGAGAACCTGGAGTTCATCCGCAAGCTGAAAAAGGATTTCCCCAATAAGTGCCTTATCGTTTCCATTATGGGAATGAACGAAGAAGACTGGGAACGCCTTGCCCGGGATGTGACCGAAGCCGGTGCGGATATTCTGGAATGTAACTATTCCTGCCCGCAGATGACCCACGAAGGCATGGGGAGCGACGTCGGAGCCAGCGAAGAACTCATTACCAAGTTCACCAAGGCAACCTTACGGGGCACCAACCTTCCGGTGATGCTGAAAATGACCCCCAATATCGAAAAGATGGAAGTACCGGCCAAAGCTGCTATCCGCGCCGGCGGTCACGCCATTGCGGCAATTAATACCATCAAGGCTATCACCGGCCTTGACCTGGATACCTATTGCGGCCTGCCGGTGGTAAACGGCAAATCCTCGATTTCCGGTTATTCCGGCAAGGCTGCCAAGCCCATCGCCCTGCGGTTCATCTGCAACATGAAGCAGGACCCGGAACTGAAGGACGTCCCCGTCAGCGGTATCGGGGGTATTGAAACCTGGGAAGACTGCGCCGAATTCCTGGCTCTCGGCTGCACCAACCTGCAGTTCACCACCTCGGTGATGCAGTACGGTTATCGCGTTGTGGAAGACATGATCAGCGGCCTGTCCCTGTACCTGGCGGAAAAAGGCTTCGACAAACTGGAAGATTTCGTCGGTATCGCCCTGAAAAACATGATTCCGGCGGACCATCTGGACCGGGATTTCAAAGTGTATCCTCAGATCGACCTGGATACCTGCGTGGGCTGCGGCCGCTGCTACATCAGCTGTTTTGACGGAGCCCATCAGGCCATTGAGTGGGACGCGGAAAAACGGCAGCCGAAAATCGACGAGGACAAATGCGTGGGTTGTCAGTTATGCCTCCATGTATGCCCGGTGCCCCACTGCATTACCCCGGGAAAGGTGGTTTTTAAACCACAAGATCAGTTCGGCAAAGGCAGCGAAGCCGTATATAAAGAAGACTCGCCGAACAAACGGGAGATTATTGTCGGAACCTACGAGCAATAATTTTCCTTATCGGGTTACGCAAGCCGTTCGGTATTACCGGGCGGCTTTTTTACTATTGGTTCATAATTTTTACTTAATGGACTTTTTAGATTTTTTTCTTGACGAATTGAAAAAGTTAGATAAAATAGAGAAAATTCTTTATTTGGAGGTGTAAGTATGTTTGGACTTCCAGCGGCAACAAGCTGGGTACTCTTCGGCTTTCCCGCCTTCTGGATCATCTACACCCTGGTCTTTTTCGTAAAATCGCGGAATTGGCCGGATGATCCTGACAACTACGAAGAAGGAGGAGACGAATGAACCCAATTGTTCTGGTCTTTCTCATCTTCTATTATGTTGTCGTAGTGGGTATCGGTTTCTGGGCTGTAAGGAAAGGTGGGGCCAAAGACCTGGAAGGCTACCTGTTAGGAGGCCGCAAGGTCGGTCCTTTGGTTACCGCCATGACCCTGCAATCAACCTCGATGAGCGGTTACATGTTCCTCGGAGCCGGATCGGAGGGCTTCCGGGCGGGGTACTGGGCTATCTGGTATGCCGTGGGTGATATCGGCGGCGGTGTGGTTAACCTGTCGATTATCGGTCGGCGCATGAGGAAACTTTCTAAGATTCTAGGTTCTCTCACCTCTATCGAGTATCTGGAAAACCGGTACCCCCACGCGGCGACCCGCCTCATAGCGGGTATCCTGACCATTTTCTTCCTTTTCTTTTACGTCCTGGCTCAGTTCATCGCCGGAGGTAAGGGCATGGCCCTGGTGACCGGGCTCCCCTATTGGGTCTCCCTGCTTATCGCTGTGGGGATCATCATGGTTTACACCTATCTGGGCGGATACTTCGCCGTGGCCTATACCGATTTCTTTCAAAGTATCGTCATGGTCATCGGTGTGGTCTGGATTTTCGGTGCCTCTTTAAGTTATGTGGGAGGATGGACCGCGGCCAACGAAGCCATCGCCCAGATTGATCCCACTTATCTATCCATCTGGGGCAAGGGCCTGCAGTACAAGAACGCCTGGGGCGAAGTGGCCGGGGCGGTCCTGATCTTCTCGGTGGGATACATGGGCTGGCCCCATGTGGTAACCCGCCACATGGCCATGAGCAGTCCAAAGACCGCCAGAATGGCCGGTTTATACTCCACCCTGTGGAACCTCTTCTTCGTTACCGCGCCCTACATCGTCGGGATCCTGGCTATCATCATCGTGCCGAATCTGGGGGACCCTGAAATGGCTATCTTCGAAGTAGCCAACAAGCTGCTCCCCGGAGCCGTGGTAGGTATCGTTATGGCGGCCATTATGGCGGCCATCATGTCCACAGCGGACTCTATCTTACTGCAGGTGGGAACTATCGCCTCCCGAGACATTTTCCAGCGCTTCTTCAAGCCTGACGCCGGGGACAAGCAGATGGTTCTGGTGTCACGCCTCCTGGTACTCCTTATCGGTGTTATCGGATTCGTGGTTGCCCTGCTTCAACCGCCGGGAGTCTTCTCCATCGTAGTGTTCACCACTTCGGTGCTGGGAAGTGCCTTTCTTCCGGCGTACGTGTGCGCCGTCTGGTGGAAGAAAGCCAACACTCCCGGCGCGATTTCTTCCATTATTGGTGGCGCTGCCATAGCTTTCCTCTGGAATGTTACCGGAGCCGCCGCAGCCACGGCGATTCATCCCATGTTCGCAGGACTGGTGGTTTCGATTGTGCTGATTTTTCTTGTCAGCCTGGCAACCCAGAAATCCAGCCCCGTACCGGGACATATTCTCAAAGCCATCGACGAAGCCGCCAAGGTCGGGTCTATCCCGCGGGAAATGCTTGCTTCCGCCGACGCGAATCTGTCCAATGCTGCCCGAGGTGTAGCAGACTCGTTAAACCCCTAGGGCTTCCAGAAGAAGAAACCCTTATGTCTTCCCCGCTTTAAAAAAGCGGGGAAGACTGTGATAAAGAAGGTATCAGGACCCCATGAGTAAAGATGTCCACGTCATTTCACCCAACATCGATCGTAACAAAGCCGCCGGTTTACTGTCTGCATATTCCGGTTCCTTCCTTCCCCAGGTGCAGCGGCTGATCTATTACCCCTACCTGTGGATTCATTACCTGTATTCGGTAAAAACATTTCTGGGCCATCGAAGTATCCGAGCTTACATCCTGGTAGACCTGGTACACAATATTGCCTCCACCGCCGATGCGTTTGAACATACTCTTCTCTCAACGGAAGAAGAGTCCCTGATACGCGCCAAAACCTCGGTGGAAGATGCTCGTAAAACCGCCGAAACCTACCTGCTTCACTCGGCTATCCATAAAATGAAGACCCTGCTTCTTCCTTCCGCCGTTGTTCAGGAAGAGCAAGTTATTTATAAACCTTTTTGGATCGTCAGATGTTCTGATCGCCGGCGCCGGACGTTTCATATTCTGGTGGACGGGATAACAGGAAAACATGAAATTCTCAACCTTCAGGGGGACGATCTATGAATCTTTATCTTTTTCTCATTCCTGGCGCGTTATTTCTTCTGGTGATATTCTTCCGGGTGGTTTTACCGTATCTGAAGAATCCCCGGTGGAAACGCCTTCTTGACAGCGCCAGGTATGAACGCTCCAGGGAACATGAAGAAAAATCGGACGAACTTTTGGAAAAGGCAATCCTCCGTTTTCCGCAACAGCCTCAAGTGTATATCGAATATTTTCTCAATCACACTGACGCCGGGAATATTCAGAGACGAGTGGAAATTCTCCTTCAGGGGTATGAAGAAACCCAGGATACTGCTCTGGCTTTCTTCTTAGGGAATGCCTACCTGGAACATGGGGAGTTCTCTACTGCCGGACAGTACCTGAACACTCCACAGTGCCGGGAATACATGGTGGAACATCGGATTCCCCTATACGCCCAGCTTCTTTATGAAGAAGGACACTACGAAGAAGCAGAAAAAGATTTCCTCGACTTTTACCGGCGGGTATTCCCGAGCACCGACACCCAAGAAAATGTGCTGGACGATCTTTCCGCCCAGGAATTGTCTCTCTATGTGTTGATTCTGAAAGCCGGCGGGAAAGACTGGCGATCCGTTATGGACCGGGTACCGAAAACCTCGGTACACTCCGACATGGGTTGGAAGGATTACCTCTCCCTGCTGCAGGATGAGCAGCGCAAACTGAAACCGGCCGTCACCGGAATAAACGGTGACCCTGCGGTGTTTAACCGCCGCCGGGCATCATATTTCTCAGAACGAATCAAACTGGTTCAGCAATACCTGTAAAAAAAACCCGACCGCTGAAGCGATCGGGTTTCTTCGTTTATCATGTTACAAGTTGATTACTCAACCACAAAAGTTTCATCCACCCAGGTGCATACCTCGTCGAGGATGGCCATGGCTTCCTTGATCTCGTGTTCCTTGATGATCAGGGGAGGAGAAACCGCCACCATGTTCTCGTGGGAATAGGTCGTAAAACCTTTCTCCCTAAGTTTGCCGATGATCTTTGGCATGATCTTTTCCGGATCTGCGGCATAGGGTACCATGGGTTCATGGGTCTTGGAATTTTTTTCGAATTCCACCATGGCGAAAAGTCCTATGGACCGAATTTGGCCCACACAGGGGTGGCTGTCCCGAATCTTTTCCAATTCGGCTTTCAGCACCTTTCCCATGGCCCTGGCGTTTTCCAGGAGCTTTTCTTCTTTATACACCTCAATGGTGGCAATGCCGGCTGCACAGCCTAAAAGGTGGGCGTTATAGGTAAGACCGCAGAGGAACACGTTTTCATCGAAGTGCTTCGCGATCTCTTTGGACACAATAACGCCGCCGATGGGAACATATCCGCAGGTAATCCCCTTGGCAAAAGTAATGATGTCGGGTTTCACGTTCCAGTTGTTCACGGCGAACCATTCCCCGGTTCTGCCCCATCCGGCCATAACCTCGTCACAGACCATCATGATGCCGAATTCGTCGCAGATCTTCCGGACCCCTTGCAGGTATCCTTCGGGGGGAATCAACACACCGTTGCTTCCCGTAACGGTTTCGAGAAAGATTGCCGCCACCTGGTTTCGTCCTTCCCAGATGATCTGTTCCCGGAGCTTTTCAAGGCAATAATCGCTGTAATCTTTCTCACTGTCGAATTTCGCCTGTTTCGGTTCACGGTACATATAGGGATCGAAGAACTTTACAAACCCTGGGATACCCGGTTCCGAAGGAAACCGTCTCGGTTCTCCGGTAAGGTTCGCCGCACCGTAGGTCGCGCCGTGGTAGGACCGATAGCGAGAAAACACCTTATACCGCCCGGTGTACATCCTTGCGATTTTCAGCGCGTTCTCGTTGGCTTCGGCACCGGCATTGGTGAAAAACACCTTCCCCATATTATCCGGAGCCACCTCTTCGATGATCTTCCTGGCCAGTTCCGCCCGCACGTCCACGGCATGACCGGGACCGATATTGGGGAGCTTTTCAGCCTGCTTTTTAATAGCCTCGATCACCTTCTTGTTACCATGTCCGATATTGACGTTGACCAGCTGGGAAGACATATCATAGTACTTCTTGCCGTCGGCGTCCCAGTAGTAAATACCTTCCGCCCTTTCCACGACAATCGGTTTCAACGCACCCTGGGCGGACCAAGAGTGCAGATTGTATTTAAGGTCCATTTCGCGAATAGCTTCGCCTGCCATATCAATCTCCTTGGCTTATATAATCAGTCTTCGTACATCACTGTACCGAAGAGCTCTTCATCCGAAGGCATGGTACTCGGTATTTCATAGGACACCCAGGTGTAGTTCAAAAGGTGCTTCCAAGTGACGTTCTCCGATACCGAGTTTCCTCCCCAGCTGCCGCATCCTAAGGTCATGGACATGGGCATACCGTTGGTCCAGGCGCCTGAGTTGGCGAGACACTGGGGCTGCCGGATCATAATCCGGGAAACCTTTACTTTATGAGCCAGTTTCTTCACTCTCATGTCGTCGAAGGTGTGGATACCGCAGGAATGTCCGGGACCGGAGTAGGTGGTGATCCGGTTGACCAGATCGATGGCTTCATCGAATTCCTTCCACTTAAAAAGGGCGAAAACAGGAGAAAGTTTCTCCCCGGAAAAGGGGTGTGCCTTCCCAATACCGTCTTCCGGTACCATCAGGAAGGTCTTGTCGGCGGGAATGGAGAGCCCGGCATCCTTGGCAATTTTCTGGGCGGGCTGAGCAACGATATTCCTGGAGAGAACACCCTTTTCATCCCACATATGGGCTTGCAGTTTCTTTTTCTCTTCAGCGTTCACCAGGTAGCCACCCTGGGCTTCCAGTTCCTTGATCGCCCGGTCGTAGACCCCTTCCTGGACCAGGACCGAATTTTCCGTAGAGCAACTGGTGGCGTGATCGAAGGTCTTGGACCGCATAATCTTGTTCGCCGCGTCTTTCAGATCCGCTGTTTCATCTATAATGCAGACCGCGTTACCCGCGCCTACACCCTGAGCGGGGGTGCCGCTGGAATAGGCAGCCTTTACCATGCCGCCGCCTCCGGTAGCCATAACAAGATCACATTGTTCCATGAGAGCAGCACTGGCTTCCATGGAAAGCTCATCCACATTGATGACCAGGTCTTCCGGCCAGCCGTGTTTCTTCAGGGTTTCCCGGATCCGGTTCACCGCCATGATATTGGTCTTCCTGGTGCGGGGATGAGAAGCCATAACAATCGAGTTTCGGCATTTCAAGGCACTGATGGCCTTGACAAAGGGGGTCGCCTCGGGATTGGTCACCGGAATAAGAGCTCCGATAACCCCGACGGGTTTGGCTATTTTAATAATTCCCGTTTCCTTATTGTCTTCTACGATACCCACGGACTTCTTACCTTTCATGTCCCGTAAGGCACCCTTTACTTTCGTCATAATTTTACCGACCTTATGAGGACCATACCCCATACCGGACTCTTCAGCGGCGAAATCGGCCAGCTTCTTCGCAAAATCCGGTTGACACCCGGCCCAGGCTACGCGTACACAGATCTCGTCAACCTGTTCCTGGCAGGCAAATTCGATCTGAGCCTGCGCTTTTTTAGACCGTTCGATTAATCCGGCGATATACGCAGCCGCTTCTTTGGGATCTGCCATAGTAATCTCCTTGTATTGATTTTTTTAGAGTTTCTAAACATATTTTACAGTCAATATGCCTTCACGTCAAGGTGGCGGCCCTAAAACCCACTCCTGTACACCTCTTATACCTAGAAGAATAACCAATTTTCCTTGACGATACAAGGAAAGATGCCCTACAATAAGCTGTTATTTTACTGATGTTGAATAACGAAAGATATGTTTCGGAGGTTTTCCATGTCAAGAATCGTTACATGTGGTTTAACCCAGGTATCCAACCCGAAATGGGAAGGAAGCGTGGCGGAAATTAAAAAAGCCATGGTGGATAAACATATTCCTTTCGTGGAAGATGCGGGGAAAAAGGGCGTGAAGATTCTCTGCCTTCAGGAAATCTTTCATGGTCCTTATTTCTGTGCAGAGCAGGACATCAAATGGTACCAGTCGGCCGAACCGGTACCCGGTCCTCTGACGGAACAGTTTTCCGAATACGCCAAGAAATATAACATGGTCCTTGTTCTGCCGATCTACGAGATGGCCATCGAAGGGGTATACTACAACACCGCCGCTGTCATCGACGCCGACGGTAAATACCTGGGAAAATTCAGGAAGATCCATATCCCCCACACCTGGCCGGGATTCTGGGAAAAATTCTACTTCAAACCCGGCACCTATGATTTCCCGATTTTTGAGACTGCCTATGCCAAGATCGGGATCTACATCTGCTACGACCGGCATTTCCCCGAATGCGCTCGAATCCTCGCCCTTAAAGGGGCGGAAATCCTCTTCAATCCTTCCGCCACCACCTCAGGCAAATCCCAATACCTCTGGGAACTGGAACAGCCCGCCCAGGCCGCAGCCAACGGTGTGTTCATCGGGGCCAACAACCGTGTCGGTACGGAAAAACCCTGGGAATTCGGCACCTTCTACGGTTCCAGTTACTTCGCCAACCCCAAGGGCCAGTTGGTGGTGAAGGGAAGCGAAGACAAGGATGAGCTGGTTACCGCCGACCTGGACCTGGAAGAAATACGGCAGACCAGAGACGGCTGGCAGTTCTTCCGGGACCGCCGTCCCGAGATGTACAAGGCTATCTGCGGACAACTGCCGGATTAATTTTTTTTGGTTTCTAGAGACAGGAAGATCTTCCGTCTTTTTCTGTCTCAAAACATATTTATATACGGAGGCTATATGAGCGACGTACCAAAAAAATCGCAAGGCTGGGTCGTCTACCCCATCGGAAGCAAACCCAAAATGGGTCTTGCCTTCCTGCTTGGTGCCCAGCAGTTCCTGACCCAGTTCGGCGCGACCGTAATCATTCCGATTATCGTCGGCGGGGCCATGGGACTTCCTACCGAAGAACTCGCTTTGCTGATCTCGACGATGTTCTTCTGCGCCGGTATCACCACCCTGATTCAGCAGTCACCCATCGGTAACAGGCTGCCGATCCTGCAGGGCGGTACCTTCTCCTTCTTAGGCCCCATGTTCGCCATCGTGGGCATGTGCGCCGCTGAGGGTTTAGGCTGGCAGGTGATGATTCAGCAGGTCAGTGCTGCCGTCATGGTTGCATCACTGTTCGAAATCATCATCGGCTACACCGGTCTGATGGGGATGATCAAGAGGGCCTTCAGCCCTATCGTTATCGGACCCACCATCGCCATGATCGGTCTTGCTCTCTACGGCGTCGGGGCTCCGTGGATGGCAGGGAACTGGGTAATCTCCCTGATAACCTTGGTTGCCATTGTTATCTTCTCTCAGATTCTCTCAAGAAAATCCAAGGTCTTCGCCCTCTTCCCCATCCTGCTGGCGGTTATCCTCGGATGGGTCTGCTCCTGGATTGGAACGGCAGCCGGGTGGATTCCCGAAGGTAATCCGGCAAACCTGAAAAACGGTATCGAGCTTATCCGCTCGGCCCCCGCTTTCTGGTTCCGGCCCGCCATCCCCTTCAAGTGGGGATTCCCTGCCTTCAACGCCATTACCGTTGCCGGTGCCCTGGGCATGCTGGCCGGTTATATCGGTTCGATGATCGAATCGGTAGGTGACTACTACTCCTGCGCCAGAATTTCCGAAGCACCCGTTCCGACGGAAAAGCTTATCTCCAGGGGTATCGGAGCCGAAGGCGTGGGCTGTTTTGTAGCCGGTATCTTCCAGACCTGTAACGGGACAACCTCCTACTCCGAGAATATCGGTTCCATCGGTCTCACCAGGGTAGCGAGCCGCCGGGTTATCCGCTGCGCCGCCATCATCCTGCTG
>JAFGDJ010000095.1 GCA_016932135.1 Spirochaetales bacterium | reverse complement strand
GGCTGAAGGACGTCAAAGCCCCAAACCGCGATGGAGGGATTGTCCGCCGTTGCAGGAGCCCAGTAGGCTTCCCGGGCTTCCGGAGCGATGTCTCCGGCTACCGTCAAACCGATTTCCAGGTTTTTCACTACGGGAATCTCCGACCAGATAAGGGGACGTCCTTTAAGCCGGGCTCCGATGACGTCCCAGGAGGTGAGATTTCCCACAAAGGTTTCAAGCCCCACATAGGGAAAGGAAAAGAGGGCACCGTCCAGGTCGAAACCCATACCGAAAATAGGTTCTTCCGGCCGGAAAAGGGTGTTGTTGTATCCCCCCATGATGAATCCGGTTCCCAAGGTGGCGTCGTCGATAGCTCCCAGCTTTACGTACAGGGGTTCGCCCTTGAAACCGTACCGGATATAACGGAATTTCGGCAGATACAGGTCCAGGAAAGGCATTTCTTCCGAGGGAACCCAGTCTTCGGAGCGGATTTCCACGTTGTTTTCCTGGTCGCCGGTGAATCGGTAATGGAGAGTGAGATCCAGGGCAATGCCGAATTTTCCGATGGCGAACTCCGGGCTCAAAGCCAGTTTCTGGTAGGTTACCGACTCGCCGGTGCTTTCATCCAGAAAAGTCTGAGCTCCGATAATCAGCCCCAGGCCGAAATCGGGAGATGGTCCTTCTTCCGTGTCTACCTGGGCGGCCAGAGGAAATACCGAGAGGAGTAAAAATATGGCCGGAATCAGGGTTGTCATACGGTTTCTTGTTTTCATAGGCTTCTCCTTTTCCATACAGAAAGTATACACCAGGGAACCGTTAAAAACCATAGGTACCCCGGAATCAGTAACGAATATTTCCCTGGAGCCCCAGTTCCAGGGCGGCCAGCAGGGTCGGAATATCCTTCTCATCAATCCGGATAACCTCCGGTTTCAAGCCGATCCGCCCGTAAACTCCGAAGGAACCGAAGGCCGGAAGTGTCAGAGCCGTTTCATGGCGGCCGTAAAAGGTCCAGGCCTGAGTTTCCCCCGCCGATTCCCGGGACACAAGGAACTCGAGACACTCATTATGGGTCAGAATCATTCCTTTTTCAATATCTTTTGTTATAAACGGTAGTTTAGGAGGGTCGGATAGGGGAGTCTCCCAGGCGTAATCCAACTCTCCGCGGTAGGAAACCTTCCACTGGTCCTCCAGATCCACATCAAGACGCTGTTCCGAGGATAGAATGGCTTTTTTCATGCTCCAGGAGAGATAAAGCTGGTAGACCAGGTTGAAGGATTCCTCCTCTCCGGAAAGGGGATACCGATGGGACAGGGTGCATGCGCCCACATATTCATCGGTTTCGTACCAGGAGAATCCAGGGTACGCACCCCGGCGGCCGAAGAGATTAATGGCCCCCGTCCTGAGGGAGAGATCAGTGACAAAGGCGTCGGTCAGGCTCTCCAGTTCCCGGTTCATCTCCCGGGAAAAGGTAAGTTCCACGGCGGATGGAATAAAGAGATCCCGTAAAAAGGAACCCTGCCGCCGGAGGAGCGTAAAGATGCAGGAGGGGGTGTAGGATACAGCCTCTGCCTTTCCGGAAGGAGTATTGCCGAAGTCCTCAAGAGGAAGAAAAGAGAAGATTTCGTAAAAAGGAAGGGAGGTGAAGAAATAATCCGCCTCGCCCATGCCGAAGGTGTAGATATTTACATCTTCGCCGTAAGAGGTGCTCACTTCATTGCCCCTGGTGAAACTCAACATTCTTTTGTAGGTAAGGCTCAAAAGGATTTGATTGAGAGGACTGTCTCCGAAACGGAAGGGCAGCGACAGAGCCAGGCTCCCGGCGCCTTTTAAAAGATCTTCCGTTTCGTTGTAAATGTAGGAAAACTCCGGTATCATGGAAAGAGACGCCGGGGGAAAGGAAAATATCAGACTGCCGTTTATCCTGCCGGTCCGTTCCCTGTTCCCCACAATCTCCGCGGGAAGAAAAAGCCGGTAGGATTCCCACCATCCGGTAAAATAGCCGGGCCGGGAATAATCATACGCCCGGGATACCTGGGACAGCCTGGCGGCCAAGGAAGCCTCGGCCAACCCTTCGCTTAAGCTTTCGACTTCACCCTGCCATTCCTGGATAAGATCTCCCGAAACCATGTAGGCGGTCTGGGTGAGTCCCCCGGAAAGGATGGACGGCAGACGCAGTACCATCCGGGTACCCTTTTCCAGTGACGCCTCCGCCCCGGGGTGAACATACCAGTCTTCCAGGTAACTCTCCGTGTTGTCGGGGAAACGGAGCCGATGCTCCCCGGTGAAGGTTCCCCCGGAGGAGTCGCTGAGGGCTTTCATCCCGGCGGAAACCTTTAAGGAAAGGATGGAGACTTCACCCTGCAGGGATGAGCGGATGCCCTCGTCCTGTTTTCCGGGAAGAATCCCCTGAAGGAAGCCCTCACTGCCGCCGCCGAAATAGCCTGACAGCTTCAGGTCGGCCACCGCCGGGGTGTCTCCCAGATAAAGCAGGGGACCGGGGCGCTCCCATGAAACGGTTGTTTCCACTCCGGCGGCGGGAGACACATTGCTCTCCGTCATGATGATTTCGTCCAGCAGCATCCGCCCCCCCGGAGAACCGCTCAGGGAAAGGGAGAGAACGGTCAGATACCCTCCCGCGGTGTCCGAGGTGATAACCGCCCCGGTAAGGGGAGCCTGTCCGTTGCCGTCGTCCAGGAAGGCGGTGCCTTCGGACCAGTGGATCTCCAGTCTGTGCCACCCCCTTTTATCCGGCGGCGGAAAGGAGCAGTGGAAACCCGCGCCCGTGCCGTCGGTGAGGGATACCGTCATGGTGGATGAAGCGGGGTCCGTAATTTCCAGGGAGGCCAGGTAGAGAACCGTTCGGTTATAACTCGCCGGCGGCACGGGGGTGATGGGGGACGCGAGGGTAAAGTCCCCATCCCAGCGGAGGTCCAGGACCTGCTGCTCCTTCCCGGCGGTATCGGTGAGCTCTCTTGCTTCGGGGAAGACCTCGGCCAGAGAGGTTAAGGCTTCCGTCAGGCCGGTGAGAGAGTCTTCCCGCACCTGGGCAAGGGTTACATCTTCCGTGGCGGTAAA
This sequence comes from Spirochaetales bacterium, assembly GCA_016932135.1. GTDB lineage: Bacteria > Spirochaetota > Spirochaetia > JAFGDJ01 > JAFGDJ01 > JAFGDJ01. Next base: position 36,256 of record JAFGDJ010000095.1, on the reverse strand, counting down.
AACGCTTCCTTCCAGGCGGAGGTCCCCCAGTAACAGGGTGCCGGCGCTTTCCCCCCCGGTGGACCTGAGAAGAATTCGCAGGCCGGTACACCGGGTCAGTTTTTTTCTGTCCGCTTCCGAAATAAAAATCCGCACCCGCCGCCAGGCGGCAGAGGAAATCTCGGAAGGATCGACGGGATCGCCGGCAGTCAGGTCGGCTACCAGGTCGGCGTTTTCCCTGCCCAGGATACCGTTTCCGTCGGCATCCTCGGTTTCCAGGGTGCCGTTTCCCAGGCCGTCGGGACCAGCACCGACTCTCAAGACAACGCCGGCGGCGGTATCGTTGAATGCAAAACCGTTGTCAAACCGACCGGTCTCCATGTCCATTAGGCCGTCACCGTCCAGGTCTTCCCCCAGCATGCCCAGGTGCAGGTGGATTTCCGTGTTAGCCGGAATATCCCCCCGGACCAGGAAGGAAAGGCTCCGGCAATCGGTCAGGTCGCTCCGCCCGCCGGTGCCGGATATTCTCATCTGGGCCCCCACCCAGTCGCCGGTTTCATCTATTTCCCAGTCCAGGCCCAAGAGATTGCCGGAAATCCCGGAGGAGCCGGAGGAAACAGTGTAGGGACCGACACGCATTCCCGTTTCATAGGACTCCCGGAGGTACTCGCTCCAGGTATAGTCCTGTAAAAAGGTTCCCGCCGGCGAGGTGTAGGTGTAGTCCCTGAAAAAGAGCCTTCCACGGTTTTCCAACGGAAAACTTCCCGCCGTCGGCGGCGCGGCCGGGTAGATGGAGGTTTCCGAGATACCCGGGGTGATACCCGACTCTTCCATGCCTTTCAGGCGCAAAATCCCCGTGGTGTCCAGGGTGGATACGGATATTCCGGCTTTAAGACCGAAATCCAGGTTCTCCCGAGAATAATTCAAGCCGCCGGTAAGAAGAACCGATCCCGGGTGGTCCCCCGGCGAGGTAGAGTAGGAACCGGAAAGAATATTCCACACCACCCCCAGCCCCAAGGTTGCCTGCATCCCCGGCAGGATCTGAAAACTGCCGCCGGTGCCGAAGACCAGATCCCCGCCTTTCCCGGTATATGAGACGGTGCGGTAATAGATTTCGATGGTATCCGAGGCCTGAACTTCCCTGTCAAATACCATCGTCCCGTCGTCTTCCAAAGAGAACCCGGTTTCGGGATACCCGTTTCTGTAGACCCGGACGGAGGAAGCCAGGTATTCAGCATCGATCTGAAAAGAATCCGTCGGCGTAAGGATCTCCACGGTTAGTTCTTTCCGGGAATCCGCCGGGCTCCTTTCCAGGTTCGGGTTGTAGATGTATTCCAGGCCGTCATCCATCAGGGGATATTTATAGGCTTCCTCGAAAGGCAAAGCCGCTCCCGCGGTCAGGGCTATCAGGTTCTTTTCCGGGTCATGGCGGAAAGAGACCCTTTGGCTCTCTTCGGGAGGCTTCGATCCGTCGGAGAGGTATACCTTAAGGCGCCAGGATTCCTCCGGCAAAGCCTGGGAAAGGCGGTAATACCGGTCCACCTGGAAAGGGGAGAAGAGCCCCGGTTCGTAGAGAACGAAATACGAAGATCCCCCCAGGATCTCCACCCGGTCGGCGAGGCTTACTCCAAAAACCGTCTCTCCGGTGGTCATGCCGACGTAGCCGGCCAGCACCCGGCCTACCGGGGAGTCCGCACATTGAATCAACCCCAAGGATGCTGAGACCTGCACTTCCTCGGCTGAGGCTTCGCTGTAATACCGTCCGTCCTCCAGTTCCACAGCCCCGGGGTGATCCCGGCTTCTTTCCAGAAGTACCGTTACGGAGGAAATCTCCCGGTCGGGAAGGGCAAAATAGACCCCGGAAAGGTAGTCTGCCGGATCTAAAATCGCTTTTTCCACGATATTCAACCCCCGGTAGGTCTGTTTCAGGTCTTCCGAGGGGTCGTAGCGCAGAACCGACTCAAAAAGGGAGTTTTCCCCGGCCAGTTCCCAACGGGCTCCCAGAGAGTTGCCGGGGGAATCGGGAAGCTGCAGAAAGGAGTATCCCCCCAAGGCGGTTCCCGTGTTTCCGATGGTGAGGCTGCGAAGAGTATCTGTCTCCGTTCCCTGGTAACCCAGGAGGAAAAGACTGTCGGCGAAATTTTCCGCCAGGGTGGTCTCAAAAAAATACTTGTTCAAGTACCAGAAAGAAAGGGTGATATCGGGGGTCTGGGAAAAACCGAAACCCGCCGGGATTTCCGGAAAGGAAGTAACGGAGACGATTCCGGTGCCGGGAATGATCTGGAAGGCCAGGGCGGCGGACAGGGCGGCTTCCCAGGTACCGGTGATAAAGAGAGAGACCTCCTCGTCGGTTCGACCAACGGGGAACAGGGCCGCCGGGGCTTCGTCCTCCGGAAGGATCACCTCGTAGGCGGAGAGCAGAGTTCCCAGAAAAAGAAGCACCAGAAGGCACATACGGGCTTTCACACAGTCATTATACAGGATTCTTCCATCCGGTCAATTTACAAACCTGTCCTTAATCTTATACAATGTCATGACGATAGTTAGACCAGTGAGTAATCTCGAACAGAAAGCACAAAGTTTCCTATCTCGCCTTTTGGGAAATCCGGCTCTTCGGAATATGACCCCTCTGCAGAAAGAGGAGCAGATTCTGCAATTCCTCAAGGTCAACGCGGCTCAGCTCTATCCTACTTTAGCCTCTCCGGCCTTTTTCCCGGGGAAGAGCTGGAACGAAATCATCTCCATTCTGCAGAATATGGTCGCCCTGAATACCAACAACGCTATTGAGCCGGGAATTCAGAAAATTCTCTCGGAGAATATGGATCTCTCTTTTATTCAGCTTATTCGACAGCAGAATATGCCCCAGGACCAACTGAAGAAAAAGATCTATGAATTTGTGTCTTCCATTCTGTCAAAACAGGAAGCTCGGTTTGAGTTCGTCGGGAGCTACAACGCCCTGGCCTATCGCTTCGTGGACAAGTACCTGGAAGAGATTTTTGATCGAAAACAGTACACCCACTTCGAATTGACCAAGGTGCAGCGACTGAAGCTGGGGAAGGACGCCGTGAAAGATATGATCCGTCTTTCCATCCTGTTGAAACCGGCGGTCTTTCTTCTGGCGGAATCGCAAGGGGCGGGGAAGATCGAGAGCGGCAGAGGCCTGGTGCAGGCCGCCTTCGCGGAAAAAGCTCTGCAGGTGATGAAACAGAAATTCGTCGTTCTACCCGATGAAGTGCTGGCCAGCGCCGTGCATGCCAATGTATCCTTTCAGGAAAATCCCGGATTGGAAGCCACCTCGAGGATAGCTTCAATTCTAACATCCATGGGGAAAGCCTACAAACCGGACCAGCAAATCGACCGGGGAGCCGACACGGCGGATAAGAGCTGGCTCAGTATCGCAAGAAAGAACTTCCGGTACTACGGTTTCGATATCAAGATGATCGATGAATGTTACATGATCGCGGCGGAAAACGGATGGTAGAGAAAAACATGAAAAAGAAAGGGTCGTTTCTTGAGTCCCTGGTCATGACGGCCATTTTCCTGGTCCTGGTGCAGACTTTTCTGGAGGACTGGTCTGTGGTGGTCGGATGGAGCTGGGGTATCCGCCGGATTCTCACCGTCACCGGCTTCGGCTTCGATGTTTTCTTTACCCTGGAATTCCTCATCCGGCTGTATTTTGCCGTGTACCGGGGACGAGTGAAGGATTATATCTTTCATGAAAGAGGGTGGATTGACTTTTTAGCCTCTGTTCCCCTGTTGCTGCTGAACTCCGGGCCTTCGGTCCTGACCCTCTGGGCGGGTGAAACTGCTGCCTTCGCTTTGGGCGGCTCATTAAATGTTCTCAAGGTGGTGAAAGCTATCCGGATCGCCCGGATTCTTCGGCTCCTGCGAACCTTGAAGATCTTTAAACACATTAAGAACGCCGAATCGGTCATGGCCCAGCGTCATGTGACCAAGGTGGCGACCATCGCCACGTCGATGCTCGTTTTCGGCCTCTTTCTTTTCACCCTGCTTTCCGCACCCCTGGGTTTCCCTTCAGCGGAAGACCTCTTCAATGCGGAGAAAGAGACCATTATCCGTAACATCCCCCCGGGAGCAGAGAAGAACCCCGAGGTTATAAAGAACTACGCCGCAACGGAAGAATCGCTTCTGTTGATAAAATACCGGGGACAAACGGTGTACACCCGGTACGATAACCATTATTACGACCAGTGGTACGGTCCGGGGGATTACGATTACACCCTTCAGGATTCCTGGGAGTTTTTCTTCGATAATTCCCAGGTGGCGGCGGTGAACGCTAAAATGAACCTGATGTTTTTTTTCATTGTCGTTGTTCTGGTGCTGGCCTATCTTCTCCTTTACGGCCCGCATTTCGCCCTGACGATCAGCGATCCCATTCATGTGATGCGCAGGGGCTTGGAGGAACAATCCTACAACCTGGAGGTAAAAATACCCCAACGGTATAAGGACGATGATGTTTACCGCTTATCCGCCCTGTATAACGAAGTCTACCTTCCTCTGAAGGATCGAACCAGGGAGCAGGACGGCCAAACAGGCTCCCTGGATCTGAAGATGGAAGATCTGGGAAATCTCTTCGACCAGGAGTAACATCCATGGTCGTTTCCATGGTTCAGTTTATCATTCAACTGCCGGATATTACCTCGATTAAAGAAAAAAGAAGGATCGTCAAATCCCTGATTGCTAAAATCGCCCGAAAATTCAAGCTCTCCGCGGCGGAAGTGGACCTGCAGGACTCCCTTACCTTTACCCAGATCGGAGCAGCCCTGGTATCGAATTCATCCCGGTACGGTGAATCGGTTATGCAAAAGGTAATTCGTTTCGTGGAAGACGAGGCACCGGGCAGGCTCCAGGACGTGTCGGTCTATTCGGAAATGTTCTAGGTTTCCGCTCCCAGGATATTCTCGGGGGACGAAGAGCTGAAGAGATATAAATCTTCCGGATTGTAGTTTTCGTTCAGACAGATGGTATCCAACTGTTCATCCGAAGCGGTAAGGGTCAGGGTAAAAACGTGGGACATATCTTCATAGGTGTCGAAGTGTACAGATACCTGGAAGGGAAAGGTCTTCTCCTGCCCGGTCTTCTCAGCCCGTAAGGGGGAAGGCCAAAACATGTAATTCCCCGCGGTAGACTCTGCCATCCGGTACGGGTTCTGCCAATTTCTGTTTTTCATCGGGACCAGGTTGCCTTCCGAGGTGAGGGTCACATCCACCCCTGAGATGGGTTCGAAGGTTTTACCGTTGAAGATCCTGCCGGCGATAATGGGGAAGTTGAAGACCGGTCCCTTATCCTGGGACTCTCCGGTCTCAGGGGTATGGGGAAAAAATGGCCGCTTGGTACGGGAGACCTTTTTTATCCCCTCCATAATTAAAGCAGTCAGGTCGGCCATAATCTGCGCATTGGTCTCATAATCGGTTTTCAGATGGGCAAACCCTCTGCCCGAGATGATGTATTCCGGTTTGGTACGATTGAGGACGTAACAGGTCACATCCATCCGGCATTGATCACAGGTGCAGAAACCGGCGACGGGATGTTCCTCCTCATCCTTGAAGATTTCTTCCACCTTTTCCGAGACAATATCTTCCAGGAGATTATGAACCTTCATGAATGTTGCCCCCCTCTTTGACGATTTCAATCAAATCCCGGAGCGAATCGATACAACCCGTAAAATCCTTCAAAGTCTCCTTGAGACTGTAATAGTTCAGCCCGGCAAAGTAGATCTTGGAGAACACGGTGAACATAATTTCATCACTTTTCTGAACATTGAGATAACAGCCGAATTCGTAACAGATCTTCAGCATTTCATCCAGTTTATCCCGTACAAAAAGGGTCATGCGGGAAGAAAAAGAGAAGGTATAGGCCAGTTCCAGGAATTTACTGTCCTGGTCGATATAAAAGGATCCTTCGTAGCCGTTTTCGCCTTCAAAGCCCGCGTGATAGCTGCCTTCTTCGGTTTCTCCGTCGAAGATGTCGTAGCCCAGTTCTTTGAACAACACCCGGACCCGGCGAATTCGTTCTTTCATCAGCTTGGAGTATCTCATGTCCCCTTCCTATTGTGTAATGTAGTGGTATTTTCCGGTCAATGCAACTAGTTCCTGATCACCTGTCGGTATTTTAACCTTACGCAGGTTGAAGATGCCCTTAATCCGTTTTTTTGCTTTTCCCGCCGAAGAAAGCCTCGAAGATGTGAGAGCGAGCGAGCTTGTCCAAGTGAGAAAGCTCCGAGACCAGGGGCTTCAATCGAAAACGGATATTCTCAGCTTCGTGGGGGCAGCGTTTTGGAATCACCGGCAGGTCAAGGCGATCGGCTATCCGTTGAACCGCGGCTTCGGGAATCTCGCAGAGGGGGCGGATGATGTGCAAAGCCCCGAAAAAGAAATCCTGCACCGGCTGCATGCTCTCGATACTGCCGCGAAAGCAGAGATTTATCAGAATCGTCTCCACAAAATCATCCAGATGGTGCCCCAGGGCGATCTTGCTGATACCTAGTTCGTCGGCTTTTTGAAAGAGGATCCGCCGTCGATTCCTCGCGCAGAGGTAGCAGTTGAATTCTCCCTGAAAGGAGGGGTTTTCCATGGGGGTTCGATGGATCTCCAGGGGAATCTTCAGGGCATCGAAATAAATCTGCAGGGTGTCTTTCTCGTCGGCGGTCATGGGATATTCCACCCAATCGATATGCAGCGCCTTCAGGTCATAGTCGATGGGAAGCCAGGTTTTTCGCAAGGTCAGCAGCAGGGCCAGCACCAGGGAGTCCTTTCCACCGGAAGTGCCCAGGAGAATCCGGTCGTCCGCTCCTATCATGCCGAAGCGGTTGATGCTTCTTCCGGCCTGTTTTACCAGGCGGAGAAGCCATGGGGGGATCCTGCCGCGCAGTACCTCTTCTAAAGCTGCCATGAGATCATATCGGCCGGATGATCCAGAGCCTCGGCGGCCTTTGACGGCAACATCAGGCGGATGTACCTTAAGGACCGGCGAAACTGCTCCACCGTAGGTCCGGAGAAGGGGGTAAGATGTTCACTTTTTAGTTCCTCCCCGTCCTCTGTCACGGGGATGTCTAAAGTAAAGGAGATTTCCTCCGGCACATCGATAATGCAGTCTTCCCGATCCAGAGGAACCCCCGCTTGTATCAGGGCATCGGCGGTTTCAAGCTCCTTCTGCCGCCGAAGGCGCAGGTCAAAAAGGTCGCGGTGCTCCTTCTTCTCCGGGAGAAAGGGTATCTCCAGGACGGCTTTATAGAGACGACGGGAGCGCACCAGTCCTAGGAGGTGAAAGGGCCTGAAGGATGAAGTCTCCCAGGAGCGGTGAAATTCCTCATCTTCCAGTCCGTAGAGCTCCTCCGGCCGTAGGACCCCTTCCCGCAGGGCGGCGAAGACCGCGTGTTTAATCATGGCCGTGGCAACCCGGACGGTTTTATGCCAGTACACCGTCCTGTACATCAGGTATTTCGAAAAGAGGATATTCTCCAGGGCCGGAAGCCCCCGGGAGGTTATGCAGATGCCCTCCTGGTAGGGTTTCAGCCGATCCAGGACGAACTCGGTATCCTGTATGCCGTAAGGCACCCCGCAGTAGAAGGCGTCCCGGTTGAGATAATCCAGTTTATCCGGGTCCAGGGTCCCGGAGAGAATTCGTCTGAAAAACCTGATGTCGCCTCGACCCTGATCGTCTAAGCTTTCATCCACAATGGCCGCGGCGGTGTAAGGGTCGGCCTGTACCTGGTCCCGCAGGAGGGTTTTAAGGGGCTCTTCCAGGATCATGCGGGCCGTCAGGGTCTCGTGGGAGACCAGGGGAAGTTCTTTCAGTGAGTGGGCGTAGGGAAAATGACCCAGATCGTGCAGCAAAGCCGCGCAGAGAAAGGATCGGACCGATTCCTCCTCCAGATCGAGGCAGTCTTCGAAGGACACCAGTTTCCCGATGATCCGCTTGGCCAGGCAGAAGACTCCCAGGCTGTGGGAAAAGCGGGTATGAGTCGCACCGGGATAGACCAGGTAGGTCGGCCCCAGCTGTTTTATGCCGTGAAGTTTCTGCATGGGGGGGCTGGACAGGAGGTGCTTCATTCCTGAGGTGAGGTAGATGTTTTTCCATAAGGGGTCCCTCACCGGTTCGTTGTAATCGTCGGATAGCTGAAGCAGAATCCTTTTCTTTTTCGACATACCGATTTTACTTCTCCTTTCCCCGGCCGACAAAGCGAAGGAGTCCCCCGGCTTGTAAAATGGCGGCGGTTCTGCCGGCACAGCCGTGAGAGAGAGAAAAGAAGCGGTTATTCGTCAGGTTTCGGGCTTGAATCGGCGTACCCTTCTCCAGGCTGTGCCGCAAACCTTCCAGGACTAGGATGTCTCCCTGTTCCAGGGCGTCGTAGTCCGCCGGGTTGTCCATGGTCAGAGGCAGAATGCCGAAATTGATCAGATTAGCCCGGTGTATCCGGGCAAAGCTCTTGGCGATGACTGCCCGGATACCCAGATACATGGGGGCTAAGGCCGCGTGTTCCCGGGACGATCCCTGGCCGTAGTTTTCACCCCCGAGGATAATTCCCTCTCCCGCCGCTTTGGCCCGGTGGGAAAAATTGCTGTCCAGGTGGGTAAACACATACTCGGCCATGGCCGGAATGTTGGACCGCAAGGGTAAAATTGCCGAACCGGCGGGCATGATGTCGTCGGTGGTGATGTTGTCGCCGGTTTTCAGGATCACAGGAGCCTCCAGGCGATCCGGAACCGGACTTCCGGCGGGGCAGGGGGCGATATTCGGTCCCCGGATCAAGGTAACCCGGGCGGCTTCGGCCGGCTCAAGAGGGGGGATGATCATACCGTCGTCGGGCAGCATCACCGGGTGATAGTCCTCCCCGGCCTCAAAGGACAGGGTCCTCGGATCGGTGATCACCCCGGTGAGAGCGGAAGCCGCCGCGGTTTCCGGAGAAACCAGGTAAATTTCCGCGTCCGCGGTACCGCTGCGGCCCTTGAAGTTCCGGTTGAAGGTCCGGAGACTTCTCCCCCCCGAGGAGGGGGCGAAGCCCATACCGATGCAGGGACCGCAGGCGCTTTCTAATATCCGCGCCCCGGACTCTATCAGATCGGCGAGGATACCGCTGCGAGCCGCCGCGGCTAAAACCTGTCTTGACCCGGGGGCTACCCCCAGGGATAGGCGGGGGTGGACCTTTTTCCCCCGGAGCAGGGCAGCGGTATGAGCCAGGTCTGAAATAGAAGAATTGGTGCAGGAGCCGATGGCCACCTGCTGAATTTCCAAACCGGCCACCTCTTCCACCGGCACGGCCTTATCGGGCATATGGGGCAGCGCCGCCATGGGCACCACCTTGGAAAGATCCACGTCGATAATCCGAGCATACGAAGCGTCTTCATCGGCCTGAAGAGGAACCCAATCCGTCTCCCTTTGCTGAGAAGCAAGAAAGGCCTTAGTCTGTTCATCCGAAGGGAAAAGGGACGTTGTGGCCCCCAGTTCGGCCCCCATGTTGGTAATGGTAGCCCTTTCCGGCACGGTGAGGGATTTGATCCCGGGGCCGAAGTATTCATATATCTTGCCGACGCCGCCGGAAACGGTTTCCGTGGCCAGAATCGTCAAAATAATGTCCTTGGCGCTCACCCTGGGCTGCAGAGAGCCGGTAAGGTAAACCCCCACCACCTGGGGCGCGGTGAGATAAAAGGGCGCCCCCGCCATGGCGGCGGCCACGTCGAGACCTCCGGCCCCGATGGCCAGCATGGCAAGACCGCCGCCGGTGGGAGTATGGGAATCTGAACCCAGGAGGGTTTTCCCCGGCTTGCCGAAACGCTCAAGATGCACCTGGTGGCAAATGCCGTTGCCGTGTCTTGAAAAATACACCCCGTAACGGGCGGCGGCGCTTTGAAGGAACCGGTGGTCGTCCATGTTCCTGTAATCGGTCTGCTGGGTGTTATGGTCCACGTAGGAGACCGATATTTCTGTTCTGACGGTGTTTATACCCATGGCTTCAAACTGCAGGTAGGCCATGGTTCCGGTAGCATCCTGGGTAAGGGTCTGGTCGATCCTGATGCCCAGGGGAGAACCCGGCTGAAGATCACCGTCCGCCAGGTGGGCTTTTAAAATTTTATTCGTCAGTGTATCTGCCATGACCGCTCCTTTTATTCAGCCCCATACTATCCGGTGAAGAACCCTCTGTCCATAGTTTGACAAGGAGGATATCCTTTTGCTACCATCAAGGTATAATGAAAGGCTTGGTATTTGTCCTTCCGGTGATCCTTTTCCTTTTCTCCGGATGCGAAAAGAAAGCTGTACCCCCCTTGCCGGAAACGAAATCTTCCGAAGTCGCGGCAGGGGCAACGCCGGAAGAACCCGACACCGCCGCCACACCGGCCGCGGGACCGGGAACGATACAGATCGAACGCCGGGATCCTTCGAAAACTGAAACCCGGGAAGATCCGGTCCTGCAGGTGGAACGAAACGCCGGTATGGAGGGGTTTCTTTCTATCCGCCGGGAAGACTGGGTGCTGCCGGAAGATTTCGTTATCGGTCCGCTGCAGAGTCATCGAACCGACAAGAACGAAGAAGCCGCGATCATGGCCCTGTCCCTCAATTTCTTTGCTGCCCTGAAAGAGGGAGTATTTCCCGGAGATCTGGTGTTGGAAGAATCACGGCAAAACATAAAGACTTTTCTTGACCATTATATCGCCAATTCTACGGTTCCCGATGCCGTGCGCCTGGGGAGCTTTATAATTCCTGGAGCCGCGGAAGGCCGCTGCAATATCAGGTTATATAAAAATGATGCCGTTTCTTCCGGAGAAATGTATTTTCGTAAAATTACGAATACCTGGTATCTGGAGGATCTGCAGGTGGATCTTTCCCTTTTAGAGGAACCCTATCAGGGGAGATCGGAACCGTATCAACCGGTAGTATACCGGTATCTGGATACCTTTTAGGGGGCTTTCATGGGGCTGGAAATAAGCAGGATAGAAAAGGAATTCATCATCCAGGCACTGTGGGATAAAAAGATCCCGGTGGAGATCCATGGTAGGAAGAATACCGTATCTTCTCTCGTCAAAGGGTTCGACGACGATACGGTGGAATTGGAAAGTACCGACGAACCCTATCAAGACCTCTCATCAGGCGATAGGGTCCGGGTATATTTCTCCTATTTTGGTAATGTTATGACCTTTGAAACCCGGGTGATCCGGGCGGCGGAAAAGCTAATCGTCTCTTTTCCCAAACGGATTCTGAAAAACCTCACCCGAAAGTACGAACGGGTACCCACTCCGGAGGATGTGGAACTCTCCTTTATGATAAAAGAAACCAAGGTGGAACTCACCTTTCCCAAGACCGAGGAATACGACCCCGTTCTCCCGCCCCAGCCCGATGTAAGCTTCAACCTGGATTCCCTGGTTAGCCTGGTCGATGGGTTTAAACGGGAAGCCGGTGAACGGGCCGATGAAAACAACATGCTTATGTTCCGGGATAAGCGCCCGGAGGGCTTTGAAGAAGAAATCATTTCCCGCCTGGGGAAGATCCTTTTTATTCCTTCTACCTCGGAGGCCTTCCCGAATACCGATCTGGATACCGATGGAAAAATCATCACCCGTTATATGCTCTACACCAGCGATGAGGATGTGCCGGAAGGCTCGGAGGAGGTGAGCCGGCAGCACATCGATGATTACCTTTTACGAAAGAAACAGCGGGGTGTTGTTTCCGAACTGTATTGCCCGGTGCTGTATCATCAGTATGCCGTGGGATACATCTACCTGGCCAAGAAGATCGGTTCCGGGGTGTTGTCAAAGTACGACCTGGATTATGTGCACCAGTTTTCCAAGGTCCTGGCTTATACCTTGAAAAATGAAGGGTATTTCAAGGGAGAAAAACCCACGGAGAATGAGTACAAAGCCGAGATCATCGACATAAGCGCTTCCGGACTGATGTTCATGCACGCCTCGGCGGGGCTCCGTTCTCTCATTGTTCTATACACCGATTTAAAGATCCAATTGCGTTTAGGGCAACGAAGCATGAGCATCTATTCCCGGGTTATGCGGAAAATCCAGGACGGCAATAAAACCTTCTACGGACTGCAATTCCTGGAGATGCAGCCGGAGGATTTTCGGTATCTTTTTCAGTATGTCTACGGCAGGGATTTTTCAGTGGAAGATGAAAGACTATGGGAAGGCGGTTCAGAACCTCCGGAGCTGAATCTGGACTGATTCTTTAATCCCGGATATTCATGTCGTAGTACTCAATGAGCTTGGCGTATTCCAGCCGCCCCTCATCGGAGTCGAGTTCGAGGAGCTTCAGTCCTAAGGCGGTAAAAGGATCTTCCCATCGATTCCAGCGGACTTCCAGGAGGGCGCCGAAGGGCTGTCCCTCGGTTTCTTCCACCGGAGTAATGGTGGCTTGAATCTTATCCCCGGCGGAAAGATCGACCGTCCCGGGAATTTCTATCCGTAAACCGAGGTTGGATACGTCCCGGACATACCCGGGAAATCTTCCGGTGTTGAGAATGAATTTGGCGTAACATTTTTCCCTATCGGAACCTCTTTGTTCGCTATTGTTCATGACAGTTCTCCAAGTGAGAGATTTATTCTGGTACCGATGACATTGCCGTGTTCCCAGGGAACAGGATTACCGCTGCCGTCATAGAAACTAAGCTCAAAGGTCTGAAAGGTTTTCTTCACAATATAAAAACCCATACCGAAGCGTTTATAATCGTTCTGCTTGCGATAGACGTTGAATTCTTCGTTGTGAATATCCACCGTATCGGGATCGGCGGAAAGGGAAAAGGGCAGTTTTCCCGGGTTAAAACCTCCACCCCGGTCGATGATATCCACGTGCAGATTCGGAGGCTTGACGGAAAACTCAACGGTCACGGGATCCTTTTCATCTCTTTCCCGGTGAGCTCGGAGAGAATTATTTATCAATTCTAAGATTGCGTAATTTATGTGTTCGCTTTTTACCGGCGTACCGGGATAATCAATCCTGTTAATCGTGGATAAAATGGTGTTGAATTTTGCTCCGGGAGATATGTTGAGTCTGATTTTTTTATAAGCCTTGTCGCAGTATACTATTTTTCGTATCATAATCCGTTGGATGTCTCTAGAGTATATGCCGATCATAATATGGATTACCACAATATGACAACAGAAAAGAATAAGAAATGAATGAAATTGACGTGCTTCTTGAAATATCCTCCGCCGGCCAGTTAAGAAAAACCGGGAACAAGGCGTTTCTATCGGCTTTGGAACAGATGGACGGTCTTTGCGCCTCCTTTTCAGGCTCACTGGTAAGACATAACCGGGATTTATTTCATTATTGTTTCTCCGGTTCAACGGGTTCGCCGTCGGTATTTCTGGATCACATGAAACAGGTTTTTACCTTTTTCCAGGAAGAGAGGGAAGAGCTGCAGGGTTTTTCGTTGATTGTAGACGCGGTGAAAGACCGGGATGAAGATCTCGCCTTTGATATTCTCCGGGACCAGCTCTACCGTACCGGCGGGGATGAACAATTTATTTTAGGGCCCGGCCTGCGAGCCTTTGAAAAATACGATACTACCGTTGCAAAATCGATGGAAGACCGTCCGGTGGAGAAAGAAGTCGGAAGCGGTGAGGCTGAATCTGTCCCCTGGGAAATTCTGTACCGGGAGAACCTCCTGAACAGGATTCTCGAGCTTCTGGTACCCGAACTGGATGGGAATGACGAATGCCGGATCATACACATCTACGGGCCGGAAGGAGCGGCAAAACGGTACAATCTGTGGAAAGCCCTGGAAACTTTGGCTAAGGATATTCCTGAAGTTCCCTGGTTGGTAGTTACCCCGGCGGCTTCAGGGGATTTTCCCGAAAGTCCCTTCTTGCGAGGCATGGAAAGATGGAAGCTCGACAAGCTGCTTCCTTATCTCCGGTTTACCCATGAAAAGAGGGTATGGCAGGAATATTTCAACTGTATCATGGAACACCCGGGGGATCGGCGGGAAACATCCTTTCTCCTGATGTATCAGCTCTATCTCAGGGCGTATTTTCGCTGTATGAGCGACCTCGGACTCCCGCCTGTCCTGATATGCGAATCTTTCGATAGTTATTCCCCGGCTACACTGCGGATTCTTAACAGACTCTTCGCCGAAGGGCTGGCGGGTTCCACCCTGGTGCCGGTGGTTCTCTCATGGACTCCGCAGCTTCCCGAGACCTTGGAACATTTTCCCAAGGTTAAGCTGAAGGTTCCTTCACCCCGGAGAATCGACCTGGAACGCCGGCTTGCCAGGCTGGAGCATCGTGAGGCTCCCGATGCCGATAGAGCGGGTATGGCCGAGGAAACGAACGGGGAGCTCTTTCTTTTGCATCTGGCGCTGAAGCGTCAGGGTAAAACGGTGGATCCTACCCTGAAGGCTGAGGATACGGCCAGGGCTTTAACGGATCTGTTATCCTTCGAAGGGCGAATGTTTCTTTTAGCCTCCGGCCTTTCCCGGGGAGTGTACGGCCTTTCTCCGATGCGCCTGTTGGAAGAGACCGGTCTGCCGACCTCCAGGGCTTTAAGGGGGAGGGACGAGTGTGACTTCTCAGGATTGACCGATAACGGCGGCTGCGGACCTGTGGACCCCCTGGAACTGGTCGATTATATCATTCAGCGGACCACCGGTCCCGAGGAGGTTTTTCCACGGCGGATGATCGATACCCTTCTTGCTCTTTGCTCTCAAGACCTTCAAACGCTGGGGATGGAGACCTGCAGGATTTTTGCAGCCTACGCCGATTTTAGAGCCGCAGTAGTATTTATCCATCGCCGGCTAGACGGGATTGTTGAAGAGGGTGAGCTCGTCGGCATGGAAACCTTTCTCAAAGAGATAATACCTGTGCTGGAAAAGCGCAAAGAATCGGGAGATCACCTCTTTTTTGATTTACATATGCGGAGCATGAGCCTTCGATTAGCTGTCCTTGGACTGAGGGCCGACCCCCCGCGATTTCCTCTGGAAGAATACGATGATATAGAGGAATTACGAGAGAGAATAGCCGCGTCAAAATACCGATTGGAGTATGCCGGGTACCTCTATCGCCTCCGGGAATTCAGAAAGAGCCTCATTTCGGCAAAGCGTGCTTTAGTACTGCTGGAAGAGTCGGAGGAAGACGAGCTTTCCGGCCGGGGTAATATAGCCGTAGGCCTGGCCATGATGGCCTTGGGTAAGACGGTGGAAGCCCTGGAGTACTTCACCCTGGCCTCCGATCTCCTCCGGGGGAGGCAGCATCCCGCCCTGGAAGGACTGGCCCTGTTGTATGAAGCGGAGGCCGGTTACCTGGTGGGAAATCTGGATCGAGCCTTGGACCTGTCCAGTGAAGCGGGAAGTCTTTTCTCCCGGGGAGGCAGGAAGAGCCAGGAAACTTACAGTTATTTTCTCACCGGCAGAATCTACATGTCCTTAGGGAACTACACTGAGGCGGCGGATTTCTTTTGCCGCGCCTTGACCTTAGCGGAGCTGTACGACCATCGCCAAGCCTTAAGAGTTGTGAAGGCCTGGCTGTACCGAGGGCAGGGATATCTGTTCCGCTTTCCCGATGCTCTCGGGGGATATGAGGAACTGACGGAGGAACGGGAGCCCCTCTTGTACAAGGCGGAAACGGTTTATATGTCGGGAGACCTCCGGGAAGCCTATGAAATCCTGCAGAACCTGCCGGAGGAAGATCTGGAACAGGACGGCAAACTCTACCCCGGTGAGGTGGTAGACTGGAGTAACGGGTACAATAACATGGAAGGCCGTGCTCTGGGGTCTCCGGAGCGGGGGAGTGTGTTAGCCCATTTGATGCGAGGGTTTCGGAGTTACCTGGCGGGCAAAGCGGGTGACCGGGGTGAAGCCCTGGCGGAGCTGAACCGATTGACCAGAGATGAAAAACTCGGCGAGGCGGACCCTCACAATATGCTGTACTGCTATTTTGCCGCCGATACGCTGACGGTGCGAGAGGAAGACGAAGAGATAAACCGCTTGACTCTCCTAAGCCGGGCGCTGAAATATCTGCAGGGCAGGGCGAGCCATATCGCCAATCCTAAAATGAAACAGTCTTTTCTGTGGAATAACTACTGGAACGCCCGGCTTATGAAAGAAGGCCGGGAACGAAAACTGATCTAGCTGCTATACTTCGGGGTACAGGGCTTTCAGGTCGAATTCTCCAGGCAGGGCTTCGGGCTTGCCGCAGGAATTGATACAGGCCCAGGTGATATCGGCGGAACAAAGTTCCTCCCCGTCCCGGCTAATTACCTGGCGAAATACCCCGCTGGCCCGGCGTTTTTTTATGGGCCGGGTCGTGATAACCAATTCATCCAGCACGGTGGCGGCTTGATGATACTTTACATGAATCTCCGTCACAAAGAGGGAATAACCTTTTTCTCTGAAGTTCCTGTAATCGAATCCTATATCCTTAAGGAATTCCATTCTGGCGTATTCGAAATAGTTAAGATACACGGCGTTATTTACATGGTTATTGCCGTCCAGTTCATAGCTTCTGACCCTGTGAGCGCACCTGTGTGTCATGATCCTTCCTTATCACCGGCGTCCGGTTTTTTTGCCTCTCATCTTACCCTGACGCTCGCCGATACGCAACTGCCCGGATGAGAAAGTATTGACATGTCTTAACCCGGCTGGTATAGTGCGGTACATTGTTATTATGGTGGCGTAGCTCAGTCGGTAGAGCAAACGGCTCATATCCGTTCGGTCAGGGGTTCAAATCCCTTCGCCACTAAAAGAATAGAGACTCATGGAAAAGCAATATAAAGACGGACAATATAGAAAATTCTGTTTGTACGGCTTTATTAAGAACCTACAGTTTTTCGACCCCTACCTGGTGTTTTTCTTTCTCGAATCGGGTCTCCACTTTCTGCAGATCGGCCTTCTTTTTTCCATCCGCGAGATAGCCACCAATATTCTTGAAATACCCACGGGGATGGCCGCCGATATTGCTGGGCGCCGCAGGACCATGGTGTTCTCCTTTCTGTCGTATATTTGTTCCTTCCTGTTGTTCTTCTTCTTTAGAAGCTTTCCCATGCAGATCGCGGCCATGATTCTCTTTGCCTTCGGAGAAGCCTTCCGTACGGGGACTCACAAAGCTATGATCTTCGAATACATGACTTTGAAGAAGATCACCCATCTAAAGGTTGCTTACTACGGTCACACCCGGGGCTGGGCTCAACTGGGTTCCGCCTTATCCGCCCTGATAGCGGCAGCCATTGTCTTTATCGCCAAATCCTATCGCCACGTCTTTCTCTTTACCGCCTTCCCTTACGTAGCCGGTCTTTTCCTCATGATGAGCTATCCGAAGGAATTAGACGGAACCGGAGGCGACGGTTCGGCATCGATAAAGGAAAGGGCTCGGGAAGTGTTCGGGGGGTTCATAAAACTCTTTACCACGGGAACCACCCGAAAGGCTCTGGCGAACTCATCCCTCTTCGACGCTTTCTTTAAAACCTCGAAGGATTACCTGCAGCCCGTGCTGGCCGCACTGGCCCTTTCCCTGCCTTTGATGACCGGCCTGGGGGACCAGCAGCGGATTGCCCTGATCACCGGGATGGTGTACTGCCTGCTTTATATTCTCACCTCCCGGGCCTCCATGTCCGCGGGGTTCTTGACATCGGGGAAAAGAAAGGACACCACCGTCCTCAACCTCACCTGGCTGACGGCGGCGGTTTTTCTGGCGGCTTCCGGGTTCTTCCTTCGGTGGGATCTGGCTTTACCGGCGGTGATCCTGTTTATTCTGTATTACGTGCTGGAAAACCTCCGGCGTCCGGTAACCCTGGGGTACGTCAGCGACCGGATAGAGCGGGGTATCCTGGCCTCTGGGCTTTCGGGGGAATCCCAGGCAAAAAGTCTTTTCGTGGCGGTTTTCGCTCCTCTCTTAGGTTTTTTAGCCGACACCTTCAGCGTAGGCATCGCCCTGGCCTTGTTCGGCGGCCTGGTGGTATTGCTGTATCCCTTTATGCGTTTGAGGAAGTAGTTTTTATTAAATCTTTCTGTTTGAAGTGGTGTGAGTGTGAGATATACACCTCACACTCACACTGATCCCACACACTTCTGTTCTTACATCCGCTGCCCGTTGACGATGAAACCGCCGTAGGGCTCTATCCGGTATTCCTTCCCGGCTTCCAGCTGCAAGGTGATCTCGAAGGAGAAGCCTCCGGTTTCCACCCGCAGGGTGTGCTGCCCCGGATTCAGGTCAAACTCCGTTCCCCGGAGCAACTGGCCGTTATCGAAGATTTTCACCTGGGCCGCCGGGTTTCCGACCCTCGGATTAAGAATCGACGGACCTAAGATAACCGTGGCTTTGGCAGTTAAAGGCATCAGCATAAAAGTGACCGTCTGGTTGTTGTTCAACACTACCTGCTGGGCCTGGGCCTGGTACCCCTGGGCCACCGCGGCGATCTGATAGGTCCCCGGGGGAAGCTGCACCGACATGTTGGCCGTACCGTTGATGTTCTGGCCGTTTCCCTGAATCCGTATCCGGGCGCCGGGCACATTGCTGGTTATGTTCAACGAAAAATTAGCCGGCGCCAGGTTGAAATTGACGGTCTGGTCGGCGGTGAGCTGCACGTTTTGGGTCTGGCTGTTATAGCCCGGAGCGTTTACGGTGACCTGGTAAATTTCCTTCGGCAGGCTGGTGGAAAAGGGCGTCGAGCCTTGCAGAACCCCGTTTATTGACCCCCCGGTAATCATGACGCCGGCTCCCCTGACATTGGCTGTTACGGTCAGGGTAAAATTCGATGACGTCGAGCCGGTGCTCCGCTGGGCAAAGATAAATCCGGGAAGCAGAAGGGTGATCAGCAATAGAATAATGACCTTTTTCATACTATCTGCCCCTTACTTGAGCGCGTTGACAACCACGGCGCCGCCGGGTGAAAGACTCCGTACGCCATAACCGGCATTGCCGGCGGAGTAGATGGTAAAAGACACACTGCTCCCTTCGTCAACCGCGTCGATGGTCACCACGTGGAGCACATCTTCCAGGGTATTGTAAGGAAGCTCCCAGACTCCGTAATGAACGGCGTTGTACATCACGTCCACCTGGGCGTAAGCGGCCTTGGTTGAGTTGCTTCCGTCATCCACCCCGGTGAGGCTGGCCGTGCCGTTGGCTTTCACGTAGTACCTCATCTGGTTGTAGGGCAGCAGATCCGGGTCATAGGCTATATCATAGTGGGCTACATCGGGGTTGGGATAATCTGCAATTGAGATGGTTTCCACCCGGGGAATCGATGTGTCAGAAGGTATGGCAACCGACCGATCCAGGTTGATGTAGCCGGGATAAGACGGCGTGGAAGTAGTAATGAAGGATCTTCCTCCGGGCGAAGTATCGGTATCATAGGAAAGAATCCCGTCCACGTCGATAGAGGTGTCTTCCCAGGAGACAAAGATCAGCACTTCGTTGTTCACCGAACGGTAGGCGATGAGATCGGGAATAACCATGTCGTCTCCGTCGATGTCCGCGTATCGGGGAACAAAGGTCCAGCCGGTTAATTCGCCGCTGATCTTATATCGGCCGGGGGCGATGTCGTAGATGGTGTAGGCGCCGGTGGAACCGAGGTATCCCGTGTAACTTGCCGCGGAAGAGAAACCGCCGTCCGCGGCTTCCGCGTAAAGGCTGATCGCGGCCCCGGAGAGAGAATCGGTGCCGGATAGCCACCATTCTGTTTCTGCCCCTGTAGCCTGGGCGTTGACCGCCTTTCCCGTGATGTCCGTCAACAACAGCTCTTCGGCCATCCAGAGAATAAAGGCCTCACAACTGGTAAAGCTCACTACCATCAGCAGGGCCATCAGAAATACCAGAATTCTTCTGGTCGTTTTCGCTTTCATGGATTACCTCCGTAATCAAAAAATAAACTGGTATACCGGCTTCTGAAACCGGAGATACAGATTAAGTATACCCCACGGAGGGGAAAATTCAAGACGGCTGGAAAGATTCTTTGCGGGCCTGACGTTCTCGGTCTCTAAGCGTGCGTCTTAAGGCTTTCCCGATCTTCCTTCCGTGGTCTCAATGTTTTTCGTGGTTATGATCTTTCCCGGAGGAACTGCCGCAGGAGAAAATCTAAGGTCTTCTTCGGGTTTTCTTTAGAAATCGTAGTATACCCACTGCTTTGCCAGGCCTTTGAATCCCCGGTCTTTTACCGGTTTTTTCATGCTTTCCCAGTTATCGCCGTAATGAACCAGAAGCATGTTCTTTTTCAAGGCCGCCGGCAGGGTGGCCAGCTCGTCCAGACCGGAGTGAACCCCGCCGGTGAAGAACTGGCAGTCGTGAAAGATTATCTCCGGGTCATAGGCAGCGGTGAACTCATCGAGCAGGACGGGGTCGAACCGGGTATCGCCGGTAAAAAGAAAGCGTTCGTCCGTCAGAATACCGAAACTCCAGAAGGAGTCTTCCCAGCCCTGGGCGGAATCGGGGATATGCATGGTGCGGAACATTTTTAGATCCAGGTTTCCCAGGGCATACTGCCAGGTTTCCCGGCGATTTTTTTTCACGCGTTTGGGCCGAAGCGGCTGCCAGAGGTCTTCGAAGGAAAGGTATTTCCCCTGGTGGCGCTCATTGAAGGCCGCGCCCCCTTTCAGGGACATGTCCCATAAAAGGTTCTGGTATTCCTGGGGAATTATGATGTCCGGCCGTTTTTTCATCACATAACGGTCCATCAGCATGGCTTCTTCCAGGCCGCCGATATGATCCGCGTGAGAATGGGTGATGAAGAAGGTCTTGATATCCATGATGGAGACGCCCAGCTCGTGGAGGGCCTGGGGCGCCCGGGTTCCGCAATCCACCATGAGGTGATCGTCACCCTTGATGATCAAGAGATTCGTCTGGTAATGGCGCTTGGAAAAGGCGCTGCCCACGCCGGTAAAGAGACAACTCAATGAGCCGTTATTGGATAGGGTTAACGCTCCTTTCCCGCAGGGCCGTTGTACCATGGAAAGCCGCCTTTCTATAAGGATATCCTTCTTCAACATCGGCAACGAAGAGGTAAAAATCGAGAGGCCGATAAAAAAAGAAGCTAACCTTCTAGTGTTCCCCCAGCAACGTTTTTAACTGGGATATTTCCGCAATGAGTCTGGTGCGCTCGAGATTCCTGAATTTCTTCGGGACCATCTCCCGGCTGGTACATTCCAGCACCGCCACCAGGTTCTGCAGTTCGATCTCATGAGGGTAGGCCGGGGGAACGAAGTCATGAAGGGTTTCCTCCAGGTCCTCCCGGGTGATGGTATTGTGGTTTTTAATGGCGGCGTTGAACTTGGCGCGGATGAGGACCGATTCCAGGTCCGCTCCAGAACAGTCGAATTTGAATTTTTTCAGCAGTTCGGATATGGGAATTTTCTGGATTCTTATTTTTAGTTTTCTCACCAGGGTATCGAAAAGATCCTCCCGCTCTTCCGCCGTTTCGGGGTAGAAGAGAGCCAGGTGTTCCTCCGCCCGACCCTGACGCTTTAAGTCGATGGGGAGCAGATCGGGCCGGCAGGTGATGAGGAACCAGATGATTTTACCGCGGAACTCCGTGTTTCCCATGAAGGAAGCGATCTGGGCGAAAATCCTGTTGCTGGTACCCGAATCTCCATCCTGATTTCGGTCCCCCAGAAAGGCGTCCGCCTCGTCGATCATCACCCCCACCGGAGCCATGGCTTTGAGAATATTGAGGATCTTTTCCAGGTTCGATTCGGTTACCCCCTGCCATTTTGACCGAAAATTGCGGAACCGCACGATGGGTATGCCGATTTCTCCGGCGAAGGCTGAAACCATGAAGGACTTCCCCGTCCCCACCGGTCCGGAGATCAGGTACCCCATGGGAAGAACGTCGAAGCGCCCCCGCTTGATCGCCTTGGCGGCACTGCGAAAACGGTTTTTCACGAATTCGTGGCCCGAAACCATGGAAAGATCGTGTTCCGACTCGATAAACTCCAGGAGACCCGCCGATTCGTTTTCAATAATCTCTTTTTTCTTTTCACTGAGGTATTCTAATGTGATGGGCCGGTCTTCCTGATAGGATTCCGCGGCGATCTGGTTGAGGTTCATCAGATTCAGCCCGCTGGTTACCTTGGCCACCCGCTGGGTGTTCAGGTGGTATTCCATGAGAAGCTGGTCTTTCCGATCCAGGGACTTCAGAAAACTATCCCGCACGGTCTCGTCGGGCAGGGGTATGTTTACCTTCACCGTGCTGGGCGAGGCGACCAGTTTCGGGTTGATATCGGCGAGATTTTCCGTCAGCAGCAGGATGGACACATCCCCCTGGGTAAAAATGGGATCGTGGGACCACCGGTTCAGGGTGACGAAACAGAAGCGGTCTTCTTCTCCTAAGCCGGCTAAATCAGCCTGGGGGACGATGGTTTCGGCGTAATCGATAATCAGTACGATGCGGAGGTTTTTGGGGATGTTGAGAAGAAAATATTTCTCCAGATGGGTAAAGGCCTTGAAGGGATCGTTGGAGATGAACTCTTCTCTTTTAATGTCGGGAAACATCTTTTCCATGGTGTGGAGGTAATCTTTCTGCATCTCCGGGGTGCAGAAGTTGACCCCGGAGGAACGGTCGTAAAAGGCGATGATATCCTTATTGCCGAAAAGGACCTCGGAAATAAAATCCTGCACCCGGACAAAAACGAATTCCCCTTCCACCATTTTATTGGGAAGGAAATCCCTGATGTTGCCGTGGACCATATAGAGATTGGCCGTTTTTGAACAGTATTTGTACGATAGATCCTGCGCCCAGGAGGGAAGAACCCGGATGAAATCAAGATTTTTCAGGATCAGTTGTTCCGCCATTAGGGGACAGTATATGCATCCCGGCGGAAGGCCGTCAATACGTTCTATTCAAGTATCCCGCCGATCCTGAACCCTGTTCTAAACGATCCGGTATTGTTATACTGCCTAACCATGAAACCTTTAGAGATTTACACCGACGGCGGATGTTCGGGAAACCCGGGGCCCGGAGGCTGGGCCGTGGTGATTCTGGATGGGGATGAAGAAAGCGTCCTTTCCGGCGGAGAGAAGCTTACCACCAACAACCGGATGGAGCTCACCGCCGTCATTGAAGCCTTGCAGCATATCCCCTCCGACCGGGACGCGAAGGTATACACCGATTCGCAGTATGTAAAAAACGGCATTACCGGGTGGATCCATACCTGGCGAAAGAACGGGTGGAAGACCTCCGCGGGAAAACCGGTGAAGAACCAGGACCTGTGGATAAGGCTCCGGAGCCTGGAGGAAATCCGGAAGGTTTCCTGGCACTGGGTAAAGGGGCATGCGGGGAACCGGTTCAATGAAGAGGCCGACGCTCTGGTACAGAAAGAAATCAAGGTTTTTTCCCGTTAAATCGAAGCATCGCCGTTAAACCTTCCGTATAAGGATTGCATGACTATTACGAGTTTCGCTCCCACCGGCTTTGAAGGGGAAATTGTCAAGGTCGAGGTTGATTTGCGCCGGGGGATTCCGGGAATCGATATCGTGGGGCTTCCCGACGGCGCGGTGAGGGAGGCCCGGGACCGGGTTCGGGCGGCCATACGAAACAGCGGGTTTCAGGTGCCCCGGGACCGGGTGCTGATCAATCTGGGCCCGGCGGGAATAAAGAAGGAAGGGGCCTCCTTTGATCTTCCCATGGCCGTGGCCGTGTTGGGAGCCTCGGGGCAATTGTGCCCCGAAGGTTCTCCTTCCCTCATGGTCCTGGGGGAACTGGAGCTCTCCGGGGCTGTGAGGCCGGTGCGGGGGGTACTTTCCGCGGTTCTGGCAGCCGGTGCGGGGGGGATAGAAACGGTGGTGGTGCCCCTGGATAATCTGGCCGAAGCCCGTTCCGCCCCGGGACCCCGGGTTCTGGGCATAGGCTCTCTGGAAGAGGCGGTCCGCCTGGTATCGGGAAACCTCGGACCGGAGGAAACAAAGGAAAGGCCTCCCGATTCCGGGGTGGCTGAGGAAGACGAGGATTGCGATATGGCCGATATCCGGGGGCAGGAAGTACTGAAGCGCGCCCTGGAGGTCGCAGCGGCGGGGGGGCATCACCTGCTGCTTTTCGGTCCTCCCGGCAGCGGGAAAACCATGGCCGTCCGGCGGCTTCCCACCATCCTTCCCGACCTTCTCCGGGAAGACAGCCTCTGTGTCACCAGAATACACTCCATGGCGGGCCTCCTGCCCCCGGGGTCGGCTCTTATCCGGCGGCCCCCCTTCAGGTACCCCCATCATTCCGCTTCGCCCGAAGGACTGGTGGGAGGCGGGCATCCGGTGGGTCCGGGGGAGGTTTCCCTGGCCCACAAGGGAATCCTCTTTCTGGATGAGACGGCGGAGTTCCACCGCAGGCAGCTGCAGGCCCTGCGGGAACCCATCGAAACAGGTACCATTACCATTTCCCGGGCCGGCGAAGGACGGTGGTTCCCCGCGGATTTTCAGCTGGTTCTGGCCACCAACCCCTGCCCCTGCGGGAACCTGGGACTGGAAGAGGGCCGGTGTGTCTGCACCCGATCGGAGCTGTACCGGTACTGGAAACAGATAGGCGGGGCGCTTCTGGACCGGATCGATATCCGGGTGCCGGTTTCACCGGTAGCGCCGAAGACCCTGCTGGAAGGGCAGGGTGAAAGCAGCTCGACCATCCGTCAACGGGTCAGCGCCGCCCGGGAGATCCAGAGGAGGCGCTACGAGGGCCGCTCCTTTCAGGTGAACGCCCGGATTCCTCCGGGACTCATGGGGAGTTTCTGCCCCTTAACGGCGGACGCGGCGGAATCCTTCGCCCGGGCCATGAGAACCGTGCGGCTTTCCGGCCGGGCATCCCACGCGATCTTAAAGGTAGCCAGGACCATCGCGGACTTGGCGGAAAAGGAGGTCCTGGAAAAGGACCATCTCTACGAGGCGATTCAGCACCGCCGTTACGGCGACAAAGACTTCTTCTGGGAATCCTTTTAAAGAAAGTCTTTTTATTTACAAAGAATCCTCCCCTGGGTATATTAGGTAAAACGGGAGGATGGTTTTCGTGAGACTCTACAGTCGAGGTCAATTAATCACGGCGGTAATGGTAACCGCTGTTACCCTGTTCGCCCTGTTTCTGGGGTTTGAGCTTATTTTCCGGAAGGACGCGGGGGAAGTCGCCGTTACCGCTCCGGTGGTTCCCGAGGTCCTGACGGCAGCGGACAGCGGGTATTTGCAGCCGGTGGTTCATTCGGGGGATGAGAGGGAAAATATCGACATCTACGAGGGGCTCAACCGGGGTGTGGTGAACATCACCACCGAAACCATCGGCATGAACTGGTTTCTGGAACCCGTGCCCATGGAAGGAGGTTCCGGTTCCGGCTCCATTATCGATAAAGACGGCTATATCCTCACCAATCATCATGTGATTCAGAACGCCTCTCGGTTGTATGTAACCCTTTACGACGGGGACCAGTACGAGGCTCTGGTGGTGGGAAAGGACCCGGAAAACGACCTGGCGGTGATCAAGATCGATGTGACCGGCAAAGATCTGACGGTTATCCCCTTCGGCAGTTCGGAAAGCCTCAAGGTGGGGCAGAAGGTCCTGGCTATCGGGAATCCCTTCGGGTATGATCGGACCCTCACCACGGGGATCGTTTCGGGTCTGGGAAGACCGGTGAAAACCCGAAACAACCTCATTATTCAGGATATGATCCAGACCGACGCTTCGATCAATCCGGGGAATTCCGGCGGCCCCCTGCTGGATTCCAACGGGAGGATGATCGGGGTAAACACCATGATCTACAGCCCTTCCGGCGGATCGGTGGGGATCGGGTTTGCCGTGCCGGTGGACACGGCCCGCCGGGTGGTCCCCGACCTCATCCGCTACGGCATGGTAAAACGCGGTTGGATCGATATTGTGCCGGTACAACTGGATCGTAATATCGTCCGGTACGGTCAGATGAGCGTTTCAGAAGGAATCCTGGTATCCAAGGTTGTTCCCCGGGGTAACGCGGAAAAAGCGGGGATAAAGGGCGGAGATCCGAATAAGCCGGTCCGTTACGGCCGGTATACGATCTATCTGGGGGGAGACATCATTGTAGGGGTGGACGGTAATCCCGTGGCAACCCTGGCGGATCTCTTCGGCGCCCTGGAAGACAACGCCCCGGGAGAAGAGGTGAGCCTTACCTATATCCGGGGAAAAAGAGAGATTACCACTACTATCACCCTTTCCGAGCGGCCCGAAGGCCTTCTTCTGGAATAAGCGGTAACGCCGGATGCCGAAATTCAAGATTCATGCGGACTTTTCCCCCGCCGGGGATCAGGGGGCGGCCATTGCCGGGCTCTGCGACGGACTGAAGCAGGGTTTTCCCGCCCAGACCTTGAAAGGGGTCACCGGTTCGGGAAAAACTTTCACCATGGCCATGGTTATCCAGGAGATGCAGCTTCCCAGCCTGGTGATTTCCCACAACAAGACCCTGGCGGCCCAGCTGTACCGGGAGTTCAAGGACTTTTTCCCCGACAACGCGGTGGAATATTTCGTTTCCTACTACGATTACTACCAGCCGGAGGCCTATGTCCCTTCCCGGGACCTGTATATCGAAAAGGACGCTTCCATCAACGATGAGATCGACCGGCTCCGCCTGTCGGCCACCCGGTCCCTGCTGGAGAGGCAGGACGTCATCGTGGTGGCCACGGTGTCCTGTATCTACGGCCTGGGAAACCCCGGGTCTTTCCGGGATATGCGCATAACCCTGAAGGTGGGAGATACCCTTGATACAGGCTCCCTGGCCCGCCGGCTCATCGGTTTGCAGTATGAGAGAAACGACGCGGTACAGACCCGGGGGTGCTTCCGCATCCGGGGGGACGTGGTGGAGATCTATCCGGCTTACATGCAGACGGTTTACCGGGTGGAGCTGGACTGGGACCGGGTGGAACGAATCAGAAAGATCCACCCCTTGACCGGCGACACTCTGGAGGAGTTGGAAACCTGTACCGTCTATCCGGCAAAACACTTCGTTATGCCCGAGGACCAAGTTCAAAAATCTCTCGATATTATTCGCGGGGAGCTGGATGAGCGCTACCGGGAGCTGAAAGAGGCGGGAAAGCTCCTGGAAGCTCAGCGGATCAAGTCCCGGACGGAGTATGACCTGGAGATGCTGGGTGAAATGGGCTACTGCCCGGGGATTGAGAACTATTCCCGCCACTTGAGCGGCCGGCGGGAAGGGGAACGGCCGGCGGTTCTGCTGGATTACTTCCCCGATCCCTTTCTCACCTTCGTGGATGAATCCCACGTGACGCTCCCTCAGGTGGGGGCCATGTACGAAGGGGACCGTTCGCGGAAGATGAACCTGGTAAACTTCGGTTTTCGCCTTCCTTCGGCCCTGGACAACCGGCCGCTCTACTTCGGGGAGTTTGAAGAGCTTTTGGATCAGGTGATTTACGTTTCCGCCACCCCGGGAAAGGAAGAGGCCCGGCGCTCCGAACGCACGGTGGAACAGATTATTCGCCCTACCGGCCTGCTGGACCCGGAGGTGGAGGTGCGGCCCACGGAGGGACAGATCGACGACCTGTATGGCGAGATCAGAAAGAGGATCGGCAAAAACGAAAGAACCCTGGTGACCACCCTGACGAAGAAGATGGCCGAGGACCTGTCGGACTACCTGAGCGGCCTGGGGTTGAAGGTGAGGTACCTCCATTCGGAGGTGGAAACCATCGAACGGGTGGAGATCCTGCGGGACCTGCGAACCGGGGCCTTCGACGTACTGGTGGGAATCAATCTTCTGCGGGAAGGGCTGGACCTGCCCGAGGTTTCCCTCATCGGCATCCTGGACGCCGACAAGATCGGGTTTCTCCGGTCGGCCACCAGCCTCATTCAAACCATCGGCCGAGCGGCCAGGAATGTCAACGGTAAGGTAATCATGTACGCCGACCGGATGTCCGACGCCATGGCCACGGCTATAGAAGAAACCGAACACCGCCGGGCTCTGCAGACGGCCCACAATGAGAAGCACGGGATCACCCCCACCAGCATCAACAAAGCGGTTCACGACCTGCTGATCCGGAAGAAGGAAGAGAAAAAGAGAACCGAGGAAACGGCCATCGAAGTATTGAAGAACAGCTACAACATCCTTATTCCGGCGGAACGGAAGAAGCTCATCTCGGCCCTGGAGAAGGAGATGCTGGAGCTGGCGAAGAATCTGGACTTTGAAGCCGCCGCCGTGGTGCGGGACGAAATACAGGCGTTAAAAGAAATGGGGTGAGAGAGTCGTGAGTAATGAGTGAGGAGACAGGATCTTCTCACAACTCAAAACTTATCACTGACTGCTGAACAGTACCAGATCCACGGCACTGCCGGAGAGGTGGGGCTGAAAGGTTGTGGTTTTGGGAATATCGGACCAATTATCCGTCATATACCGATAGCTTTCCTTCAAGGTGATAAAACCGTCTTGATTCAAGTCACCGGCTTCCGCCGCCAGAAGGAAGGCGTAGGTGAAAACGCCGTGTCCCAGGGCCGCAGTTTCAACGGATTTTTCCACCTCCCCGGCGGCGGTCAGGACAAAGGCGTTTCCTGAGGCGATATCTTCGGCACCGGTGGCGGAAAATCCCCAGTAAGCTTTCACGGTTTCGGTGAAGATCTCCAGGAAAGAGTCCGACTCGTCGGAGGAATCGGCGGGTACCGGGTCCCAGAAGGGGGAATCGCCTATGAAGCCGCCGGAATGGCAGGAGTCCAGAATGACCAGCTTCCGGGAGCCGGGAATGGTTTTCAGCATGGTAGCCAGGCCGTCGTCCGACAGGGCGCCATGATCGGCGTCCCAGGGAGCCCCGGAGTAAAAACCGTGCAGGATAAGCCAATCCGCCGGGGGGTCGCCGGTGTTATCCTCGGAACCCACGCCGTGGCCGGCAAAGTAGAAGATGAAGAGCTCTTCCGGCATGGCGTTTGCGATAAAGGCGTCGATATCAGCCTGTAACTGGGCGACAGTGGCCGGCTCGACGGAACTCCCGTCCCCGGCGTTTATACGCAGGTTCGTTATGTATCCGGCTGCGTCAAAGAGCGCTGCCATGGCTTCCGCGTCGTCGTCGGTATACGCCAGGTCTATGTTCGGGGTTCCTCCGCCATAGTCGGTCACCCCGTAGATATAAGCCCTTCCTGTGGGCAGCTTCGGTCCCAGGGAACAGGAGGACAAAACCGTCAGGATAAGCAGAGGTAGAAGGATTGTTCTGGGATTATCAGGTCTCATTGTCCGGTACCTCCTCCCTGCAGAATGGCCAGGCCGATGCCGGTGGAGGAGGAAAAGGCCAGGTCTTTTCTGAAGTGCTGGGTGTGTTTCAGGCAGAGGCGCAGGTTCCATCCCTGATCTTCATCGGCCGGGAAAGAATAACATACTCCGGCGGAAAGGGAGGGGAAGAAGAAGGTGTGGTCCGTCAGACTCAAGGTCATGAAATCACCCCGGAAACCGGAAAGAATTCCCCAGGGGCCTTTCTCAGGCTGCCACAGCAACTCCAGGGTACCGAAGAGACCGGAGTAAGCGGTGTAGACCAGGGAACCTAAAAAGAATGAAGGAGTCTTGCCGGATAAACCGGCTGAGGCTTCCATGCCGAAGCCCCCGGGCAGGGAAAGGCTCCCTCCTAATCGCAGGGTTCCGGAAGCCTGCAACCCCGGGGTAAACCCCGTCGCCGCGGAAACCGTACCTTCCGCCGAGACTTCGGAGAGGAATGCCAGACCGATTTCCGCGGGACTATTGCCGGCGGCGGTGGTGACAAGGATGAAAAAGCATGATACTGTACAAAACGTTCTTCTTATGTTCATTGTCTGTAATATAATAGATTTTTTGAAAATGGTCAGGTATTCCGAAACCTTCAGGGTAGTATTATTATTTCTGTTTCTCCCCCTTTTTTCTTTCTGTTCCCGGGAAGATGTGGTGCTGGATATTGAACTGCCTCCCACTCCCATCCTTTCAATTAAAACCAGCTGGGGTGTTATCACCTCCAGTCACCTGCGGCTCAGGGAAGAGCCGAACCTGGAGTCCCGGGCCATTACCACCCTTTGGCGGGGGTATGTGCTGGAGATTGTTTCTCAAGGGCCGGAAAAAGAAACCGTGGAAGACGGATATGATTACTGGTATCGGATCAATTTTGACGGGCTTCAGGGCTGGGTCTTCGGGTCCTATCTGGATATCTTCGATTCCCGGGACCAGGCGGAAACTGCCGCCCGGGAGATGCAATAACCGCTATGAATGTACTCGTCTCTGAACTGCTCCCATGGATCATCCCACCCCTTCTTGGAGGCCTCATCGGGTACATCACCAACGCCATCGCTATCAGTATGCTTTTTCGTCCCTACAAAGAAATCCGTATCTTTGGGGTCCGAATCCCCTTTACCCCGGGAATTATTCCCCGACAGCGGGGAGAACTGGCAGAAAGCATCGCGGATACGGTGGAGCTGGAACTGCTGAACGAAGAAACCGTCAGAAAGCAGACCGAGCAACCCGAAGTTCTCGCGAACCTTCAGGCAGGTATCGGTGAGATTACGTCGAAAGTCTTCACAACCCCCTTCAGCCAGTGGGGTGGTTTTTTTTCAGGGATGCTTCCCCAAAGCGGAGGAGCCGCAAAGGGATTCGTTTTCTCCGATACCTTCGAACATCTGGTCTCCGGTGTTCTTTCCAGGGCTTCCGATACCCTGCTGGACACCCCCCTGTCAAATCTTGAAGGCCGGGAAGGAGGCCTCGCAGCAGCCTTAAATTCCCTGCTGCAAAAGCTTCCTGAAGAAGGATTTATTGATCGGACGGAAGAAGCGCTTCTTTCCTGGATAACCCGCCAGGAGGAAAAGGGGGTGAAGATTTCCGACTTCATTACACCGGAGGACATTTCAGCCCTGGGAAGCCTGCTGGACGGTCTTTATACGCCGGTCTTTGAAGGCCTTGTAAGCTTCCTGAAAAAAGATGAAACCCTGGATGAACTGGAGATCCGGGGGCGGCGGTTCCTTCACGATGTGATCGACAATCTTACGGCCCTGCAGCGTCTTCTTATCACCGCCGGACAGTACGATCGAACCCTGGATGAAAATATGGATAAGATCGTGGTGGACCTGGTAGCCCATATAGAAAAGGCGGGGAAAAACGAAGAAACCAAGAAAAATGTTCTTACCTTCGTTCAACAGGAAATCCAACGCCTGGCGGACACGGGCTTGGGCGGTTCTGAGGAAAAACATACCAGGGTCAAGCTGGTGATCCATGAAATCCTTCGAAAACTGAGAGCCCTCCTTTCCGACGGGAAATTCCGTGAAACCCTTTCTCAGCGGGTCGCTCTTCTGTTTCTCAAGGAGGGGAGAACCCTGCGGAGCCTTCTGGGAAATCTTCCCGGGTTTGAGAAGGAAAAGGTGGTGGCTTACCTTTCCGGTGGTATTGTCCGTTTGACCAGGAATCTTTTTTCCCGGAAAGGTGATGCGGAAGCCGAAGAACCGGTGGGTAAGAACCTGGCGGCAGACCTGGGTAAGGAAAGTCCGGCAAGCCTTTTCTCTCTGACTGCGGAGGATAAGGTGAAGGCGGACCATTTTGTTACCCGGTGGATTACCGGCTTTATTAACAAGAAGATTCCCGATATTCTAAAGAGTATGAATGTCCACAATATGGTGGTGGATCGAATAAACAGTTTTGATATTGTAAAGATGGAACAGCTCATCCTGCGGGTCGTGAAGAAGCATCTCCGCTGGATAACCCTCTTTGGAGGACTCCTGGGTGCTGTCATCGGTTTCGCGCAGATCGGAGTAAACAGGTTCTTATAAGGGGATTTTGCCATGGAACAGGGGCACACGCAGTCCTATCATATTCTTGTCGCAGATCACGATCCGGCGGCCCTGGCGGAATATGAGAAAGAGATAGCAGAACTGGGGTTTATCGTGTCCAAGGCTTTCAGCGGCCAAGCGGTAATTTCTCTCTTTGAAGCGGAGCCGGTGGAAATCCTCTTGTTAGACCTGGGCCTTGAGCGTCCGGAAGCCCTGGAACTTTTGAAAATTGTCAGAAAGAAAACCTATGATCAGGCTCTGCAGGTTGTATTTCTGTCCTCGGTTCAGCGGGGTCTTGATCAGGCTGTGGAACTTGGGGCGGACGACATACTAAAAAAACCGGTGGATCCGGAAGAACTCCGCATCCGGCTGAAAGCCGCGGTGATCCGCCTGCGGGAACAGCAGAAGCTCCTCCGGGAAAAAGAGTTCTTCCGGCAAGCAGTGAAACAGGAAGAAGCCTTTTCATCCCGGATTCTGGAGCAGCATTTAAACCTCAAGAAAGCCTTTCATGATATCGAACTGATCAATGAAGAACTGGAGCGTTCCAACCGGAGGCTGGAAAGGGTAGCCAAGTACGATATGCTTTCCGGGTTGTTGAACCGTATGAGCCTCTTCTCTCTGATTGATGTGGAGGTCGATCGGTCGGTTAGAACCGCCACACCCCTTTCCGGGGTTATGTTCGATATTGATTACTTTAAAGAGATCAATGACAACTACGGCCATCAGCACGGTGACGAGACGATTCGAACGCTAGGAGCCTACCTGCTCAACGCCATGCGGAAGTACGATAACGCCGGCAGGTACGGCGGCGAAGAATTTTTCATCCTTTTGCCTAATACAAACCTGGAGCAGGGGGTGGTTATCGCCGAACGTTTTCGAATGGGCGTAGAAAAGATGCCGGTAGAGTGCATGGATTCGGTTATTACCGTTACCGCATCCTTCGGGGTAGCGGAGTTCCATGAAGGTGAGAGCCGGGAAGCCTGGATCAACCGGGCGGATAAGGCCATGTACCGGGCAAAACAAGAGGGAAGAAACCGGGTTCGGTACGATTAAACTCTTGCGAAAAAAGGGATTTACCGTAGTCCCGGTTGTGATGACGAAAGTAATGGTGCATACTGTCTTTCGGTATGGAAACCTTTTACACCTATCGGGTATTCTTTCATATTCTCGCTGGAATCGTGTTTCTGTCTCTCTGTATCCCCCTGGCAATGGCCGATCGGGGAAAAGGTAAGACCTTTTTAAACCTGGGAATATTTTTTTTCGGCTCTCTTTTTATCCTTTCCGTGGTGACTCCTTTTCAAGGGTGGTCCGATCTTTTCTGGGATATGATTTTCCCTTTTTTTATCCTGCTCTTGATAAGAATTGTTCTCTTTTTGCTATCCCTGCGTCGGCCGTCTCTCCGGTCGTATCAATCCTGGATTCTGGAGAGCCTTCGGGAAACGGTGCTGATCTTTAACGCCGACCTCTCTCTCCAGGGGGGCGGCGGACCCCTGACGGGTTTGTCCCCTGAGGCATCGACGGAACTGATGGAGCGGCTGCGAACCCTTCTTCGGGAGAGCAGGGGGGATTCCCCCGATGACGAGACTCCCTTCGAAGGCACGTTGTGGTGTGAGGACAGGGCATATCGTTACCGATTCCACCCGGTTCGGCAGGGGTATCTGCTGACTCTCCTGGATGTTACATCCACCCAGAGGCTGCTGAACGAGGTGGTGGAGAAGAACCGGTTGTTAGAGCGCAGGAAGAAGATCCTTGAAGTCGCCAAGGGGCAGGAGGTTTCCCTGCGCCGGCACCGATTCCGGGAACGGGTCACCGCCGTCATCATGGATCTGGTAAAAGATAAGATGGAGATCCTCCGGGGGATGCTGGAAACATCGGAAGACTTGGAGCCGGTACTGACCTGCGCCCAGGAGGCTTTGAAGGATATACGGCTGGCGGTGGCCCAGAAATCGTCGGAGGAGGAACAACCATGAAGTACACTATTCTTTTGGCGGAAGATCAGACCCTTATAAGAGACTCCCTGAAGATGCTTCTTTCGGAAGAAGCCGATTTCACCGTATCCGCTACCGCCGGGGACGGGGAAGAGGCCCTGGAGCTCTGTCGAAAGCTGAAGATAGACATTGCTCTGCTGGATATCCGTATGCCGAAGATGAGCGGGCTAGAGGTGGCCGCCGCCCTGAAAAAGGAGAACCTCGGCTGCCGGATCGTTCTCCTGACGACTTTCGAAGAAGAAAAGGTGTTCTCCGAGGCGTTATCCCTGGGGGTCCATGGGATCTTTCTCAAGGATATTGAACCGGAGCTCTTTGCTAAAAGCCTCAGGGTCATTGCCGGTGGACTTCTGGTCTACCACCCGGTCATCGGCAAACAGCTTTCCGAAATCGGAAAGGGCGGGCCCCGGCAGGATGATATCTTCGGGCTCACGGAAAAAGACCTGCTCTTGATTCGGTATATTGCCGAAGGAATGGGGAATAAGGCCATTGCCGCTCGTTTCGGGTGTTCCGAGGGAACGATAAAGAACAGGGTAAGCTCGGTTCTCGGGAAGATGGGGCTGGAAGACAGAACGCAGATAGCGGTATATGCCATAAAAAACGGGCTTATCGAGGACCTGGACTAGGGTTTCCGGGGTAAAAGAGTCAATTTTCATGGAAATGAGCGTCGCCCTGGGACGGGAAATCTTTTTTATCGAATTGTGGCACCTTCTTGCCCTGGTCGTTATTCTCTGTATGAATACCTGGTTTTACCAAAACGGTGAGAAGAACGGCCTGTTGTACCGCTTTTTTGCCCTTCAGGCATCCCTTCTGATCTGGGTGGTAAGCAAGATGCTGAAGACCGTATCCCCCGATGCCGGCCTAAGGTGGTTCTTCATTGTCACCCAGTATTTCGGTAATTGCCTGCTGGGACCTTTCTTTTTTTTGTTCGCCTATCGTTACCTCTTCGGCCGTGATGCACCCCGGCGGTATAGCATCGTGCTGTACATCCCGGCGGCTTTCTTCTTTCTTGCGGTGGCGACGAACCCTCAGCACTACCGGTTTTACGCTACCTATACCTTTTACCGGGATACCTTCGGCCCCCTGTTCTACGGCTTTTCGGTGTATACCTACACCCTTATTCTTGCCGGGATTCTGTTGTTTCTCTACGATCTTCTCGTGTTCTCCCGGGGCCGGGGGAACGGGTGGATTATCCTGGCCGCGGTACTGCCCCTGCTAGTCAACGCGGCCTATACCTACACCCTCTTCGGCTTCAAGCCGATGTTCGATTACACCCCTCTTTTTATGACCTTATCTCTGGCCTTTTTTGGCGCGGCCGCCTTCCGGTCGAGGTTTTTAGGGGTTCTCCCCGCGGCATGGAAAGCCCTGCTGCTGGAACTGGAAGACCCCCTTATTCTCGCAGATCGCCGGGGAAAGATCGTCCGGCTGACCAAGCTGGCCCCGGGGACCCTTCCCCGGGAAGAAATCAGGCAGAGCGGGAGGGTCTATCGGCTTCATCGGCGGCGCGAAGGAAAAAAGGGCACCCTCTATCATTATGTCGATGTCACCGATATCACGGAGCTGCAGGAAGCCCTGGGGGACCGGAACCGGCGGCTGGAGGAATCGATCGAAGAAATCAGGAACCGCAATAGAATAACCCTGAGAATGATGAAAGATGAGCTCTTAAGCCGGTTTCGCCGGGAATTACACGATATTCTCGGTCACAGCCTTACCCAGGCGATCTACCTGCTTCGCCTGGAGGAGAAACACCCGAGTAAAGAGGGGCTCGACAGGGTCAAACAGACTATTGACCGGGGCCTGGAACTCCTGGAGAGCAGCCTCCACGGGCGGATCGGGGAGGGGAACAGTCTTTCCATCGCCTTAGGTAAGGTGATGGAGGAATGCCGGTTTCCCGATATCGCTATCGATTTTCTCCTGCGGGGCATTGAAAGGCCCCTTTCCCCGCCCCTGGTTAAGGAGCTGGCCAGCTGCTGCAGAGAAGGCATTACCAACGCGGTGAAACACGGACACCCGGGGAGGATCTCCCTGGTGCTGCTTTTCGGGAAAGAAACCGTGGCCCTGATCCTGTCGGATGACGGTTCGGGGTGTAAAGACCCCGGCAGCGGGCAGGGCCTGGCCATGATGCGGCGGGGGCTTTCCAGGTACGAGGGTACCCTGGCTGTCAGGAGCGAGCCCGGTGAAGGGTTTCAGCTTACCCTGCGGGTACCCTGTGGTCATGGTTTACCGGTGACGAAAGAATAGGTCCATCGGGACAAAAGGCACTTTCAGGGAAGCCCCCTTTTTTTTACTATTCCGAACAATAACTACATCTAGACTTAGGAGATGAAATCATGCATACACGAGGATTGATGGTCCTGGTGACCATCACGGCCGTTGTCTGTATCAGCGGCTGTACCCTTCTGCCCCTGCACAGAATGCTGGGCTACCAGGCGGAAGAGTTTATCCGGGAAACGGTAACGGAACATGAAGAAGCGGTATATAACGGCGGCTCCGCATCGGAGAAACAATCAAAAGATACCACCCCTGAAAAAGCAGCGGCGGCTCCTCTGACCCGGGAGGAGAGGAGCGACGCGATTATTAAGGCGGTACAGGAATACGATCTCGACGGGTTGAAAGCCCTTCTGGCCGACGTGGAAGACGTGCGT
>JAFGDJ010000094.1 GCA_016932135.1 Spirochaetales bacterium | reverse complement strand
GCCGTGCCCGCGCAGAAGATGCACTGCAGTGTCATGGCCTACGATGTGATCAAGCGGGCGGTGAGCAAATACAAAAAGGTAGATTTTCAGGTTTTGGAGAATGAGGATATTGTCTGCGAATGCGCCAGGGTCAGCCTGGGTACCATAAAAGAGGTGATCCGGATCAATAACCTCAAAACAGTGGAAGAGATTACCCGCTTTACCAAGGCCGGGGCTTTCTGTAAATCCTGCGTGCGCCCCGGAGGACACGAGGAAAGGAAATTCTATCTGGTAGACATCCTGGAAGAGACCCGGGCGGAAATGCGGGCGGAAGAACTGCACGGCCGGGAACGAGTACTGAACTTCCCCGACATGACCTTGATACAGAAACACAAGGCGGTGGAAGATGTGCTCAGTGAAAAGATCCGCCCCCTCCTGCAGGCCGACGGCGGTAATATGGAAGTGGTGGACATGAAAGACGAAGAAGGTAAAACCACCGTGTATATCAGCTATTCCGGCACCTGTGCCGGGTGCGCCAGCAGCCGGTCGGGAACCCTGTACGCCATCGAATATTCCCTGCAGGAAGAACTGGATAAGAATATCCGCGTAGTGATAGTCTAGGTCTGAAGGTATGAAGATCCATCAATCCGTCCTGGCGCTGATCGGGCATACCCCCCTGGTGGAACTGCGGCATCCCCGGTCGGACACCGGGGGGACCATTCTAGGAAAACTTGAGTGTTTCAACCCCTCCGGTTCGGTGAAGGACCGGACCGCCTTAGGGATGATCGAAGACGCCGAAGAGCGTGGGGCTTTAAGTCCGGGAACCCTGATCGTGGAGCCCACCAGCGGCAATACGGGTATAGGCCTGGCCATGATTGCCGCCGTGAAGGGGTATTCCCTGGTGCTGACCATGCCCGACTCGGTGAGCGTCGAGCGCCGGGCTATCCTGAAAGGCTTCGGCGCGGATCTGGTGCTGACCCCCGGAGAGAAGGGGATGAAAGGCGCCATCGAGGAAGCCCGGCGTATTGCCGGGGATCGGCCACCCTCCTTTCTGCCCATGCAGTTCGCCAACCCGGCCAATCCGCTCATGCATTACAGAACCACGGGGAAAGAGATCTGGGAGGATACCGAAGGCCGGGTGGATATCTTTGTCGCCGGAGTCGGCACCGGCGGAACCCTCACCGGGGTCGGACGGTTTCTCAAGGAACGCAGGAACACGGTCCGGTTGGTGGCCGTGGAGCCGGCGGCCTCGCCGGTTCTCTCCGGGGGAACGGCCGGAAAGCACGCCATCCAGGGTATCGGCGCCGGGTTTGTCCCCGATATTCTGGACAGGACGCTGATCGATGAGATTCTTCCGGTAACCGATGAAGAAGCCCTGAAGGCCTCCCGGACCCTGATGCGGGAACAGGGAATTATGGCGGGCATTTCCTCCGGAGCCGCTTTTCACGCCGCCTGCGTCCTGGCCGGTCGGAAGGAAAACACCGGAAAAACAGTGGTGGTCCTGCTGCCCGATACGGGAGAGCGGTATCTGTCGACATCATTATTTAAGATATAAGAGGAACAACCATGCCCGAGGAAGATCTTTTCTCAGATAATCTCAGCGCTTTAGTGGAGGACCTCTGCCGGGAAGAGTCCTACAGGTCCGTGTTTCACCGGACCAGCCATGTGGACGTCCATATGCCTTCGATTCAGGACTTAAGTGAAGCGGTGGATTCCCTCAGGTCGGTGCTTTTCCCCGGTTATTTCCGCGATTCGGAACTGCGGCCCGACACGTTGCCCTATTATACCGGTGCCGTGCTCTCCCAGGCAGCGCGGCTGCTGCAGGATCAGATCAAGCGGGGTTTCTGCTTTTCCTGCGACCGGGAACAGGGTTGCACCTTCTGCGAAGACGCCGCGGTGACCATAACCGGTCGTTTTATGAAACGGCTGCCGGCGATCCGGGAGCTCCTGGCTTCCGACGCCCGGGCGGCCTTTGAAGGTGACCCGGCGGCCAAGAGTATCGGTGAGGCGATCTTCTGTTACCCCAGTATCACCGCCGTGACGAATTACCGAATCGCCCATGAGTTGTACCTCCTGCAGGTGCCTTTGATACCCCGGATCATCACTGAAATGGCCCACGCCAGGACCGGGATAGATATCCATCCCGGAGCGACCCTAGGGCGGAGATTCTTTATCGATCACGGTACCGGCACGGTGATCGGAGAAACCTGCGTGATCGGGGAGAATGTCCGGTTATACCAGAACGTAACCCTGGGGGCCAAGAGTTTCCCCTTGGATGAAGCAGGGAAGCCGATCAAAGGAATACCCCGGCATCCGATAGTGGAAGACGATGTGATTATCTACGCGGGAGCCACGATTCTCGGACGGGTTACTCTGGGCAGGGGATCGGAGATAGGGGGAAACGTCTGGATCGTGGAGGATATCCCCCCCTATTCGAAGATCCGCCTCGGAGGGGATTCCCGGGAACTATCGAGAACCTATCATAAAAATAGTGATTCCGGCATCCGTAATTCCGTCTCTGAAAAAGAGGTATAATCCCTTTTTCCCGACAGGGTAAGCCGGAGGCTCAATCCACAGGTTGAAGGTTCCTCGGCAACAGGTTCCCGTTGTTACTGGAACAGCGCCTGGAGTTTTGCCACGTCGAATCCTGGAGCCATGGTGGCAACATAATAGACATAGTTGAATTGTTCATCCTGGTAGAGTTCACAGACGTAAGATTCGTCATAACTGGTGTAAAAATAGTCCCCCTGCTTGTTTTCTTTCAGGGGTTCATACATGTTAACCGACGTATTGAAAAGGCTTTCTATCTCACTAAAAATGGGTGAACCACCCATCATCTGGTAGTAGACGCATTCGTCCTCATAGAAAAAGAAAAAGACATTAATAATACCGACCACATCCGTTGAATAATTGCCTTGATTATCCGAGGAGTACTGGGTTATATCGGAACTATAGGCCAGATATAAATCGCCTTCTTCGTAGAGTGTGTAGGAGTAAGGACCGTATTTTTCCATCAAGACCTTAACATCTTCCTTGCTCACATACCAGGGGAGATTCTCCGCCGCGATGGGGTGGTAATAGCGTATATGATTCAGCTCGACGAGAAAATCCCGGGCTTCTTTCCCCGAAAGATACAGATTCGCGTCGGTAAAGGTATATACCCGCTGCTGTTCCGGCAGGATGGTGTAGTTTTCATGATTCTCATCGGTAAATTTGTATAACTCCAGAATGCTGACGGGAAGTTTTTTAATATGGTCTTGATTCTTGTTCACATCGGTTACCGTCGCCCCTGAGGGGGTATACACTTTAACATTGTTGCCTTCAATATCAATGGTGCTCTCCGGCGAATCTGCCCAGATGTAATTGTAATAGTAATCCGTGGCGGCAAAGATGAAGTCCGGGGTAACGGTTTTTAAGGTAACCGAGCCTCCAGGCTGGAGTTTATACAGGACCGTCTTTCGGTCCTGGTCCTTCTGCAGGCATTCCCGGGTTATAACCTGAAGACTCTGGCTGGATTGGTTTCGCAACGTAACGGTTACAGGGGTATCAAAGTCTTCGACAGTACCCGAGGAAAACGCATTGCCGGCGGTTAAAAAAACAAAAATCACAAAAATGAAGATAGATTTTTTTCTATTCATAGACTTCCTCGCAATACAATTATTCTCCCCCAGGGGGCTCAGCTATTCCTTCGCTTCAGGTTCCCTTGCTATCCAAACCCGGATATGTAGTCATCAGCTTATAACCTTTTTTCCTAGCTTGCAACCGATTTTTTCACGGCGTATACTTAAAAGCACGGAGGGATTCATTATGGAACAAACCGTACTAGAGACGGGCCTGAAGCTCACCGTGCAGAAAGAAGTGGGGGAAAAGGACACCTCGAAACACTACGGCTCGGGTACCCTGGGGGATGTGTTTTCCACCCCGGCCCTGGTGGCCATGATGATCGAGGCTTCCGCCCGCCTGGTAGACGACCACCTGGAAGATTCCTTTATCAGCGTTGGAAAGATGAGCCAGGTTACCCACGAGAAACCCACCCTGCTGGGGGAGAGTGTCAGTGTCCAGGTGACCGTTGCCGAGGCCGACCGCTATCATGTGGTTCTCGAAATGGAAGCCTTCGATGAGACAGGACTCATCGGCACAGGATGCCATGAAAGAATGATCGTGGAGAGGGACTCGTTCTTTCGGAAAGCCATGGAACGGGCGAGAAGACTGGAAAACAAGGACTTTTAATCGAAGCCTTGGAAGGTTTCCAGGTTTACCAGGGGTGAGCGGGCGTATACTACCATGAGGCGGTTTTTTTCCCGCGGACCGATCTTTCTGAAGTTCTCCGGCAGGTAGCCCCTGGGGGTGGAGGAAAGGTAACGAAGCTCTCGATAAGGGGCTTTCTGTTCCCGGGTATAGACCATCGTCTTGTCCCGATTATCTTCCAGGGGTTCCAGGTATTCCTCATATTCGCCGTTTCCCCGGTCGAAAACATCTCCTTTATCCATAGCGCAGCTATTGTATCCTCCACCGAAGGGTTTTGACAATCCTTTCGTTCTGCTTGAAAAAGGAATTGTTTACTTTCTTTGTCTGTGATATCCTAGTAATTATACGTAAATCGGGGGAAGTATGGGCATAAACAGAGGAACTCGTTTTCTTTTTGGAGTTTTCGCTGTATGCTTTGCCTTTTTGTTTCTTCCAGGCCTTTCGGCTCA
This sequence comes from Spirochaetales bacterium, assembly GCA_016932135.1. Classification (GTDB taxonomy): domain Bacteria; phylum Spirochaetota; class Spirochaetia; order JAFGDJ01; family JAFGDJ01; genus JAFGDJ01. The sequence continues at coordinate 2,162 of JAFGDJ010000094.1, read as the reverse complement.
GCAGAGCACCGTCGACTTTAACGAGAAATACAATTTCCCCTTTTCCTTCGGTGCTTTATACAGCATGCAGTCACCGGTGTCCTGGCTGGGGACCGATTACGGATACGATTTCGACACCATCGATTTCGGTATGGCCATGCGCATGCCCCTGACCGGTCTTCCGGTGATCCAACCGGAAGCCTATATCGGAATGACCACGGTGTTGTCTTCCGATAAAACCGAAGAGAGCGAGCAATTCAACCACCGAAGATTATTCGGCATGGTAGGAGCCGCTTACGTACACCGGATGAGCAAGGAATTCGAACTGGGGGCGGACCTGCTGGTGGGGTTGTGTCAGAATTACTATCCCTACCTGGACGAGAATCCCGAGATTGTCCGGGGTGATCAGGCTTTCTTAGTGTCTTTAGGAGCCAAGCTGGCTTTGAATCTGTCGTATAATATGAGTCTGGAATTTATCCCTTCAATTCGTTATCGCAAGGCTTTTAACGCTTCGAATGTGGAAGGTGCGGTTCCCCTGAACCGTTTCGACGGCTTTACCTTCGGGATTGGGGTCACGGGCAGTTACAGACTGGGGGATGATCCGGACGCCCCGCAGGTGGAGGTACGGAGTATCCGGTTCTCCGAGGCCCGCATAAACCCACTTTTTGCCGCCATGCAGAGCTTCTATGTCAAGAACCCTGTCGGAAATGTAACCATCACCAACACGGAAAAGTTCCCCTTGACGAACCTGCAGGTATCCTTTCTCCAGAGCGGGTTCATGGACGGACCGACCGGCGCCGCGGTAATCGATGAACTGGCACCGGAAGAAAGCAGGACCGTGGACCTCCTTGCGTCTTTCAACCGGCAGGTCTTCACCACCGAAGGAACAACCCCCATGACGGGGGAAGTGATTGTGCAATATGAAGCCCGGGGAAGGCAGGTTCAGCAAAGCCGGACCGTCACCTACGACCTGTACGATAAGGAAGCCCTCACCTGGGACGATACCACCAAGGCAGCGGCTTTCGTTACCCCGGCGGACAGCGCTTTACGGAATTTTACCAGCTATGTCCGGCAGGCCTGCCGGGATGCCGTTATCCAGGGCTTGAGTGATCCGCTGCAAACAGCCATGCAAGTGTATTACGGCCTCGATGAAATGGGACTGCTGTACCAGAAGGACCCGACAACCCCCTTTGAAGCCGCCCAGGAGAATACCCTGGTGATCGATGCCGTCAGCCTGCCGAGGAACACCCTGAAACGTTCCACCGGAGACTGTGACGACCTGAGCGTTCTTTTTACCAGCCTTTTAGAAACGGCGGGCATTGAAACCGCCTTCGTCACGGTGCCGGGGCATATTTATACAGCTTTTAACACCAAGGTTTCCAGCCGGGACTACCTGCTGGTGCACCCCGACCGCCGGATGACTATCGAACTGAACGGCGAGTTGTGGGTTCCCCTGGAAGTCACCCTGGTGGGCCGTGAAAGTTTCCTTTCCGCATGGCGCACAGGCATCGAGCAGTTCAACGCCTACAGCGAGAAACCCGAAGACCGGGAGATCGTCATTATTCGGAAAGCCCAGGAGACCTACCGGCCGGTGGTCTTAACCGAAACGGACCTGGGGCTGCAGTACGGCGAGCAGCTGGCCCTGTTCAACAGTTTTTCAGGAGAGCTGGATAAATTGGTGGCCCAGATCCTGGAGAGCTTCGAAGGAGAGGCCAGGGAAAAGGGAACCAAGGGAAGTTATAACCAGCTGGGTATCGCGGCGGCTCAACTCGGTGAATACACCAAGGCCGAGCAGGCTTTCAATACCGCCCTGTCGCTGGATCGAAACTATCTGCCGGCGAAGATCAACCTGGCCAACGTGTATTTTATGAAACAGGAATACCAGAACGCCTTGCGGCTTTTTCACAGCGTCGAGGCGGACTACGAAGAACAAGGCCGCACCGAATCGGTGAGCTATCACCGGGTGGTCCTCAATCTGTCCAGAACCTATTATGAACTGGAAAACTACGACCTGGCGAACCAGTACTCCGCCAGGTTGAAAGAGCTGAACCCCGCTTTGGCGGAGGAATATTCCTACCTTTCCACCGGTGAGTCCGGAAGCCGGGCGGCGGATATCCATTCCCGGCCGGATGTCCTGTTCGACCAAGGAGAATAAGATGCCTAAAAGTATGAGATCGATTTTC
>JAFGDJ010000010.1 GCA_016932135.1 Spirochaetales bacterium | reverse complement strand
CCTTCTGGAGCCTTGCTCAGGAGGGTTACCGGATCTACCGGGACAAACAGGCCTTTTCCCGGGAGCACCCGATAGAGGATGTGGAGATCACTCTACCATGGCTGGGCTGAACACCGGCAGTTCCCTGCTGAAAAGCCTTCGCTCCCGGGGTTCTCATAGAACCCTGGGAAATTCCTCCCTGGGAACTTTTTCCGCTTTTCTTACCCTGCTGGTGGCTGTTCGGATTGCCGCTAATCTGTACATAGTCATCGATCTATACCTGCGGGGCTCCGGCATCAACATTCCCCAGGTATTCCAGGGCCACGCTGTCTTCCTGGCGGCGTATCTCCTTCTTATCCGTCCTCTGGCGGCTTACAACACCGCTTCCACCTTGCCATGGCCCTGCTTCATCGATTTCACGGCCCGGGGAAAGGCTTTCCGATCCCGTTTCTCCCTGAGAGCCGCGCTGTTCAGCCCCATGACCTGGGGTCCGGCGGCTTTGCTGGCGATCTTATCTCTCCTGGCGACATTACAAACCGGCCTGGGTGCCGGCATTCTCGGGAGGGCTCTTTTTATCCTGGCCGCTGCCGCTGTGGGGTTCCGGGTTGTGCTCCTGGTTCTGGAAAGGCTTAAACTGCCCCGGTCGGATCTGGAGGTTCTCACAACGCTTTATCTGATCTTTCTCGTCATGGCCAACCCGGATCTGGGACCCTATAACCACGCTGTTTCATTTCTCTACCGCGGGTTCTATTACTTTCCCTCATCCCTGACGGTCGCGGCCTTGGTCTTACTCATCCTCGCTGGGACAGCGGCCGCTGTACCTTTCCTTTTCAAAGGACTTTCTCTGCTGGCGGACCGCCGGAAGAGCCTGGCCGGCAGGGACCCCCTTCTCTCCTGGTACCGCCGGGTTATCCGGCCCAGAACCTGGATTATCCTCTACGGCATCCTGGCATCCCTTTATATCTCTCCCTTTATTTCCCAGGAAACCAAGCGGAGATCTCTGGGGTTAGCCCTCTTCTTCGGGGCGGTGATGTTTGTCTTCTTTCTGTCTCATTGCGACAACGCCCTGCAGGAAAAGTGGAGAAGAAGCCTCCTGCACAGAAAACAACGTTTCCTTATCCTAAGACCGCTGGCCGCCCACAGCCTGGGTATGGCCGTCTGCGTTTTAGGCTACCTGGTGTCTTCCTAAAGAGTTTATCGACTTTTTAATCTTGATTTCTACGGCCCCATGTCTTACCATGGAACCACATAAGGAGAGATACCCATGGAAACCCATTTCTATCTCAGCCTTTTTCCCATGGAAGCCCTGATAGCCTCTCAGCTCAACCCGGCTCAGTTCGGATCATACATGGCCACAGGTTCAAAAAAGGGATCCGCCGAACGGCTGATCTTCGCCGAGATTTCCGGCGATTTCGGTTCCTGGTTCGACTGGAATCACGCCCTTCATCGGTGCGTTCGCCACCCTAACGGGGATCTGAAAAACTCCGTTTATCTTTCGGTGTACCGGGTCCTGGAGCATACTCCCCTGGAAGTCTTCAAAGCCCTGTATCTTACCACCCAGGACGGCCGGATCCTGGAACTTTTCGCTTCCGAGTATTCCGCTCCGGATCAGGGTAGAGATTTTTTCATCTATAAAGAGCTCTGTCCCATCACTCCTTTAGTCATCAGCACCCTCCCCCCGCGGGAGTTCTGCGCGTATATGACGGATCCCCATATAAAGACCTATGTGCCCAAGCTGATGTATACCGATTTAAAGATGATCGACTTCGATAATCCCGAGCAAACCGGAAACATCGGAAACATCTACGATAACAAGCTTGATCACCTGAAAGAATGTATTCACGAGGTGACGACCTACAAGGAAAAACCGAACAAGATCCTTGAACGTTCTCACGCCACTTCCTTCACCTACCAGGTTATAAAAAACGGTATCTATGCGGGGGATCAGGATTCGTTCCTCTTTTTCAGGATGAAGTCGGAGCAGGAACTGAAAGACCAGGCCTACGACTGGGCGAAATCCGCCATGATTCTCTGATATTCCAAGGGAGGTTATCCCATGACCGGACTGTTAGCCGCTGCGGTTATCGCGGCCATCGGCCTCGCCATGATCAATTTCATTCTGGTAAAAAGGATGGATCCCGGGCTGCCGGAAATGGTGGAGATCGCCTCAGCTATCCGGGAAGGGTCCGACGCCTTTATCAAACACGAGTACACCGTGATTCTCCGTATCGCCCTTCTCATCGCCCTTCTCTTAGCTCTGGTGGTGTCCTGGTATACCGGGGTGGCATTTATCCTGGGAGCGCTGATGAGTTCTTTGGCGGGCCTTATAGGGATGAAGATCGCCACGCTCGCCAATGTACGGGTATCCAACACCGCCCGGCTCACCGGCAGCCTGGGAAAGACCTTGAAAGTGGCTTTCCGGGGCGGCAGCGTCATGGGTTTAAGCGTGGCAGGCTTCGCCCTGCTGGGCCTGGGTATCCTCTACTACGTCTTCGGCGAGCTTTTAGGGCAGACCTCCCTGGAAAACCTGCGGATCGTTACCAACCATCTGGGGATCAATTACATCCCCTTCACCATGACCGTCTCCGGTTACGCCCTGGGCTGTTCCATCGTGGCCATGTTCGACCGGGTGGGTGGCGGCATATACACCAAGGCTGCGGACATGGGGGCTGACCTGGTGGGAAAAACGGAAGCCCAGATTCCCGAAGACGACCCCAGGAACCCGGCTACTATTGCCGACAACGTGGGGGATAACGTGGGGGATGTGGCCGGTCTGGGGGCGGATTTGCTGGAAAGTTTTGTCGGATCCATCATCTCCTGCGTGGTCCTGGCTACTTATATGTATTACCTGTCCCTGGACTCTTCATCTCCGATTCCCGGCTCCATGGTGATCAAACTCATTCGCTATCCTTTGCTTTTTACAGCCCTGGGGCTTCTTTCCTGTATCCTGGGTATCCTTCTTCTGATGATACGAAAAGTCTCGGATAAGCCCCACCGCGAACTCAATACCGCCACCTGGACATCGGCGTTCCTCACGGTTCTTTCCACCGGGGTTCTTACCTGGTTCCTCTTCAGCGGTGAACCTACCACCGGCAGCGGTTTTTTTCTGGGCCCCCTTTCTCCGTGGATCTCCGCCGTTCTGGGTATCGTCAGCGGCATAGCGGTGGGTTCTCTGGCCGAACGATCCACCAGCTACGATTACCCCTCCACCCGGCTCATTGCCGAAGCCTCAAGAGAGGGCGCGGCGCTGACCATCACCCAGGGAATGGCGGTGGGCTTGAAATCGGTCTTCCTGCCGGTACTGGTCCTCGGCGCCGCCATTGTCGCCGCGGACGCCGTGGCGGGCCTGTACGGTGTGGCCATGGCTGCCGTGGGAATGCTCTCCTTCGTGGCCGCCACGGTTTCGGTGGATACCTACGGCCCCATAGCGGACAACGCCGGGGGAATCAGCGAGATGGCCAAGCTGGATCACCGCGTCAGGGACATTACCGATGAACTGGACAGCGTGGGAAACACCACCGCCGCCATCGGCAAGGGCTTCGCCATCGGTTCCGCCGCTTTGGCCGCCATATCCCTCTTCGCCACCTTCCTCTTTTCCCAGTCATCTCCCGGGGATACCGGCGGCATTCTTCTCATCGACGGGAACAACATCCTGGAAGCTGACGGGCGTAAATTCGTGCTTCTGTTGAATATGATCAATCCCCTGACCTTATCCGGGGCGGTGATCGGCTCCGCCCTTCCCTTTCTCTTTTCGGGCATCCTGATCGAGTCGGTGGCCAAGGCGGCCCGCAAGATGGTACAGGAGGTCCGCCGGCAGTTCAGCGCCGACCCGAAGATATTGAGCGGAGAGAGCAAACCCGACTACAAACAGTGTATCTCCATCTCCTCCGCCGGGGCTCTGGCGGAGATGAAGGTGCCGGCGGCTATTGCCGTCCTTTCTCCCCTGCTGGGAGGGTTCATCCTGGGGCCGGAGTTTGTCGGCGGTATGCTTATCGGCACCACCTTCACCGCCATCATGCTGGCCCTCTACACCGCCAACGCCGGCGGCGCCTGGGATAACGGAAAAAAATTCATTGAAAAGGGGATGTACGGCGGAAAAGGCTCCAACACCCACAGCGCCGCCGTTATCGGGGATACCGTGGGGGACCCCTTGAAGGATACCGTGGGACCCTCCCTGGACATCCTGATAAAAATCATGGCGGTGATTTCGTTAATCACTGTGTCCGTTTTTCAGCGGTACAATCTACTGGAGCTGGTAAAAGTATTATTTTGAAGACTTTCCATTAATCGGCGTAGATCACCCGAACCCCGTGTTTCGCGAAATCCTGTAAATCCAGATTGTTGGGTTTTCGGTTGGTCACCAGAATATCCACGTTTTCTATGGGGGTAATGACGAAGTTCGACACCACCCCGATTTTTGAATTGTCGGCGATGACAATGACCTGGCCGTTGGTCCGCTCCAGCATCTTGGCCGTGACTGAGGCTTCCTGGGCCACGGGAGAAGTGATGCCCAGTTCCACGCTGATGCCGTCGGCACCAATGATGGCTTTAGTGGCGCAGATGCCGTTTAAGATCAGTTCGCTGAGACTTCCCACCAGACAGTGGGATTCCGGGCGGTAGTGCCCCCCCACGAGGATAACCTCAAGACCTGCGGCTTCTTCCAGGTCCACCACGGCGGCCACATTATTGGTCACCACCTTCACCTTAGGCCGTCCTGCCAGATTCATAAGCACGTGATAAGCCGTAGACCCGGAGTTGATGAAAACCAGGTCATCGTCCTCCACCAGCGACGCGGCCATCTTTCCGATGGCCGCCTTTTCCTCTTTATGCTGTTCGCCCTTCCTGGCATACAACAGTTCAACCCGATTGGGCTGCACGAACACCGCCCCCCCGTGGGTACGCTGCAGCAGGCCTTCCTCTGCCATGCGGTCCAGGTCCCGGCGGATGGTGAGGAGAGATACATCCAGGATTCTGCTTAATTCCTCCACCCGGACAAAGCCGTTTTTCTTTAGAAACCCGATGATCTTTTGGTGCCTGGCCGCGGGTATATCGTTGCCCATTATCCGCCTCCCGTCGAAAGAGTACTTTTTACAGCCAATAGGGTTTCATTCTTTCCTGCAGGGCCTGAGTATAGGATGCCCAATCGGTTATGGGCTTCCGTGCCAGGCCTTCTTCACAGGCCGCCCGAGCCACGGCTACGGACTCCCACAGGATAACCCGGGGGTCAAAGGGTTTGGGGACAATATAATCCCGACCGAAGGTGAACTCTCTGCCCTCATAGGCGGCCTTCACTTCCTTTCCCACGGGTTCCCGAGCCAAACGAGCCAGAGCGCGCGCTGCGGCCATCTTCATCCCCTCGGAAATCCTGGCAGCCCGGACATCCAGGGCGCCCCGGAAGATAAAGGGAAACCCCAGGACATTGTTGATCTGGTTGGGATAATCGCTTCTTCCCGTGGCCATGATAAGGTCGCTTCTTGTGGCCTTCGCTTTTTCATAAGTGATCTCAGGATTGGGGTTCGCCATAGCGAAGACTACCGGATTCTCCGCCATGGAAAGCAGCATATCAGGAGACACACAGTCGGCCACGGAAACCCCGACAAACACGTCGGCTCCCTTCAGGGCGTCGGATAAGGTTCTATCGGGGGTATCCCGAAGGAACTCCTGTTTCTGGGCGTTGAGGTTTTTCCTCCGTTCCTCATGGAGCACCCCCTGGGAGTCGCACATGATGATATTATCCGCGGAAACTCCGGCAGCCTTGAACATCCGGGCGCAGGAGATCCCCGCCGCGCCGGCTCCGTTGATCACCACCCGGATATCCTTGAGGGATTTTCCGGTGATCTCGGCGGCGTTAATGAGTCCGGCGGTACAGATGATAGCCGTGCCGTGCTGGTCGTCATGGAAAACCGGGATATCGCATTCCTCGATGAGCCGCCCTTCGATTTCAAAACATTCCGGGGCTTTGATATCCTCCAGGTTGATTCCCCCGAAGCTCGGCTGGAGAATTTTCACTGTTTCGATAATCTTCTCCGGGTCCCGGGTATCCAGTTCCAGGTCGAAAACATCGATATCGGCAAACCGTTTAAAGAGAACTCCCTTCCCTTCCATCACCGGCTTGGAAGCCAGGGCTCCCCGGTCCCCCAGCCCCAGGATAGCGGTGCCGTTAGACACCACCGCCACCAGGTTTCCCTTGGCCGTGTAGAGGAAGGCCTTCTCGGGGTCTTCATCGATGGCCAGGACCGGTTTAGCCACCCCGGGGGTATAGGCCAAAGAGAGCTCCTCGGCGGTCCTGCAGGGTTTGGACGAGATCACTTCTATCTTTCCCGGTCTTCCGCTCTGATGGTAAACCAGGGCTTTATCTTGTTGTATGTCATCCATTGTTTTCTGCCTTTTTGTTACTTCTCGAAATCGAAATGATAGTGCAACTTGTACCGGTCCTTCAGTTCGATCATTTGCTTCTGCAGCACCGGGGGTACCGGACACCCATGGTTCTTCCTGTACTGCCAGGCGAGATATTCCTTTTCACCGGCCGTATAGATCCGCTCTTCGCCGGGAGCTACCGCGGAATTTCGCAAAGCCCGGCAGATGGATCCCGCCACGGACCGGCACACCGCCTCACCCATGAACATGGCCGGATTGATGGCGATGAAAAAATGCCCCAAGGGATAAGGAATCTTGTTCCCCTCATCGTCGAAACCGTTCAACGCCTTTAGAAACGAGCCGTCCTGAAGCACCGCCGAAAGCAGTTCCACCGCCGTGGCCCAACCGTAGCCCTTGTAACCGGCGCCCTCTTCACCGATACCGCCTACGGGAGTTAAAGCCGCGTTGCCCTTGGTGAGATCGACCAAAACCTGGGCCGTATCGGTGCGGGTTTTCCCGTTCCGGCCGATAACCCAGCCCGGAGGAAGCTCTTTCCCTGCCCGGTTGTAGGCCTCGATTTTGCCCCGTTGGGTGACACTGGTGGCGCAGTCGATGACAAAGGAGAATTCCTCGTCCGTGGGAACACCGATGGTCAGAGGATTGGTTCCCAACATGTTCTCCACCCCGAAGGTGGGGGCGATGGAGGGCCGGGCATTGGTCCCGGTCATCCCGATCATCCCGGCTTTAATAGCCATAAGGGCATAGTATCCGGCGATGCCGTAATGGGTGGAATTGCGAACCGCGGTCATCCCGATACCGTATTCCCCGGCCTTTTCGATGGCCATGGCCATGGCTTTTTTGGAAACCACATGGCCCAAACCGTTGTTTCCGTCCAGCACAGCCACGGCCTTCTCATCTTTCAGAATATCGATCGTCGTGGCGGGGTTCATGATGCCTGCTTCCAGGCGGTCGATATAGATCGGCTTGAGGCGGCCGATACCGTGGGAATCGATTCCCCGCTTGTCCGATTCGATAAGAACCTCCGCCACTATTCTGGCGTCATCCTCCGGAACCCCGGCTCCTTTTAACGTATCGGTCATAAAGTTTTCCAGGGTTTCAAAGGGAATCCATACACAGTCTTTATACGCGTCCTGATAAGCCATAAGCACCTCCTAGATCTAGGATATTAAAACATCATAATCGATCATTGTCAAAGCATAATTATGTGCTTTTTTGAACTTTTCTGTATTTTTATTTCATCGTATTGCCAACCCGCTACGGACTTGGTAAGCTGAAAAGAAAGGGGAAATAAGTATATGAACGAAAAAAATTTCTGGAACAAACTGGCCGACCGGTATGACGCCAGCGTTCAGAAGACCTATGCTGATGCCTATAGAGACACCGTAAGCCTGACACGAAGGTATCTGAAAAAAGAATCAAGACTCCTGGACTACGGCTGCGGCACCGGCATCATCACCAACCAAATCGCTTCGGACGTGCAAGGCATTACGGCCATCGATATATCCGACCAAATGATCCGGAACGCCGCGGGGAAAGCGGAAGAGCTGAAGATTACCAACATCGATTACCTGACGGCCGGCCTGTCGGATGAACGGATACGCTCCGGCTCATATGATACTATCACCGCCTTCAATGTTCTTTACTTCGTAAAAGACGTAAAAACCCTGCTGCGGCGATTTTATGACATGCTGCCCGACGGCGGTCTGTTTCTATCGGTGACCGACTGCCTGGGCGGTAAAAGGAGTGTAAAGAGAGGCCTTACGCGGCTCTTGATGAACTTCGGTTTCCTGCCGTACATGAAAGACTTCACCATGGAAGAATTGACAGGCATCATCCAAAAAGCGGGGTTTACGATCCTGGAAACGAAGAACCTTTTCGATGAGCCGCCGAATCTGTATGTCGCGGCAAAGAAAGAATCGTAAAAACCGGAGCGGTTATTCCTCCATAATCCTGACGGAATACAGGGTGCTGTAATTATTGCAAAACAATCGGTTCCCCTGAATTTCAAGGCTTTGATGATTTGCAGTAAAAAAACCGGGACCGCTGTCGTACAGTTTCGCCGGATGTTCCGGATTCTGGATAGAGTAGATTTCCAGGCTGGTAGCGAAGGTGTTCGCGTAGAGGAAGTCCCCCTCCGCACGGATATTAGTGCAGTAGGAAGGGAAATCGATCCATCCAACGGCGGAACCGAAATCGGAGGCCCCTGTTTCCGCGCTTTCCCATTGACCGATGGTGTCCGTGGAAAGAATATGGATATAATCCTCCATACAGGCATACACATGGTCTTCGGAAACATCGATACTGTACACCTGCCTTTCGGAAGACGAGATATCGTAAAAATCATTGATAAAGACAGGATTTTCCGGGTCCCGAATATCATAGGCTAAAAGGCCGTAGGCGTAATCAGCGATAAACAACCTGTCTTTGAATGCCGCAACCATCCGGGCACTGCGATTCACGGGGATGAGTCCCAGGGAAACAGGCTGCTCAGGGTCCGCGATATCGAATACCTGGACTCCGGCATCGCCCTCCCCCAGATACAGATAATCCCCCCAGTAGTCAATGCTGTTTGGACCCTTTTCACATTCCACAAAGAGCGCGTTGCTGAGATCCCCGGGGTCGG
>JAFGDJ010000009.1 GCA_016932135.1 Spirochaetales bacterium | reverse complement strand
AACATGATAGTGTATGAGCCTGTCTAAAGCGGAGGCGAGGGTGACGGCATTGAAGGCTTTCAACGAACGGGAACAGGAGATCATCGACACCTTCTTGAATGTCTTTAAGAAGAGAAGACCCGAAAACACCAAAACCATCATGGACAATGTGGATCTTCTTACCGGTCTGTCAAAAACCATCAACCGATACCCCTCCATGCTGGGCACCGAAACCCTGGGAAAAAACACCCGGACCATCGAAACCCTCATCGACTCGGTCCTGTCCCTCGATCTGTCGGATCACGCCCTGTATATCCCCACCAAGGCCGTGCTGGGACGGAGCTTCATATCCGCCAAGATCAATTTTCTCTATCTGCTGAAGTACCTCTCTTTTTCTTCCATCCGACTGAAACGCCTGGTGCCGGCGCTACACCGCGAGATAACAAAATGCATCTTTACCTTGATGAGCGAAGAAGTCTTTCTTTCCATCGTCTCCGCGGAGGAAATATCCAAGGCCATAAGAGAAAAAGCCGCCATGCTGCTTATCAATATCTGGGAATACCGTTTGGACAGGGATATTACGGAATACGCACCCCTGCTGACCTCGCTGTGGTTTGCCCGTAAAAAATTGAGCCCCGTCTACGGCAGTCTGATGGGGCTGACGGAACTCCACCAGATGGCCAGGGAAATCGATTCGGTGTGGTTTCTCTTTCTCAAGGAAAAGGAATCCCGGAAGGATATCTTCGAAGCCCTGGAGGAATTTCTCTTCAACCTGACCTTTGAAGAGATTCGTCAACTGCGGCTCTACATGCAGAACCAGAATCTCCAGCTGCTGAACCGCAAAAAAGTAGAATCGGTCCTGGGGAAAAAACATTTTTACCCGGACCTGCACTCGGCGGACCCCCGGGAAATGTACCGTTTTTTCGAGCAGCGGAAAATAAACGCAGAACAACGAAGGCTGACGGAAAGCCCCGGACCCCATCGAACCATAGAGACTTTTTTACTGCTTTACCTGCTGGAACAGGAATAACCCTTTCAACACAGCCTTGAAATAACGGCCTCGGTTTCAATTCCGCGGATCCAGGGAGAAGATGTCACGGCGGATATCTTCCAGGGAAGTGAGGGAACTCCGTACCCGGTCAACCAGGGTGAGGTCTATTTCCGCTGTGACGATCTCCGGCGCTTCACCACCTTCAGCGACTATTTCACCCCAGGGGTCCACGATCATGCTGTGACCGAAAAAGACATTTCCCCCGGTACCCGGGCCTGAACGGTTGGTGCTGACCATAAACACCTGGTTCTCTATAGCCCTGGCCTGGATAAGGGTGCGCCAGTGGTGAAGCCGGGGATGGGGAAACTCGGCGGGGTGAAAGATAATCTTTACCCCCCGGGTTATCAGAGCCCGGAAGAGTTCGGGAAATCGTAAATCATAACAGATCACCACCGCGGCGGTGGCGTCTCCCAAGGGAAAGGTAGCCGGCACATCCCCTCCGGCCAGGTACTTCTGCTCGTTCATCAGGGTAAAAAGATGCATCTTACGATAGGAGGTCAGAAGCCCGCCGTTCTTCCCGAATACCACGGCAGTGTTGTACACCCGGTCTTCATCCCGCTCGGGGATGCTGCCCCCCAGGATAACAACCCCCTTTTCCGCAGCCTTTTCCGACAGGAACACCGTTATGGGTCCGGGCACCGGCTCCGCTTTAGCCAGCAGACTGGCATAATCGAACCCCGTGGGCCACATTTCCGGAAGGCAGAGCACCTCGGCCCCTTCCTTCGCTGCCTGATCGATAAGCCTTTCGGCTTCTTCCAGGTTACCGTCTCTGTCGCCGTCCCGGATGGACATCTGTAAAGCGGCAATTTTTATACCCATGATTCCTTCACCTCTCCCGCTATTGTAAGACGAAATTCCGTATCGGGGCAACAGTCCCTCTTGCGCCGACCCGGGAGGAGGGGTGTATACTACAGAACACCCCAGGAGGATAGATATGCAAAGGAAAGAACAGGAGATAACCGATCGAAAGGAACTGGAAGCCCTAATAACCGAGGCCACAGTTTGCCGTCTTGCTGTGACCGACGGCCTGGAACCCTATGTGGTACCGTTAAATTTCGGCTACGATGAAGGTAATTTCTATATTCACGGAGCCGCTGAAGGAAAAAAAGTCGCTCTGCTTCAGAAAAATCCCCGAGTCTGCCTGGAAATCGACATCCCGGAAGGTCTCGAGCCCGATAAAAACGGCAATCCCTGTTCCTACGGGTTCGGCTATCGAAGCATTATCGCCCGGGGAACCGCGGAACTGCTCGAGGATCCGGAAGAGAAGAAAAGGGCCCTGGAGATTATCCTGCGGCATTACGATCAAGAGGTTTCCTTAAGCTTTTCGGAAGCAAGTATGAAAAGAACTCGGGTGTATAAAATAAAGGTCCTGGAAATGACGGGAAAGAAGGCCCATGCCTGATTTTTCCCTCGCCCGGATACCCCGGGTCCACTTCGGACCCGGCAAAAGGACCCTGCTGCCGGAGCTGCTGGAACGACAAAACCTGGGGCGGCTTCTGTGCGTCACCGGGAAAAGGTCCTTTGAGGAAGCGGAAAACCGGTATCGCTTTTTTCAAGGCCTGAAGGACCGGGGAATTGAAACCAGGATCGTCCAGGTCTGCGGAGAACCCTCACCGGAGACTGTTGACGCCCTGGTCCGCGAGGCAGGAGATTTCGACCCTCAGGGCGTGTTAGCCCTGGGCGGAGGAAGCGTGATTGACACGGGCAAGGCCGTTTCCGCCATGCTCCCGGTAAAGGATTCGGTGGCTCATTATCTCGAGGGCGTGGGGACCAAGACGCCCCCGGGGGACAAGGTCTTTTTTATCGCCCTACCCACCACCTCGGGTACCGGGTCCGAGGCGACAAAGAACGCCGTGATCAGCCGGGTCGGAGCCGGGGGCTTCAAAAAATCCCTGCGGCACGATAACTACGTACCCGACCTGGTGGTGGTGGACCCGGAACTTATCCTCTCCTGCCCGAAAGGCATTACCGCCGCCTCGGGGCTGGACGCCATAACCCAGTTACTGGAAGGGTATGTTTCCACCGCCGCCTCACCGTTTACCGACGCCCTGGCGGCCAGCGGCTTCGGGGAAGCGGGAAAAACCTTTGCCCGGGCGGTGGAACAGGGAACCGAGGATCTGGAAGCCCGGACAGGCATGGCCTACGCCGCCTTCCTGTCGGGGATTGTTTTAGCCAACGCCGACCTGGGGGTGGTTCACGGACTGGCGGGGTTCTTCGGCGGCCGCTTTCCCGTTCCCCACGGTGTAGCCTGCGGCACTCTGGTAGCCAAGGCCACGGAAATTATTGTGGAAAGGCTCTTTGACGAGCCAGAAAAAAACAGGACTGCCCTGGACAAATACGCCTCGGCCGGAGTGCTTCTGGCGGGAGATGACCTGGGGAACCGGGAGAAAAACTGTCGGCAGTTGGTAGACCAATTGTACCGCTGGACGAAAGCCTACGATATTCCCCCCTTAGGAGAGTACGGTATAACCGAAGCGGACTGCCTTGAGGCCTCTTCCGGCACAAACTTACGGAAAACACCGGTTTTCCTAACGGAAGACGACTGCCGGAAGATCTGTCTGAGCCGTCTGTAACCCGGTCGCTAAACCGGTCCTCCGGGCCCGCGGGAACCCTCACTCCCGGCCGGGTTCTGCATCCTCCACCATGGACAGGCTGATCCGCTTCCTGTCCTGGTCCACTTCCAGCACGGTGACCTGGACCTTCATCCCCGGCCGGGCGATGGTCGACGGGTCCCGGACAAAACTCTTGGACATCTTGCTGATATGAACCAGGCCATCCTGGTGTACCCCCAGGTCGACAAAAGCCCCGAAGGCGGTGACATTGGTTACGACCCCCGGAAGCCTCATGCCTGCTTTGAGCTTTCCGATTTCGTCGATCCCCTCGGTGTAATGAAACACCTGGAAATCGGTCCTGGGGTCCCGCCCCGGTTTCTTCAACTCCGCCAGGATGTCCCGAATAGTCGGTAGTCCCACCTCATGGGAGACGTAACGCCGGGGGTCCAGCTTATCCACCAGCTGAGGCTGTTTCATCAATTCGACGGTGGTGGTGCCGGCATCCCGGGCCATACACTCCACCAGCTCGTACCGCTCCGGATGAACGGCGCTTTCGTCCAGGGGATTGTCACCCCCCCGGATTCTCAAAAAACCCGCCGCCTGTTCGAAGGTCTTTTCTCCCAGGCCGGGAAGGTCTTTCAGGACCTCCCGGCGGGCGTACCTGCCCCGCTCCTCCCGCCGAGCGACGATCTGATGAGCAAGCTTCTCCGTCAAACCCGACACATACCGAAGCAGCTCCACACTTGCCTGATTGACGTCCACCCCCACCGCGTTGACGCACGAAATGACCACATCGTCCAGGGCAGCCTTGAGTTTCTTCTGATCCACGTCGTGCTGATACTGGCCTACACCGATGGATTTGGGATCGATCTTCACCAGTTCCGCCAGGGGGTCCTGGAGGCGCCGGCCGATGGAAACAGCACCCCGGTAGGTCAGATCGAGATCGGGGAACTCCCGCCGGGCGGTCTCAGAGGCCGAATAAACCGAAGCGCCGCTTTCGTTGACCAGCGTTATGATGGGATTCCCCGGCAGATCGATCGCCCGGAGAAAATCCATGGTTTCCCGGCCGCCGGTGCCGTTTCCCACGGCAAGAGCCTGGATCGCATGTTTTTCCACCAGGGACGTAAGGATCTCCGCAGCCTCCTTTCGCGCTTTTTCCCCCTGGAACAGATAAATAATCCCCTTTTCCACCAGCTTCCCCTGGGCGTCCAGGCAGGTGATTTTGCATCCCGTCCGCTGTCCCGGATCCACCGCCAGTACGCTCTTTTCACCCAGGGGGGCTGCCAGTAGAATCTCCCGGAGGTTGGAAGCGAAAACTGTCAGGGCATCCTCATCCGCCCGTTCCTTCAGGGAGGTCAGAAGCTCATGTTCCAGGGATGGGGCGAGAAGGCGCTTATATCCGTCTGCGATGCTCAGGCGAAGCTGCTCTCCGGCGGCTCCTCCCCCGCCGGGGGGGAACACAAGCCTGGTAAGAAGCCTCAAGGCTTCCTCCTCTTCCGGCTGAGCGTGGACCGTCAGAAAACCTTCTTTCTGCCCCCGTAATACCGCCAGGACCCGGTGGGAAGGTGCCTTCTCCGCCGGCTGTGAGTAAGCAAAATAATCCCGGTAGGTTTTCCCCTCTTCAGCCTTCGCCTTTATGACCTTTGAGGAAAGCACCCCCCGGCGAAAGAACAGGTCCCGCACGGCCGACCGTACCGGGGTGCTCTCGTTTATTTCCTCTGCCAGGATATCCCTGGCCCCGGCAAGGGCATCTTCCGGGGTATGCACTCCCTTTTCCGGGTTCAGAAATCTTCCGGCCTCGGTCTCCGGTTGAAGGCGGCTTTCCGCCAACCGCAGCAGCTCGGCCAGCCCCTGGAGCCCCCGTTCCCGGGCGACGGATCCCCGGGTTTTCCGCTTCGGCCGATAGGGCAGATACAGGTCTTCCAGAACCGCCAGGCTTTCGGCGGCCCGGACCGATTTTTCCAACGCCGGGGTGAGTTTTTCCTGGTCCTGTAAGGACTTCAAGACGGCTTCCCGCCTTTTTTCCAGGGCTGTAATTTTATCCGCCGTATCCCGGAGGGTAATAATATCCGTTTCCGACATCCCGCCGGTGGCCTCCTTCCGGTACCGGGCGATAAAAGGAACCGTGGCTCCTTCGGAAAAGAGGTTTAAAACCGCGGTGATCTGCGACTCGGTAAAACCGGTGGTTTGAGCGAGGGTTTGTTCCAGGTTCTGCATAGACCGCCAGTATCGTGAAAGGCCGGCAAAAAATCAATAAGGCGAATTGGCCTTGCCCCGCTTATCCACCCGTACCACGGCTCCCCGGACGACCCGGGTATGCCGGGCCACCGCGGCGGGGAATTCCTCCCGGCACTCCCAGAGATAGGGAACCGGCAGGAACCCCGAAGCGAAAACGCGATAAAGCCCCTCGGCGGTCAGGGGCTGCGGAACCTCCCTGTTTATCCGATCCAGAACCAGATGAGCCTCGGTGATTAGACCTTCGGTGCGCCTGCGGACCTCTTCGTGCCGGTCCATATCGTCGATCCATCCTTTTTTCTTCAGCCGCCGGTATTCCGCCAGGGCGTGCCGGGTGATGCGGATACTTTCTTCAACAATCTCCGGGTCGGCCAGACGGAAGCCCTCCGAATAACTGACCACGTGAATGATCGGAGGGCTGAAAGAGTTCTCCGGCTCGATGTCATCCATCAGGGCGGTTTTCGTATTCAGGCTGCGAACCCGGGACAAGAGGTTGACCAGGTGTTGAACAGCGGTATCACGGTTTTCAGCTTGGAAATTCAGGACGATGGAGTCGGACCACAACACATCGGTAATTTTCATCACCGGCACCTCCTTCATTTTAAAGGCGCTAGTGTAGATGATATTACGAGGCACGGGAAAAGGCAATGTTCCTTCAGTCTTTTCATTTTCCTTGACAAAAGGCTAATCCGGGTGTAAGATTCAATAATAAGAACTATTCTTATTTAGGAAGGACTTATGATTATCCACGAGGACGAACTGGAAAAGCGTCTTGGACTCTTTCAGAAAGCCCTCCGGGACCGGGGTATAAAGCTCACCCATCAGCGTCTGGAGATCTTCAGGGAAATCGCTTCCAGGATCGATCACCCCGACGCGGAGGCCGTCTATCGGTCGGTGAAGACCCGCCTTCCCACGGTATCCCTTGATACGGTCTATCGAACCCTGCACCTGCTGATGGACCTGGGTCTCATCGGCACCCTGGGGGACCGGTTCACCAGCACCCGGTTCGATCCGAATCTCAAGCCCCACCACCACTTCCTGTGCGTCCGCTGCGGCCTGGCCCGGGATTTCGAAAGTTCGGAGTTGGATAACCTGGATCTGCCTGAAGCCGCCGAAGGGTTCGGAAAAGTCATAGATAATAACGTGGTGGTCCGGGGAATATGCAATGACTGTATGCGTGCCGCGGAAACAGTGAAACCGCGGTAATGATTATCGCCGGCAGGGCGAAAAGAGAGAGGAGAAGGATATGGCAAAGAAAAAACTTACTACGGCCGCCGGAGCGCCGGTGGCGGACAATCAGAACATCATGACAGCCGGCCCCAGGGGCCCGGCCCTCTTACAGGATGTGTGGTACCTGGAAAAACTGGCCCATTTCGACCGGGAGGTCATCCCGGAACGAAGGATGCACGCCAAGGGATCGGGAGCCTTCGGTGAGTTTACCGTCACCCACGACATCACCCGGTATACCAAGGCAAAGCTGTTTTCGGAAACAGGTAAGAAAACCGAGGTTTTTGTGCGGTTTTCCACCGTGGCGGGAGAACGGGGAGCCGCCGACGCTGAGCGGGACATCCGGGGCTTCGCCATCAAGTTCTACACCGAAGAGGGGAACTGGGACCTGGTGGGCAACAACACCCCGGTCTTTTTCCTGAGGGACCCCCTCAAGTTTCCCGACCTGAACCACGCCGTCAAGCGGGATCCCCGGACCAACCTCCGGAGCGCCAAGAACAACTGGGACTTCTGGACAAATCTGCCCGAAGCCCTGCACCAGGTCACCATCACCATGAGCGAGCGGGGCATTCCCCTTTCCTACCGGCACATGAACGGCTACGGCAGCCATACCTACAGCATGATCAACGCCAAGGGTGAACGATTCTGGGTGAAGTATCACCTGAAAACCCAGCAGGGGATCAAATGCCTTACCGACGCGGAAGCCGAGGCGGCGATCGGTAAGTGCCGGGAGAGCCACCAGCGGGACCTGTACGACGCCATCGAACGGAAGGAGTATCCCCGGTGGACTATGTACCTCCAGGTGGTTCCGGAAAAGGAAGCGGAGAACTTCCCCTTCAACCCCTTCGACCTGACCAAGGTCTGGCCCCACGGGGACTATCCCCTCCAGGAAGTGGGGGTACTGGAACTGAACGGGAACCCGGAAAACTATTTCGCCGACGTGGAGCAGGCGGCCTTCAACCCGGCCAACATCGTCCCCGGCCTGGGGTTTTCTCCCGACAAGATGCTCCAGGGCAGGCTCTTTTCCTACGGGGACGCCCAGCGTTACCGCCTGGGGGTAAACCACCATCAGATTCCCGTGAATGCTCCCCGCTGCCCCTATCACGCCTTTCACCGGGACGGTCAGATGCGGGTCGACGGCAATTACGGCAGCATCCTGGGATACGAACCCAACAGCTACGGCGAGTGGCAGGAACAGGGCGACGCGGCCGAGCCGCCCCTGGACCTGAAGGGCGCCGCGGACCACTGGAATCACCGGGCGGACGACGACGATTACTACAGCCAGCCGGGCAATCTCTTCCGGATGATGAACCGGGAACAGAAAGAAGCCCTCTTCGGCAACACCGCCCGGGCCATGGGGGACGCTCCCAAAGAAATCAAGGTGCGGCATATCGGCAATTGCCTGAAAGCCGACCGGGCTTACGGGGAAGGGGTGGCCAAAGCCCTGGGCATTCCCTTAAGCGAAGTACCGGGAGCCTAGGGAGGCACGAGAATCGGGGATTCCGTAGAATGAGTACCGTCTTGAAGACGGAACAACTATCGGCGACAGAAAAGAAACAGGTTCACGAGATCGGCGGAGTTTCCGGTGGCCCCGGCACCCTCCGCCGTGTTCTTCTGACTCTGGCGGGAACGGTCTTCGTGGCTTTAGGGGTTCTGGGGGCCTTGCTTCCCGTGCTCCCCACCACGCCCTTTCTTCTCCTGGCGGCGGCGTGTTATCTCCGCAGTTCCGCCCGGTTATACCGCCGGCTTCTGAATAATCGTATCTTCGGCGAACACCTCCGGCGCTACCGGGCGGGGGAAGGGCTTCCCCGGGCTTTCAAGATCTGGACGGTCGCGCTGCTCTGGACAACCCTGTCCGCCTCGGCGTTCTTCGCCGTTCCCGCCCGGCTCTGGTGGGTACGGCTGCTGCTTTTAGCCGTAGGAATCGGCGTAACCATTCATCTGGTCTGTATTCCCACCTTCAGGTCCGACAAGCGATCCTTCTCCGCCCGGCCGGAGCAATCAGCCGATGGCGGTAAACAACAGACTCGATCTTGAACCGTGGTTGCCGAAGGTCACCCCGGGCTGTGCCTTTCCCCTTGAAAACCCAGGGGAAAAAACCCATACTTATGTTCATGATGAAAAAACTTATCCTGATCCTTGTAATTGCCTCATGCGTACTGCTGTCTATGTACGCCGATAACGGCGACTCCCTTTCCCTAGGTGTCCATGCCGCCTTCGGCGGACGTTACGACGACCTGAGAATGTGTGTCGGCTCCCCTCCGGGGGTAAAGGGCGGGCCGATCGGGGAAATCTATCTGGATATACGCATTCCCGCCGGTCCGATGAGCAGTCTGACGGTAAACCTGCCGGTAATGCGGCCCATCCTCTTTGCAGCGGCTTTCAAGATGCTGCAGTTCGAGCCGCAGGTAACCTGGGAGTATACCCTCACCGGGCCCGGCAGCCTCGAAACCCTCATCGGCGGCGGGCTGGGCGTAAGCCTCCACTACGGCCCCGATTACACCTCTTCCATGGAAGACCCGGGTGAATCCTTCTTTGCCGCCGGACCCTTTTTCAGCGGTTCCGTCGGCCTGGTGCTCGCCGGAGCTTCCGGAACATGGATGCCCGGCATCAAGCTGTTCTACACACCCCTCTTTTCCTCAGGCCGTTCCATAGGGACGGTGGTTGGAGGTGTGGCGGAGCTGCATTTCCTGGGGCCCGAGAGATAGGAAGCCTTCCCCGCTTCCACACCCAGGACGCTACTGAAGTTTCGACATCCCTGTCACTTTTTCCGCCGCCAAGATCGGCACGCCTTCCTGGGTGGTGACCAGAACCTACTGTCCCCCACTATGGACCTGAAGCGGTGGCAAGTCTTTCTCATGCAAGGACATACTGAGGAATTACATCACAAAGGACCTTT
>JAFGDJ010000093.1 GCA_016932135.1 Spirochaetales bacterium | reverse complement strand
GACAGAGATGAATACCTGGTAAAGGTCACCGCGCCGGACTATACGGCGGCTTTGGGGAAACAATTCTTTTCTCTTTCACCTTTAACCGAGGCATCGAAACAGGGCACCGGGGCTTCTGTTTCTACCGACTTCGGGAACCTGTCGTTTTCCGCTTTTGCCCTGGACAACCTTCTGGAGATGCAGAACGAGAGCCGGTTCGGAGGGAAGGCGAGCTACCGTTTCGGTGATCGGGGCGTCGCAGCCTTCAACCTCCTGGAGGCGGCGGATAATGGGAGGTGGACCTCGGGGAGTCTGGAAGGCCATTTTCTTCTGCCTTCGGGAAACCGCTTTGAGTGGGAATATGCCTCTTCCAATACTTCCCTCCTGGCGGACGACGCCTGGTACGCCAATCTGGGGGGCTCCTCCGATCCGCTTTCCTACAATCTGAGGTATCTGCGAGCCGGGCCCGGATACCGGGGCTCCCTGGAAGATGTGGAACAACTGATCGCTTCGGTGAATTACGTTCCCCCAGGGCCGATTCGGCTGCGGGCTCTTCTGGGAAGGAAGGACAATAACCTGGCCCGGGAACTGCCGGATTCCCTCAGATCGACCCAGTTCGGGTTTTCCTGGGCCGGTTTCGATCACACCCTTTTCTCCGCCGATATTGTAAAGACTCTGAATGAAGATCGCGGCAGCGACCCGGTGGAACGGCTGGAAAGGGAAACCTATCGGTTCGCCCTGGTGCGGGATACCCCGTCGGCGGAATTCAAGCTGTCCTATGAATTCGGGAACGCCCTCAACGCGGATTCACTTCCCCGGAGCTTTTCGGAGCGCATAAACGCCCGGCTGGATGTAGCTTCAGTCGTCCTCGGTAACCTGGGGGCTTCCCTGGTTTACTGCTTTCGGGATTACCAGGATACCAAAGCCCCCTATTCCGATGTCACCCTGGCGTGGGAACGGGAGCTCAACGGCCGCCTGGGATTGTCGGCCCGGTACAGAACCGTCAATTCGAATCGGTCGTATTACCTCGGCTCGGACAATCTTTCGGTAACCCTGGATGTCGCCTTCCCCAATCAGGCGGAGATGGCCTTAACGGCGGAGTACGGCCCCCATCGCAGCACGGGGAATCCCGAAGACCTGAAGGTGACCATCACTTTTTCCACACCCTTTCCTATTCCGGTTTCGGTGAAGAGGAATATCGGCAGGATAGAAGGAAAGATCCTGGACGCGGTATCAGGAAAGCCGGCCCAGGATATCGTACTGCGGTTAGGGGACGCAGTGGCCGCCACCGACCCCTTCGGCCGGTATTCCTTTCACAGTCTTCCTCCGGGGCTTCACCGCTTGTATGTGGATCCTGCCTCTCTGCCGGCGGATTATATAGCCATGGAAAAAATGCCCCTGGAGGTTACCGTCTCCGATACCACCACGGAAAAGGATATCCGTATCACCCGGGCGGCGGGCATAACCGGTCGGATCGTCCTGTTCCGTTTCGACCGGAACTACCGATGGCTCGGGGGTGACCAGGGAGCCGCCTACATCGACCCCACCGGAATGCCCGGGGTTCTTCTGACGGCCGCGGGCCCTGCCGGCATACGCAGAGCCCTTTCGGGGGACGACGGGAATTTCAGCTTTCCTCCCCTGGTTCCCGGGGAGTGGAAACTCACAGTCCCCGAGGGAGCCCTGCCGGAAGGTCATTTTCTGGCCAAGGGAGAATTCGACCTGGTCCTGGAACCGGGGCAGCAAGAGGATATCATTATTAAGATCTTCCCCAAGGTACGGCAGATCCGCTTCATCGATCAGGGCACCATTCTTGAAGAAGCGTCCCCCCAGGGACCACAGGAGTCCGCCGTCGAAGAAGAACCTCAAGGCGCCGAGGCGGAATAAACTGTTTCCAGGGTCTTTTTAAAAGCCTCTTCCTTCACGGCGACGGTAACGCTGATGCCGCTGGAGGCGTAATCCGCCAGCTCCACGGCTATCGCGGCGTCGGACAAGCCTTTAAGCAGAGCGCAAACTCCGGAAAGGTTTAAGCCTTCCCCGACCAGGGTCACCAGGGCGATTCTTAAGTGAACTGAAACCGTATCGGCATCGGTGGTTCTGTTCAGGTCTTCCACCGTGGGGTTCCCCCCGGCGCATAACAGGGTCGCGGTATCCACCCCGGTGAAGGTCCTCAGCACGGAAATTCCCGATTTATCCAGGGCTTTTTTTACCGATCCCACGAAGGTCGGTTCCCGGTTCATGAGGGTCTTGCCGACCCGGACCAGGGAAACCCCCCGGATGCCGGAGACTCCGGCGATACTCACCGGAACGGTGTGTTCGTTGACGATACGGGTTCCCGGATGGTCCGGGTCGTTGGTGTTTTTGATGTTGATCGGAATGCCGGCGTCTCTCACCGGAATCATGGCTTCCTCGTGAAAGACGTTGGCCCCCATGGCGGCCAGTTCCCGGATCTCCCGGTAGGTCACCTCGGGCACCGGGGCCGGATGGTCGATAATCCGCGGGTCCGCCATCAGCAGACCCGAGACGTCGGTCCAGTTCTCATAGACGTGAGACCCGGAGGCCCGGGCCACCAGGGCTCCGGTGATGTCCGACCCGCCCCGGGAAAAGATCTTCACCTTTCCGTCGGCTCCGGTGCCGTAGAAACCGGGAATCACAAAGAGTCCTTCCCCCAGGAGGAGGGCGTGAAAACGGTGGTAGGTTTCCGGGTCGACGCCGCCGTCCTCGGTAAAAAGGATGCCGTCGCCGGCTTCCACAAAGGCAGCTCCCAGATAATCCGTTATTATCCGGGCGCTTAAGTATTCCCCCCGGGAACCGGCGTAATCCCGGCTGCCGCCCTTGGCCAAAGTGTCTTCCACCTCGTCCAGCAGTGAGCCGATATCGATCCCGCAGGCCAGGTCTTGGGCTATACCGGTAAACCGCTCCCGG
>JAFGDJ010000092.1 GCA_016932135.1 Spirochaetales bacterium | reverse complement strand
GTGGATTACATCAACCGGGCCGACCGGAGAAAGGAACCGCGGCGCTTATGTTCGGTGATGAACAACCATATCATCCGGGGGGGGCACCTGAGTGCCCAGCCCATGGGAGCCTTAAGGGATTTCGTCGCCCGGGACCCGCGGACGGAAAAACCGGCGGTGGTGAATTTCCCCGTCCTCAGGGACAATCCCTATAAGATGGATGTGGAAAAAACCCTCACCCTGCTGGAAGAGGTGAGACCTGAACTGATTATCCTGGGAAAGAGCATGATTCTGCATCGGGAACCGGTGAAGGAATTGAGGGAAGCCGTGGACTCCCTGGGTCTGAATACGGTGATCATGTACGATATGGCCCATGTGCTGGGCCTCACCGGACCGTATTTTCAGAAACCCTTTGAGGAAGGGGCCCACGTAGTAACGGGATCCACCCATAAGACCTTCTTCGGCACCCAGCGGGGCGTCATCGCCGGCGCCTGGCAGGAAGAGGATCCCCGGTATCCTCTGTGGGAAGCGGTGGAGCGCCGGGCCTTTCCCGGCAGCGTGAGCAATCATCATCTGGGGACACTCCTGGGGCTTCTGGTGTCCTGTTATGAAATGAACCATTTCAAGGAAGAGTATCAGAAGGCGGTGGTGACCAATGCCAAGGCCTTTGCCAGGGCTTTGGCCGATGAAGGCCTGGACGTGGCCGGCGATCCGGAGATATCCTATACTGAAACCCATCAGGTGGTGTTGAACGTGGGATACGCGACGAGTGTCGAACTGGCCAGGCGATTGGAGAATAACAATATCATCTGTAACTACCAGGCCGCTCCGGATGAAGAAGGTTTTACCGCTTCGGGTTCCTTGCGGCTGGGAGTGAGCGAAATGACCCGCTTCGGTTTCGGGCCAAAGGAATTTGAACGGGTTGCCGCTTTCATGAAGGCGGTGATTACGGATGGAACCGAGGTTGCCAAGGATGTGGCGGCTTTTCGAAAGGAATACCTGGAACTGAAATACTGTTTTTCGGGGAAAGAATTCGATAATCGTCTGGAAGAACTTCATTCCCTTATAAGGTAAGCTTATGAGTAGTCTTCGGGTCTTTATCACTGGGGTGGATGATCCCTGGTTCAACCTGGCTACGGAAGACTGGATCTTTCGGGACATGGATCCGGACCACCAGGTCCTGTTTCTCTGGCGAAACAGCGACACGGTGGTCATCGGCCGGTTCCAGAACCCCTGGGCGGAATGCCGGGTGGATAAAATGGAAACCGACGGTGTTCGTCTGGCCCGTCGGCAGTCCGGGGGAGGAGCGGTTTTCCAGGATCTGGGGAACACCTGCTTCACCTTCCTGTCGGGGCGGAACAATTACAGCATTGAACGAAATTTCGAGATTATTATCCGTGCCTTGAGACGTTTCGGCATTGACGCGGCAATGAGCGGCAGGAACGATATCCTGGTAGACGGCCGTAAGGTCTCCGGAAGCGCATTCAAGCTTACCGCTGACCGGGCCTTCCACCACGGCACCCTGCTGATCAGCACCGACCTGGGGCGGCTGGCTCATTACCTCAATCCCGACGCCGGGAAGCTTGTTGCCAAGGGTATTTCCTCGGTTCGTTCCCGGGTGGCCAATCTGTCCGAGTTTTATTCCGGCCTTACCGGAGAGGTCCTGTCTCAAGCCGTCATCGAGGAGTTCTTTAACACCTATCAGGACCGCTGCCCGGTGGAAGAACTGAACTATGAAACCCTGAAGGATATCCCTCACCTGGCGGATTATTATCGCCACATGGCGGACTGGGATTGGAGATTCGGTAAAACGCCGGAATTCTCCCATCACCTGGAAACCCGTTTTTCCTGGGGCGGAGTGAACCTGCACCTGGATGTCCGCCGGGGCATCATCCGGCAAGCCCGGGTGTATTCCGACTGTCTCTATCCGGATGTGATAGAAGGTCTTCAAGGGGTCTTGCCGGGGGTAAGATACCTGAAGGATGACCTGGTCGCGGCAGTGGCCGCCATACCTACGGCCGATGAAGCGGAGAAATCCCTGGTTGCAGAAATCGCGGATTGGTTGTCTGATAATTTATAAATCTTTGCCACCGTTGACAGAGCCCCTTTTTCTGTGACATCCTTTTACGAAAGAATCCAACTGTAAAACACTACCTAGGAGTATCATTGTGCGCGTTTCCAGATTATTTTCTCACACTCTGAAGGAACTTCCTTCCGAAGCCCAGGTCGAAAGCCACCGCCTTCTTATCCGCGGCGGATTCATTCAGCAACTGGCTGCCGGACTCTTCGGTTACCTTCCCCTGGCCCGCCGGGTGATGAATAAAATCGAAGCCATCCTTCATGAGGAAATGCAGAAGATCGGCGGTCAGGAGGTCACCATGCCGGTGATTCTGCCGTCGGATATCTGGAAAGATTCCGGCCGATGGTACCAGATCGGCGCCGAAATGAGCCGTTTTACCGACCGCAAGGACCATGAAATGTGCCTTGCCATGACCCATGAAGAGGCTCTGACGGACCTGGCCAGGAAAATCGTGAAATCCTACAAGCAACTGCCCTTGCTGGTGTACCATGTGCAGACCAAGTGGCGGGATGATCCTCGGCCCCGGGCGGGTCTAATCCGGGTGCGGGAATTCACCATGAAGGATTCCTACAGCCTGGACACCGATTGGGAGGGTTTGGATAAGCAGTATCGTGCCCACTACCAGGCATATTTCAATATCTTTCACCGCTGCGGGATTCCCGTTCAGGCCGTAACCTCCGACACCGGGATGATGGGGGGGAAACTGGCCCACGAGTTTATGTATCTCACCGAGATAGGTGAGGATACCATCATTACCTGCCCCTCCTGCGGGTATACAGCCAACCGCCAGGTGGCGGTTTCCAGGAAGGAACCCCTGCCCGGGGAAGAACCGAAAGCCCTGGAGAAGGTCCATACCCCCGGCTGTAAGACCATCGAAGACCTGGCCGCTTTTCTGTCTATCCCCAGGGAAAAAACCGCCAAAGCCGTGTTTTTTATGGCAGAGATTGCCGGAACCAGCGAAGAAACGGAAGAAAAGCTTGTTATGGCCATTGTCCGGGGCGACATGGAATTGAACGAGACAAAGCTGGCCAACGCCGTCAAGGCCAAGGAAATTCGTCCGGCTCGGGAAGAGGAAATCGAAGCCGTGGGAGCCGTTCCGGGTTTCGCTTCTCCCCGGGGAATAAAGGACGCCCTGGTAGTAGTAGACGACCTTATTCCGGAGAGTTCCAACCTGGTGGCCGGAGCCAACGAGACGGACTATCATCTGGTGAATGTCAACTATGGCCGGGATTACCAGGCTGCCCTGGTTACCGATCTGGTCGCCGCCGGGGAAGGGGATCGATGCACTCGATGCGGTGCTTCCCTGAAAGCCGCAAAAGCCGTCGAGGTGGGGAATATCTTCAAACTCGGTACCCGGTACAGTGAGAGTATGGGTTGTGTCTTCCAGGATAAAGACGGAGACACGAAGCCGGTTATTATGGGATCCTACGGTATCGGCGTGGGCCGATTGATGGCTGCCGTGGCGGAAGAACACCATGACAAAGACGGCCTGATATGGCCGGTGAGCATTGCTCCGTACCAGGTCTACCTGATCCGGATTAACGATACTCAAGACGATCTCCCATGCGAGAAGGCGGATGGGCTGTACGAGGAGCTTCTAGAACAATCCTTGGAAGTCCTGTATGACGACCGGGACGAACGCCCCGGGGTGAAATTCAAAGACGCCGATCTCATCGGTCTGCCGATTCGTCTGACGGTAAGCAAGCGCAGCCTGGAAGCCGGGGGAGTGGAGTTCTCTGTCCGCGGTACCGGAGAGAAGCGTGTCGTGCCTCTGGAGAAGGTACTGGAGGAGGTAAAAGAAACCCTTTTTACTCTTTTCCAGGAGCTTCAGGCGAAGGTTGTGCCTCAGGAATATCGGGATTAAATCGCCGGTTTCTTTCTCTGTTGTTTCTTTCCTTTTTTACTTGCAATGCCTCCCCTTCTTCTCTAGAATTACATAATAAGGATGAAGAATATGATTAGAAAAATATCTTTCGCGGCTTTGCTTCTTCTCCTGGCAGCGGGAACCGCAGTCGTTTTTCTCGATGTTAGGCCCGAAGCCTTAAGGGTTTTCCTGCCGGGGTCCTTCCTGCTGGCCGGGGTTGCCTTGATTTTCTCCCGTGCCGGGGGGGAGCGGCAGGCGGGGCTTTCCGAGACGGAGACGACAGAACTGGGAGAAGCTGTTGAGGATGAGGAATCACCGGAAGAGATACATGAGGAACTACTGAAAGCCCAGGAGGAACGGAAGGAACTGGAGAAAGTTTTTGAGAGGCT
>JAFGDJ010000091.1 GCA_016932135.1 Spirochaetales bacterium | reverse complement strand
TATATCGATACCGTTGGGAATGACCTCGGTTTTGTCTTCCGGGGCTCCCAGTTCCAGCTGTTTCCGGCGGTTTTCTTCGAACAGGGCGGTTATCCAATCGGCGTTGGAATAACAGACGCGGCTCAAGGAATTGTAGATGCCGATCCACATATCCCGCTGATACCCCCGGATAAGGTCCGATTTCCGGATCTCCATCTCCCTTTCCTTGTGATACAGACCGTGCTCGGTGAGCAGCAGGGGGCGGCCGGTTCGTATCCGGGCGGCCAGGGCCGCCAGGCCGGCGAAGCCGGTGGAAACGGCGTGGTAGATATCCGCCCGGGGGATGGATGAACCAAGAATGGTGAACATCATGTCATGGGCGGACTTCCAGGCCCAGAAATAATCGGCGAAGGGATAGAGGGGGTTGTTTTTTCGATTCGCTTCCCGTAACATCTCCCATCCGGTATCTTCCACCACCGCGTCCCGGTAAAGGTAATACCCTTCGGGGATATGGCGCAGCATGGCGGACAGATCCGGAAAGACACCCTCTTTCAGGGTCTCGTGGAAACGCCGGATTACAGGCATCAGTTCTTTCATCTTCGGCCGGGAACCCCTGGACGTTCCGGCTTCCGAAAGAACCACATCGTAATGTTCCTTTACGTTCTCCGGCAGGGTGTACCGGAGTTCCATATCCTTTCGCGGAGATATTGTATAAAGGATAAAGCTGATATCCGGCAGGTTGATAATGAGATCATGCACCCAGGCGGAAACCCCTCCCGTTATAAACGGGTACGAGCCTTCCAGAACCACGCAGACCGTGACGGAGCTGTTCATCGTTGTTCCGTCCAGTAAGCCAGGGCGGCGAGTTCCCGGGAATCTAAGTATTTTTTCTTCTTGCCCAAGCGCAGATAAATCAGGATCACCCCCATGAAATCCCGCCGGGCGAAGGCTACCGCCGCTTCCGCTTCCAAGATATCTGAATCGTCTTTCCCGAAGCGCTCCTTTAAGGCCGCTAAAACCTGTTTTGACTGGGCGTGCATATCCAGGGCGTTTAGAATCGATACCAGAAACAAACCATCCTCTTTTGTATATTCTTTTAAATCTTCAAGCTTCCTGGCCATGATAAAGGCTTCTTTCAGATAAAATTTTCGTATGGCTGTCTGACTGCTCAAAAGGGCCAGATCATATAAGGCTTCGGCACAATGCCGGTGAGCGGCGGCGGTCGGTGTTTCTTCAACGGCTTTGGCAGCCTCCTCGATGCGGCGGTTATACCGGCTTTCGATGGCGTTCATGCTTTCCGCCGCGAACAGCGCAGTTTCCGCGTCCTGGTGGTGGGAGAGTTTTCCCAGGACCTTCATCAACAGGATATCGGTTTCCAGATCATTGTCCTGCCTGGAGAGAATTCTTTGCAGCTCTTCCAAATCAAAGGGTTCTTCAAACAGAGGTTTCACCGAAGATGCTTTGTATATGTATGCTTGGGCCGGTAAAATACCCTCTTTAGCCGCCAGAAGGGCAGCCTGGGGTGTCTTGGGTTGGAACTGCTGAGCGGAGGCTTGAATGAATTCCTGAATTGTCATCGTCAGACCTTCTGCATCTCTAAAAGGCGTTCCGCTTCTTCAAAGAGTTCCTTTACCTCTTCGGTGGATTCACCGGCCAGGGCGTAGCCCAGGATCATTTCCACCGCCTCAGGTGACCCGGCCACGACAAAACCGCCTTCGCTGACGGAGGACAGGGCCTCCATACAGAACATGCCGAGCCCGTCGTAGTCCAGGTCGGTGAAGACAAAGGCGAACTGATTGTTGTTTTTGTAGCGGAAACCCTTGGCGCGATTTCCCGCCAGGTGTTCCAATCTCTCCAATACAGCCTTTAATAATTCGGCGGCTGCCGGATGCCCCTTATCACCGACGATGCGGTCCATATTGGTGATTTCCAGAACCACCAGGCTTAAGCTTCCTCTGCCGGCTTCGGCGGCTCGGTTCTTTTCCTCCAGGTAGCGGTAGAGCTGACTGAAAAGAGGCAGGCCGGTAAGGCTGTCCATTTCTTCTTTTTGAATCAGGTATTCGTATTCCAGGGCGCTTTCCAAGGATGTCTGGGCCAGGCTCAGGATAATGATCAGCAGCTGCTCGGTATAGAGATTGTATTTTTCGAAGGGCATATCCTCAATGTTCAGAACCCCCCATACCTGATGGCCCACGGAAATGGGAAGAGTCAGCAGATTTTTTCCCGTGCAGAGTTTTGTCAAATGCTCGTATTGCAGAAGCATACGCACGGAGAAAATACTGTTATTTCGGAACACCCAACCCTCGATTGAACCGTCCAGAGGAATCATTTCCGTTTGATCCTGGTTTTCATCCCAACCCAGGGTTCTCTCCGGGGTGAGATATCTCCGGGTTTCTTCATCAACCCGCCAGACCGAGGCTTTTTTTACGGCGGTAAAGGTTTGCACTGTGTCCAGCAGAATACGAAGAACCTCCTGATGATCCAGGGAGTTCATCTTCTGAACCTGGGAGTAAAGATGGGTAATGGATTCCTGCTGCTTGGAAACCCGTTCTTCCAGTTCCCGGTTGATGCTTGTCTGAGCGTCCACAATACCGCCCAAGCGGTGGTTCTGTTTTACCACCGTTTTCAGGTGGGTTTTCAGATTTTCGATGGAATGGGTATACCCAAGACGGACAATACCGAAGAGGTACATCAGGGCCAAGGTTATGGGAATGGGGGCATACAGGATAAGTAAAAGGTTTTTCCATTGGAAATCTCTGTATTGTATATGATATAGTAGATAGAGAATCGGCGGCATGGGGACGATAAGACAGAAGACGGAACAAGCGAGGCTTAAGAGGCCGTAGCGTCTTCCGTAGTATACGGACATAAAAACAGCGGCCGTGCCATAGGGAAGGAAATGAATAGCGGTAAAGCCCGGGTCCCGGGGGAAGAAGCTATTGACTGCCAGAAGAATCAGGCTTAACGAGGCGGTTTCTAGAATTTTTCTTGCGCGGCCTGTGATTCGCATAGTTTTGGTTTCTCTTAACTTTATCGGACATGGAGGGGGGAATGATGAAAGGATTTGATCTGTCCCTCCGGACGGGCGGTTTTAAACACTCTCATGAGGTGCATATGAAACGATTCATCTGGTGCATGTTTATAATTGTATTGGGAACGGCGGGGACTATGAAGTCCTATGCCCAGGAAGAAACCGATGTTCTCCATGAAGAGGTAGGAGAAGAGGCTCCGGATACCCGGCTTATTCCGGTTTTTCCACCGGAGACGGAGGGACTGATCTTTATCGAGGGGGAAGACGCGGTCTCGACGAATTTTACCAAGGACCCGGTGTATAACTATGGCTGTTCGAACCTCAAGACCCTGCAGTTATCCCGCAGTACCGGCCTTCAGGGGGGCGTGCCTTTTTACGCCCAGTATGTGTTTTATGTGGAGAATCCTGGGGTCTATACCTTCGGATATGGAGGAACCCCGCCGGGTCCGGCGGAGGACCTGTATCCTTCCTACGTTTCTCCCTTCAGTTATACCCTGGACGATGGTCCGGAACGAACGGTCTATCGGGAAGATGTGGCGGTCATTGATTCATACACACCGATGTACTACTGGGTTCATCTGGGTGAGGTGGAATTGAGCGCCGGAATCCACACCATTACCTTCCGGGTGTCCGAGAAACGGGGGTACGACAGTCTTTACTTTTTCTACTTGGATCATTTTTTCTTTATGGAGTCCTCCCGGCAGGATGAAATTCTGAAAAACCCCGGAAGGGAGCTCTTTCCGACTGACTATAACGACCGGTCCATGGATACTCCCTTCCTCTCGGTGGCCGATTACACGAAAATCATCGAGGGAGACCCGGATAACGGGCTTTCGTACATCCAATTGTCCTTAGTGTATTCCCTCCTGGGGGACTATCTTTCCGCTCTTAAAACCCTGCAGAAGGCTTCCGCCTTGAATCCTGAAGACCCCTATCCCCTGCTGCTTACCGCCAAGAACAGAATCTGGAAGGGAGATATAGCCGAAGGAATCGAGGTATACCGGCAGGTTCTGCGGTTAGACCCGGATAACCGGGCCTACTGGGATGAAGCCGCCAAGGTAGCCGCCTGGACTGATCTGTCCCAGGAAGCCCTGGATCTTTATAAAAAAGGCCTGGAAGAATTTCCCGAGGATCTTTCGCTGACGGTAAATTTAGCCCTGACTTACCTTTGGTTGTCGAGAAATGATGAAGCGGAAGAGTATTTCCGAAAAGCCCGGGATACCGCCGAAAAAGACCCGCTGCTTTTTTTCGAGCTTGGCCGGGTGTTTGCCCGGAGCGGGTATGATGCCAGGGCGGCGGAGGTCTATGAAGAGGCGATTCAAAACTTTCCCGAGTTCCTGGAACCTTACCTTCTGTTGGAGGCCGCTCTGAACCGTCTGGGCAGGAATGAAGAGGCAGCGCTCATTCAGGACAGAATAACCCGGACGTTCCAGCCTTCCGAAGAGCTGACGGCCAACCTGGAGCTGTTCAGAGAAAAGAACGGTATGAAAGCAGCCCTGCTGAAAGATTACCGGGAACAAGTGGAACAGAACCCGGCGGATCTTACCTTGCGTTCCTTTCTTGTACAAACCTATTTCTGGAACGGGATGCGCCGGGAAGCCGTGGAAGAGATGCAGAATATTCTCGCAGGCTATGCCTACAATGTCTTCGTATCCCTGGATACCCGGTCTTTCGATCTGTATGAAAGCCTTGAAACCCTGAACATCTATATTCCCTGGTTCGACGTTGCAGCCGGTGAAGCCGCGCAGCGCAAGACGGCACTGCGGGAAGGTCTTTCATCCTATCTGGCCGCTGAAAAAGAGGCTGCCAAGGAAGCGGAAAGCGAGGAGTCCACCGGCACCGCCGCCAGGGATCTGTTCCGCGGTCAGGAAGAATCCTTCAACAGCCTTCTGGAGGAAACCCGGTTCTTTCTGGAGAACTGGAAAACAGGTCTGGAATTCTATTCTAAAGACGCCGATATCCAACAACTGATTGAGAAGGAACAGGAGGATAAAAAGGCTTTCGAACTTCTCACGAAAGCTGTCCGCTGGTCCTGGGACAGGAAGTTTCACCTGGGTGAACTGGAACAGACCTTTCAGCGGGAACCTGTTCTGGCCGGCTATACCCTGGGAAGGTTATATCATTTTGAAGGAAACTACCCCCTGGCTCTGAGTTATCTGGATAACCCCGAGGTGCTTGAAAGCACCCTCGGTCCGGTAACCTTTGCCCATTACCAAGCCCGGGCCTGGAGCAGCCCCTCTACCGAACTGCCCCTTTGGGAGGAAGCCAGCTATGAGTTGACTTCCTACGCCGACTACCTGACCGCGCTTCATGCCCTGCCGGACCGACTGTCGGAGCGAAGGGCGGTGGATTACCTCTATCCGGAGGATCCGAAAGCGGAGGCGGAACTTTTTTTAACTAAGCTGTCCGCTTTGGAAGCCGAGGTTCCGGCACGGAAAAAGGAAGTCCTGGATAAACAGAAAATCTTAAAGCGGATAGCCCTGGAGAGGATGAAACGGGCTTTTTACCAGCTGGAAGAACAGACCTATCTGCTGCGTTATGAATTAGGAGATTACTACCTGGTGATAGACAGCCCGGAGCCGGCGGTGGAACAATTTAAAAGGGTTCTTTCCATCGATCCCTGGAATATCAGCGCCACCTATAAACTCGGTACGGTGCAACAGTTGTCGGGAAACTGGTCCAAGGCCATGGACAGCTACCTGAGGGTGTACTGGAACGATGCCGGATATGCCAACGCGGTTCGTTATTATAACCAGCTGGCCAGGGAGCATGCCGACGGTTTTTCCTTCAGCAGCACGGCCTTCTATGATACTTCCCGGTTGAACTACAGCAGCAAGGCGGCATACCGACGGTTGGTAAACTCGTTTCTAGGCTGGGATCTGAGTTACATCTACAGAAACGATCGTTTATACCGCCCCAGCGGAGTGGAAGAGCCCGGTGCTTACAGCCTTCATTCCCTGGAAATGGCCTTGCCTTTGAGTTTTTTCCATCAGTCCCTGACGGTCCGCCCCTTCGCCGGATTGGGGATATACAACAACCTGTACGCTTACGATCCGGAATTTCCTCCCGGCGCATCCCGGCAGCCGGAGGTGCTTTTTACGGAATTCCGGAATGACCTCTTCTATGGTGTGGAGGGAATATATAAGGCAGCGCCGATGGAAGTGAAGGGACTCTGGCAGTATAATAGAAAGCCGGATACCTATCTGCCCGGCCGGCAGGAGGTCTTCAACAACTCAGGTGAAGCGACGGTTTCGGTGTATCTCCCTTTTCCCGAGGACCCTAAGGTCAACGCCGTAAGCACCCGAACCTACGGTAAATTGGAATTTCTCAGCGATTCGAACTTTATCGGTACGGTCGTGCAGGAAGTGGTGGGCAGTTTTCATCTGGCCGATACACCCTGGATAAATCTGGATATTCTGGCCGTGGGAAGTTATGAAGACTCGAAGATCCCGGATACGATATACTATTACTCTCCCCAGACTGTGGTTGTTCTGAAAGGGGGAGTGCGGGGTTCGGCTTCCGTCTCGCTGGAAAAAGGGAGCCTGGGCGTTCAGGCTTATCTCGCTGCCGGGGGATACCGGGCGGCGGGGGATGAAGAAGGTATGAGTTTCCAGGCAGACGGAAGTGTTGACCTGGGATATTATCGGGGTAATTCGGCTCTGACGCTGTCTCTCTACGGCGGAGGAACCTTTACCCGTGGGGCTTTCCCCTTAACCGATTACTGGTTTTTCCAGGGGTCTTTAGCCTTTACGACCAAAATGCCCGAACTGCTGGCTGAATAAGGTTCAGGCAACGTTAAACAGGGAAACACACTCACCGAAGAAGGGCTCCAGTTCTATCTGCCGGATAAACTCGTCCCGGTAGAAAGTGATCTGCTCCGCCGTGAGGGGTGTGAGGTTTACAATCGCGGCAAGCAGATCCTCTTTTTCTTCGGTCACAGTGCCTTGGGTTACCTCCAAGGCGATAATATCCGCCACGGTAACTAGAAGAACGGCATTCTTATGGGGAGAGGTTATATGAAGCATCCCGTGCTCCCTGGCCGGGCTGCTGAGAATTTCGGGAAAATTCCAGTGCGCCAGGATAGCTCCACCCACTTCCTTGTGATCGGTGTTGAAGTATTTCTGCTCCAATTCCCTGGTGGCTTTTCCCTCGGCTTCCTGTTCTTCCAGGAGCCGGCTGTATGCTTCGGGTTCGCTGTGAAACAGGGCTACCCGGCCCAGATCGTGCAGAAGCCCCGCCAGGAAAATTTCGTCCCGAATAGATTTCATCCCGTATTGTTCCGCCGCGTCTTTGGCGATAAAAGCGGTCAGCAGGGAGTGTTTCCAGAAGGTCTGGTGAAAGGGTATTCGAGAGTATTTTCTGAACATGGTGGACGCGCTCACCAGAAGAACCAGACTTTTAATGGTCTTGAAACCCAGTAAGGTGATGGCGGTCTGCAAATTTGTAATCTGCTTCTGCCGGGCGTACAGGGCGGAATTGGCCACCTTTAGAATTTTACTGCTTAAGAAAGGGTCGACCATAATGATCTTTTCCAGGTCCTTAAAGGAAATAGTTAAATTCTCTTCGTTTATTTTCATAATACGGGCGGCCACCTGGGGCATGACCGGCAGGTTATGGATGTACGATTCATAGTCCATCATTGTCATCTGTCTGTTCCTCTTATTCATCTTTTCGGCATTCGGAAGAGCCGGCTGTACCCACGACTGAAAAGAAAATTCTGGTATCCCCAGGATATGCAGCAAATACTTCGAACCATCTTGCCTTGATGCCTTTGTTTTTGGATAATAGAGGTCGGGAGGGTTCCATGGAACACAGAGAAGGTGAACGACTCGGCGAATTCCTCGTTCGGATCGCCGTTATAACCGAGGAACAAGTTAAAATTGTTCTGGAAGAGCAGAAAAAAAGACCCGATGTTCTGTTCGGGCAGATCGCCATAGAATTCGGTTTTATTAATGAAAAAGCGGTAGACGACTATCTGGCGTCAAGAGGTTTATCCTGAAAAACGTGAAACACACCTATGACGAAAGCAAGATAAAAACCTTAAGCTCCCTGGAACACATTCGTCTTCGCACGGGAATGTATATCGGCCGTCTTGGTGACGGCAGCAATCTGGATGACGGTATCTATATCCTTCTCAAGGAAGTGATAGATAACAGCATCGACGAATACATCATGGGATTTGGAAATAAGATCGTTATTCAGATTGCGGATCATACCGTTAAGGTTCGGGATTACGGCCGGGGGATTCCCCTGGGAAAACTGGAGGAATGTGTTTCCACCATTAATACCGGCGCGAAGTACAATGACGAGGTCTTTCAGTTCTCCGTGGGCTTAAACGGGGTGGGGACCAAGGCTGTGAACGCCCTGTCTTCCCGGTTTCGGGTGGTTAGTATCCGGGAAGGAAAATATCGGGAACTGGTTTTTGAACGGGGCCGCCTGAAGACCAATAAAACGGGAAAGAAACCCGATGAAGGCGACGGCACCTACGTGGAATTTATTCCCGATGAAGAAATTTTCGGTGACTATGAGTATTTTCCGGAATTTATCGAAGAACGATTGTGGAACTATGCCTGTTTGAACAAGGGGCTCACCCTTTCTTTTAATGGGAAGAAATTCATTTCAAAGAACGGCTTGTACGATCTGCTTTATTCGGAAATCGGAGACCATACCCTCTACGGCATCGCTTATTACACCACCGATCATATGGAGTTTGCCTTTACCCATACGGAAACCTACGGTGAAACCTATTTTTCCTTTGTCAACGGCCAGTACACCAGTGACGGCGGGACCCATCAGAGCGCTTTTCGAGAAGGCCTTTTAAAAGGGGTGAACGAATTCTATAAAAAGAATTTTTCCGGGGTGGATGTCAGGGAAGGGGTGGCCGGAGCTATCTCCGTGAAACTGCAGAATCCTGTTTTTGAGAGCCAGACGAAAAACAAGCTGGGGAACACGGAAATCCGGGGGTGGATCGTCTCGGAAGTCCGGTCGGGAATTGTGGATTTTCTCCATAAAAACCGGGAAGCCGCTAAGAAGCTGGAAGATAAGATTGTCCGGAACGAAAAACTCCGGAAAGAATTGAACGTCGTCCGGAAAGAAGCCAAGGAGGCGGCAAAAAAGATCGCCTTGAAGATCCCGAATCTGAAGGATTGTAAGCATCACCTGGGGGATAAAAAAGGGGAGGAATCCACTATCTTCATTACCGAAGGGGCATCGGCCTCCGGGTCCATGGTTTCCTGCCGGGATGTCTACACCCAGGCTATCTTTTCTCTCCGGGGGAAACCGGAGAACGTGTATGGGAAGAACCGAACGGCGATCTATAAAAATGAAGAGCTTTTCAACCTCATGATGGCCTTAGGCATTGAAAACGACGTGGAAGACCTGCGGTACGCCCGGATTGTAATAGCCACCGACGCCGATTACGACGGGTTTCATATTCGTAATCTTATGCTGACCTTTTTTCTTAATTTTTTTGAAGAACTGGTGGTTTCCGGCCGGGTGTTCATTCTGGAAACCCCCCTTTTCCGGGTACGGAACAAGAAGGAAACGCTGTATTGTTACAGCTTGAAGGAGCGGGACGAGGCCCTGGAAAAAATCTCCGGTGCGGAAGTTACCCGGTTTAAAGGATTGGGAGAGATCTCCCCCAAGGAATTCGGCCAGTTCATCGGGAAGGATATGAGGATTGTTCCTGTGGGTGTCAAATCCATCAAGCTTGTTCCGGAAACTCTGGACTTTTATATGGGAAAGAACACACCGAAACGCCGGGATTTTATTATGGAGAACCTTATCTGATGGCCCATGTAGGAAAACTTTTTAATACGAATTTTCTTGAATACGCGTCCTACGTTATAAAAGACCGGGCCATTCCCGATCTGGACGACGGGTTGAAACCGGTACAGCGGAGAATTCTCCATACTCTTTTTTCGGTGGATGACGGGAAGTTTCATAAGGTAGCCAATATCGTCGGGCATACCATGCAGTACCATCCCCACGGGGACGCCTCAATTTATTCCGCCCTGGTGGTCCTGGCGAATAAAGATCTCTTTATTGAAAAGCAGGGAAACTTCGGCAGCCTGCTCACCGGAGACCCCGCCTCCGCGGCACGATACATCGAATGCCGACTGCTTTCCCTGGCAAAAAAGGTTCTCTACCGCCCGGAGATAACCGAATACGTGGATTCCTATGACGGCAGAAACAAGGAGCCGGTAGTGTTCCCCGCGAAGATTCCCGTGGTGCTTATCCAGGGGGCCGAGGGAATCGCCGTGGGCATGTCCACAAAAATCCTTCCCCATAACTTCAACGAGGTTCTCGAAGCGTTACAGAAAGCTCTGAAGGACGAGCCTTTTGAACTCTATCCGGACTTTCAGACCGGCGGACTGGTTGATGTCTCCGATTACCAGGACGGTATGGGCAAGGTTCTGG
Source organism: Spirochaetales bacterium (assembly GCA_016932135.1). Classification (GTDB taxonomy): domain Bacteria; phylum Spirochaetota; class Spirochaetia; order JAFGDJ01; family JAFGDJ01; genus JAFGDJ01. The sequence continues at coordinate 8,513 of JAFGDJ010000091.1, read as the reverse complement.
TAAGGGCTAAGGTGGATGTGTCCGATCCGAAGCGGATTCTTATCCGGGAATTGCCCTACGGCACTACTACTGAAAGCCTTATTTCCTCCATCGAAAACGCCGCCAAGAAAAATAAAATTCGAATTGCCGGAATCCAGGACTACACTACCGACCAGGTGGAAATTGAGATCTATCTGGCCCGGAACGTCCATTCCGCCGAGGTTTTAGATGCCCTGTATGCCTTTACCGACTGTGAGGTTTCCATCTCGGTAAATCTTCTCGTTATCCAGGACAATAAACCCGTCTTAATGACGGTCAGCGAAGTCATACGGCATCACGCCGAAAAGCTGGTCGAAATCCTCCGGGCGGAGCTGAAAGTGGAGCAGAAACAGCTGGAAGACCGGCTCCATGCCCGGACCCTGGAGAGGATTTTTGTGGAGGAGCGGATCTATAAAAAGATCGAATCCATGAAAACCCATCGGGGGGTAACGGACGCGGTTATCAAGGGATTTGAACCCTTTCACGACGAGATTAAAAGAGAAGTGACGGAAGAGGATGTGGAACGTCTGTTGAAAATTCCCATTCGACGGATTTCTCTTTATGATATCAATAAAAACCGGCAGGAAATTGAAGAGATTCAGGGAAGGTTGGGAGAAATCAAGAAACACCTGGGAAAAATAAAGGATTACGCCGTATCTTTTCTGGGCGATCTGCTGGAAACCTACGGAGCCCTTTATCCGAGGCGGTCAAAAATAGGTTTTTTTGAGAAGGTGGATGCCAAGGATGTGGTACAGCGGGATATTCCCCTCTTGTATGATGATTCCACCGGATACCTGGGAACGGAGGTAAAATCGGGTAAACGACTTTTCGATGTTTCGCCCTATGACCGTGTGCTGGCTATCCGGAAGAACGGTGTCTACTCGGTCATCGATGTGCCGGAGAAACTCTTCATCGATAAAGGAATGCATTTCTGCTGTCTGGCTGAAAAGGAAGCCTTGCAGAAAATTGTTTTTACAATTCTCTACAAGGATAAACAAAAGGGAAATGTGTATCTGAAACGCTGCAAAATTGAACAGTTTATCCTGGGGCGGTCTTACACCCTGGTTCCCGAAGATACAATTATTCTATCCCTGACCACCCGGGAGGACGTGGTTTTCGAATTAAAATACAAGCCCAAGCCGAGACTCAAGGTCTTGGAGGAAAGCTTCGATATCTCGGACTACCTTGTGAAAGGTGTCAAAGCCCAGGGGGTTCGTTTATCCGCCAAGGATCTCGCTTCTGCAAAGATGCTAAAAAAGAAGAAGCAGTAACGCCTTAGGGTTCCTAGACATCCCCTTCCGTAGGAACGATGCAGATGAACTTCATGTCACCGCTGCCGGTGTTGCGGAACTGGTGGTTGCTTCCCGGCGGTACAAAGGCGTAAGAACCGAAACGTACCGGGGTATCTTCTCCGTCGATATGTAAGATTCCTTCACCGGAGATAATAAAGGCGATGTGAGGCCAAGGGTGCTGATGTTTCGGGGAGTATCCCCCTTCAGCTAAGGTAAACAGCCGCATGACGTGGCTCTCCCAGCCCTTTTCTCCATCGATGAGAACCTGTTTTGTCACTTTCTTCATATTCTCATTATCAAAATACTTCGATGCCGTTGCATCCAGGTGGAACACTCCCATAAAACGCTCCTTTTCGAGTGTATCCTTTCACCCGGGACTTTCGGGGCGAAGGTTATTTCCATTTGCATTGTCCCGAGGAAAGATATATCCTCCATTGTATGAGGTTTTCGTGATGGATATCAAGATACCCTTTTATCTCCCCTTCCTTTTTGCCGGGATCATCGATTCTTTGATGTTTCTTTTTCTTTCGGTTCGGGGGAAGAAGCGGTACCTGTACCTGTGGACCGTCGGATGGGTTCTTTTTTTCCTTCGGGCTGTCTTTGATATGTTCTTTCTGTTTCTCCCCTGGGAGGGGTTCGTTTTTCTTGGCAGGCTGAGCATGCTGTCCGGAACGTGTTTCTTCTTGGCTGGATCTGTCACCTTTTCAGGGTTCAATCCGAAAAGAAACCGGTTTTTGCTGCCGATTATCCCGGGAGCCTATGTTCTCGTCGCCCTGGCGTCAGGGTTCCAGGATCTGATCGTGATCGTTCCGGTGTACATCTTCAATGGGATTGCCTTTATTGCCCTGGGGATCTTTTTTTTCAAACGATGGCATATTTGGAAAGCCGGACGGTTCCACCTGGGGTTCGTATTGATTATCTGGGGGGTGAATGAACTGGTGGCGGCGGTCCTGCCCAAAACCGTAGGTTCTTCCCCCTGGGCCTATCTGTTCAGCGCTTTTTACGCGATCCTTATAGCCTTCTTTTTCATCATAAATTACTATGACCAGCTTCTGGGGCTCCACAGGGAATCAATAAACCTTTACGACAGCCTGTTTCATGGAAACAGGGCGGTTATGTTCCTTATGCATCCGGACACGGGTAGAATTCTCGATATGAACGATTCCGCCTTGGAATTTTATGGATATCGGAAGGAAGACTTTTCGAAACTGACAGTATTTGATCTTGCCTGCGGCGAAGAGGAAAGGGTGAAAAAAAATATTAATAACACCCTTCAGTCTAATACTTTTCATTTTGAAAGCCGTCATAAAACCGCGGAGGGCAAAGAAAGGGATGTGGAGATTTTTATGGGCACCCTGAGGGTCGAAGGGAAGCAGGCCCTTTTTTCGATTGTGTATGACATCTCCGCGCGTAAAATGATTATGCAAGATATGGAAAATGCCAACGCCGAGTTGGAGAAAGCCAATACAGTTAAACAGGAGTTTATGGCCAATATCAGCCATGAACTAAGGACGCCTTTGAACGGTATTCTTGGCATGGCTTCGCTGTTGAAAACCACGAATCTCACTGATGAACAAAAGAATTACCTCGAGATGATCAACCGCTCAGGAGAAGGCCTTTTTCGGGTGATCAGTGATATTTTAAGTTTTTCCGACATTGTTTCCAAAGATTTCACTCTTGAGATGGTGGAGTTCGATCTGTGGGAAAACCTGGAATGGATTCTGAAAAGGTTTCGAGGCGAAGCGGAAGATAAAGGACTGCGGGTGACTTTCCATTATCATCCGGATGTGCCGAGAAGGGTGATAAGCGATAAGCTTCGGTTTAACCAGATCTGTATCAACCTGCTCTCCAACGCCATAAAATTTACCGAGTCGGGCTGGGTGGAGCTTTCGGTAGATGTGGAGGATGGTATTACGGTGATTAACGTGGCCGATTCCGGGGTAGGTATTGAAAAAGACAATTTGGAATCCATCTTCGGCCTCTTCAACCTGGGAGTCTCCACCTATACCAAACGCTATGCCGGAGCGGGTATCGGCCTGGCTATTGTCAAGGAACTAACTGATAAACTGCAGGGAACCGTTTCCGTAGAAAGCACTCCCGGTGTGGGTTCAGTTTTTACCGTCCGGGTACCTCTTCAAAAGGCTCCGGAGGAAGAAATTGAGCCTATCCCTATGGTTGAAGAGACCGGGGCGGTTATCCTTCCTAGCACCTTGAAAGTCCTGGTGGCGGAAGATGAGGCTATCAACCGCATGTATATCGAGGAATTTTTGAGGCTGAAAGGGATAGCCGTGGTCAGTGTGCAGACCGGGGAAGAAGCCTTACAGAAAGCCTTGAAAGAAGATTTTGATATCATTCTGATGGATATCAGTATGCCCAAGATGAACGGCCTGGAGGCTACCCGGGAAATTCGCTTAAAGGAAAAAGGAAATACTCCAGTTATTGCCTTGACGGCGTATACCCTTCCGGAGGATATCCGGAGCTGTATGGATGCCGGGATGAACGATTTTCTTCCGAAGCCGGTGGATGAAACCATGCTTTTAGCGATGCTTCAAAAATACAGCTCCTAGTTACCGATTGCTGAAGAGGTTTCCCAGGCCGGTGATACCGGAGCTTTCGCCTTTGGAGACTCCTCCCGAATATCCGGATGCCCGGATAACCCGATCGGCCAGCCTGCTGAAGGGGAGGCTCTGCAGCCACAGGGTGCCGCAGCCCTTAAGGGTTGCCAGGAAAAGACCCTCACCACCGAAAACCATGGACTTAAGGCTCCCCGCTCGTTCGATGGAATAATCCAACGAAGGAGTAAAGGCGGCGATGCAGCCGGTGTCGATCCGCAGGCTTTCTCCGGAAAGCTCCTTTTTTATCACCGTTCCGCCCACATGGATAAAAACCTTTCCGTCACCCTCCAGGCGCTGCAGGATGAAGCCTTCCCCGCCGAAGAACCCGGCCCCGATGCGCCGGGTAAACTCGATGGACAGCCTGGTACCGTAAGCGGCGGCTAGAAAGGCTTCCTTCTGGCAGATCAGGGACCCGCCGAGGGAAGAAAGTTCGACCGGGATGATTTTCCCGGGGTAGGGGCCGGCGAAGGCCGCTTTTCGTTTCCGGTTGTCCTGATTGGTGAAATGAGTCATAAAGATCGATTCACCGGAAAGAGCCCGCATCCCGGCGCCCATGAGTTTCCCCAAAACACCCTTGGCTTCCGATCCGTCCCCCATGCGGGCTTCGAAGGTAATCCCATCCTCGATATAGTTCATGGCTCCCGCTTCGGCGATGACCGTTTCACCCGGGTCCAGCTCTATTTCGACGATTTGCATATCGTCCCCGATAATTTCATAATCCAGATCGTGGCTCTTCATTGGTTCCCCTTTTTCTTTTACCGGTTTATAGTAGGTATAACCCCTTTTATCGGGAAAAACAATATAGATAGTATGAGTGTGAGGGATCAGTATGAGGAATAGAGCATGAAATATGTGGGAGCCCATGTGAGCGCCGCTGGCGGAGTGAGCCGGGCACCGGTAAACGCCGCGCGGTTGGGAGCCCGGGCCTTTGCCCTGTTTACCAGAAATCAGAAGCAGTGGTATTCATCCCCCCTGGAGCAGGCGGAAATTTCAGCTTTTAAGAAAAACCTGGCAGCTTCCGGGATTCCTGTAAAAGCGGTGCTGCCTCATGCCGGTTACCTGATAAATCCCGGACATCCGGAGGAAGAAAAAAGAACCAAATCTCTCAAGGCCCTGGAAGACGAAGCCCTCCGGGCGGAGGCTTTGGGGTTGAAATATCTTAATCTTCACCCGGGTACCCATCTGGGGTTGACTTCCGACAGCGATTGTTTTGGTTCTATCGCCCGGTCTCTTCTTTCCATCCTCCGGGGAACCGAGAGCTTGATCCTGGTATTGGAAACCACCGCGGGACAGGGATTTTCTGTGGGATACCGGTTTGAACACCTCTCCGAGATCTTAGATCGCACCGGGGGAGACGACCGGGTGGGGGTCTGCATCGACACAAGCCATATTTTTGCCGCGGGATACGACCTGCGGACCGAAGAGGGTTATTGCCGGGTTATGAAGGAATTCGAGGAAAAGCTGGGCTTTCATTGCCTGAAGGCTATGCATTTGAATGATTCGAAAACCTCCCTGGGAAGCCGGGTGGATCGCCACGCCTGCTTAGGGGACGGTGAGATCGGCCTGGAAGCCTTCAGGTATATAATGAAAGATCCCCGATTGGACGGTATCCCCCTCATCCTGGAAACCCCTGATCCTGAACGTTATGAAGCTGAGATCTCTTTGCTCTACGGCTTTGATCCCGGGACCCGGATCAGCAGCCCGGCGGCCACGTAAGCGCCTACCGCCCGGGCGAAGAGGGCAGGTATACACAGGTAGAGGGATACGATTAAGGATAGTTCAGTCTGTCCTGGATTCTCCGGCCTGACAAATCAAGAGGAGCTATTTGTCGTCCAGGAGGCGTTGTATGAACTGCTGTTTTTCTTCCAACTGGGTTACGTCGCTTCGAAGATCGGTCAGTTTACCTTCCATCATGTTTTCCAGAACATGAATGCGTTTTTCCAGGGCTTCGATTTTCTTTGCCGTTTCGGGGCTGTTTCGATGGGATTTCTTATAAGCGTCGGCAAGGATAGCTACAATGGGGATGCTCAAGGCGAAAATAGGAATTAACATGGCCAGGGTGCCGGGATTAAACATCACTTACTCTCCAGCGTGAGGATTCTTCTTACTATAATGCCCATATTTTTTCTTCAAGACAAGAAAAATTTATCAACTATTAACCCCTGATTCATTGAATACTCATAAAGTTCTTCGAAGATATGTTCGGGAGATGCGCCATGAAAATACTTGTGCTATCCGACCTGCATATCGGTAACGGGAACTCTCTGGGTGCCTTCGGTTGGAGGGACGATGACTTTATTTCGCGACTTGAACTTTACCGGGAGCTCTATGGCATCGACACGGTGGTATTGAACGGAGATGTTTTTGAAATGTATAAGTATAGCTTCAAAGAGATTTATCGGCATCACCGGAAGCTCCTGGACTATTTTTTCCGTGAAGAGTTTATCCTTCTTCGGGGAAACCATGACAGCGCTTTTCCCGGGTCCCGGGACGAGCTGACGGTGGTAAACTCTTCCGGCCGACTGATCCACTTTGAACACGGGCACCGTGCCGATTTCTGCGGATACATGGCTGTTCGTGCTTTTCACAGGATAGGATTCCGGCTTCTCAGGTTTTCATCTCTTCTCGGATCCATCCATCGTCTCGCCCGGTTTTTTACCGAACGATATGAGAATTTTGACAGAATACAGCTAAAGAAAGGCCGTTACCGGCGGTACGCCGAAGGGCTGTTGAAGGGTCTCGATGACGTCATTGTGCTGGGGCACACCCATGCCATGGAGTCGATAGAGTTTCACGAGCGGGGAGGAACGAAAATGATGATAAACTCAGGAACCTGCAGCCAGGGACGCTTCCAAGCGGTGGTCCTGGATACCGAGTCTCTGGAGTATCTCTTCATCCGGGATGGTAAGAGAAAAACGTCCCTTCCGCTGCCCTTCGGAAAGAGCCGTGAGCTTCAGGCCGTGGGCTGACTAGGAAGCCCACACCCCGGATTCAATAAGCTGTTTTGTCGCTTCTTCTTCCCACCCGCGGTTTGCCCGAGGGCTGGCGGGGCTGGGGTGGAGAATCGACAGGACTTCCAGGCTTCCCCCGAAGAGGGCTTTGAGCTTTTTTTCCGCGTAGGTCCCCACGCCGATGAGGCTTTGAGGCTGTAAGGTCTCTACCACGGCGGTCAGGTGGGTATTGCAGGCTTCCTCAATTATCAGCTGCTTTTCTTTTGGCAGTTTATCCGGTGTGATATTCCGGCCGTGCTCATCCAGAAATAATAGGGGACAGTAATTCGCCACGAAGTGGTCATGGAAGAAATGTACCGCGACACCGAAGCGGTTTTTCATCAGGCCCCAGAGTCTCCGGCCGCTGACCTCGCTGCGGGAGCAGGAAAATCCTCCCACGGGCTTTTTCGGATGGGTGTTCGCGGGCTGCCGGACGGTACCGGTAATCTGCAGCCATGACCGGACGAGATCCACTTCACCGAAGGGAACCCCGGTCTGAGCCATTCCCCAGGGACCGGGATTCATCCCCAGAAAGAGAAACCGGGGATTCCCGCTTCCATAAGTGGTCAGGTAGGTTTCGTGGGGTTCCCGGGCGTAGGTTAAAGGGTTGTACACATAGGCTACGGAAGAGGATAGGAAATCCTCTGAATCCAGGGCATTCGCCAATTCCCTGGCCGCTTTCACCAGGGGTGAAAGGCTCACTGTTCTTCCAGAACCGGGGTTTTAAATTCCAGGGGTATGCGGCCCTGCATACCGAAGCCTTCCTGAACGGAAACCATCAGATCGGCGGCGGACTGCATGACACCCATGAGGCTTTGAATGATCAGTTTTTCTTCTTCCACGTCGATGTAGTCATCCGTTTCAAGAGACTCGGTAATGGCAATGTTCAAAGCTGCCACATCGTTGATCAATAAAGCCATCTTCCGGGATAGATCTTTGTAGGAATAATAGGTGTTTTCTCTGGAAGTGCGGGTCAGGGATTCGATGATGGCCATGACGTTTTTGAAGCTGTGGACCATCCGGGGGTTGGGATTCACTTCCATCTCCCGTCTCCAGTTCTGCAGACGCACCATAGCCTGGTCGAGGAGTTTCTTTATTTCGGCGTTGGACGGACCCTTTAGCTCTTTCGGCACAGGCAGCTCCTTCTGAAGCTATTGTGCCTTATCTGGAGCGGAAAAAGCAAGGGGATAAAAGAGTTGTCAGGACTTTTTCGCCGCTTCGATTTCCGCTTTCCGCTTTTCCGCCAGTTCCTTGACTGAAGCTTCAAAATCGGGGTACCTGGCGATAATACCGTCGAAAGTTTCCTTATCCAGGCGGTAAAGGTCGCAGTATTCCGTGGCTTTAATGGTGGCGGTTCGAGGGCTGGAAAGGAGCAGGGCGATTTCGCCGAAGAAGGAACCGCTGGTCAGGGAGGTGTAACGGGTTTTTTCATCGGCGGAAAGGACATCCACCGATCCCCGGCTGATGAAGAACATATCGAAACCCACTTCCCCGGCTTTGACGATATAATCTCCCGGAGTAAAGACCACGGGTTCCAGGTTTAAGATGATCTCTCTTATTAGATCATCTCCGGCGTTCTTGAAGAGGGGTACCTTCTC
>JAFGDJ010000090.1 GCA_016932135.1 Spirochaetales bacterium | reverse complement strand
ATCTGGCCGCTGATAACCCGGGGTTCCACCCTGGCGCACCCGAGGAAGCGGAGGAATTCCTCCTTTACCTTCTCTTCCACTTCATGGATAAAATCGGTTCCCTGGTAGTAGAAAACCTGGGCATCCCCCAGGGCTTTCACGACCTTATGCTCGGCGTAGCGAAAACTGGGGTCCATCACCGATAACAAGCGGGCGGTGGGTGACATGGTCATTTCCGAGGGGATGAGATTTATACAGTCCTGCCCCCGCCAGCGGGTGTTTTCCACGGCTTTCGCGAGCAGCAGTTCCACCTCTCCGGCGAAATTCCTAGGCGGAGCTGAAGGTCTTTCCATCTCCTGAGGTAAAATCGGCCTGGCGAAGGGAGGAGCTTCCGAACCGAGGTGCCGCCGGACTACCAGGGCGCTTATCATCGTTCCCCGCAGTTCCACCTCTACCGGGTTATCGGCTTCCAGTTCAGCATCCAGCATGGCCAGGGTAATGGCCCGCCGGTCGGCTTCATCGGTCAGACGGTTATCCGTGCCAACTCCTTCGGTCTTCCAGTAGGGCACCATGGTTCCGCTGGTGATCCACCCTACCGGAAGTCCCTCCCGGTACACCCGGGCTCCTTCCCGGATAACGCCCCGGCCGGTCACCGCCACGGGCCGGATCACCCGCCTCAATATCTGGAGATTGCTATAGTCCTTTTCAACAATCCGACGATATTCCCGATACTGGGCTTTTAAGGCTTCAGACCCCACATAGTCCCCCTTCCCGGGATGAAAGCTCACGGCGAACTTGGCCAGGGGACAGGCAAAAATGGGAATGTCACGGCCTTCCGGGTCCTTCCCCAATTCATGACCGTACAAAGGCAGACCGGCCTCCAGGCGGAGGGAATCCCTGGCTCCCAGGCCCGCCGGAGAAGCCCCTTGATCCAGCAGGTACTCCCACAGTCGGGAGACTTGGGGAGCGTCGCAGAAGAGTTCGAAACCGACGGGTTCGCCGGTATACCCGGTCCTGGCAATGAGGAGGCGGCCGAAGGATGTGTCGGCCACCATGCATTCGTTTCTCATAGGTTCCGGCAGGTGTTTCTCCGGCAGAAGAGACAAGAGGATACACCGGGCTTCGGGTCCCTGCAGGGAAATCATCGCCAGGTGCTCCGTTATGTCCCGCATCTTGAGATCCTTATAGGCCGACGCATAACGGTTCAGGTGTTCCCAGTCCTTTTGGCTATTGGAAGCGTTGACCACCAGGTGATAACGGTCTTCAAAAAAACGGTACAGATAGGCGTCGTCTACGGCGCCCCCGGTTTCCTCCGGAATAATCGTGTACTGGGCCTTCCCCGGTTCCAAGGCGGCGGCGTTGTTCGTCAGAACCTTCTGAAGAAACGCCAGGGCATCACTGCCCGACAGCAGGAACCTGCCCATGTGGGAAACATCGAAGAGCCCCGCACCGCTCCGGGTAAGGAGGTGTTCCTTGAGAATTCCCGGCGTATACTGCAGGGGCATCTCCCACCCCTCAAAATCAACCATCTTACCACCGGCCTTCAGGTGGTTTTCATACAGTACGGTTCGTTTCATCTCTCTTTCCTCCAGCGCAGAATCGGCGTTTTTGCCGCTCGGACCTCATCGATCCTGGATACCGGCATCTTCTCCGGCGCCCGGTGCAGGGCCTCCGGGTCCTTTTTGGCGGTTGTAAGGATATCCTTCAGGGTATCCACAAAGGAGTCCAGGGTTTCCCGGCTCTCGGTTTCCGTCGGTTCGATCATCAAGGCTTCCGGTACGGTGAGGGGGAAATATATGGTAGGAGGATGGATTCCCCGGTCCAGCAACGCCTTGGCGATATCCAGGGCGGTAATGCCGTGCTTTTCCTTCCAGGTTTTGGCGGAGAGGACAAATTCGTGTTTGCAGAGGCTCTTGTCCGGTGAGTCGAAAAGAGAAGTCAGGTGACGTTTCAGATAATTGGCATTCAACACCGCCAGAGTGCCCGCCGCTTTCAATCCTTCCGATCCCATCATGCGGAGATAGCAGACCGCCCGAAGGAGCACGGCGATATTGCCGTAAAACCCGGAAACCCTGCCGATACTGCGGGGCCGGTGTTCCGAAGCCCAACGGAAGGTATCCCCGTCCCGACGAATATCCGGCACGGGCAGATAGGGTTCCAGGGATTCTCCCACCAGCACAGGGCCGCTTCCCGGGCCTCCGCCGCCGTGGGGGGTGCTGAAGGTCTTATGAATATTGAGATGCACGGCGTCGAAGCCCATATCTCCCGGCCTGGCGTGCCCCAAAATAGCGTTCATGTTGGCTCCGTCGTAGTACAGCAGCCCCCCGGCCTGGTGGATCTTCCGGGCTATGAGCCGGATATCCTTTTCGAACCGCCCCAGGGTGTTGGGGTTGGTCAGCATGATCCCCGCCAGGGTGTCGTCCAGGTGTTCTTCCAGGGCTTCCAGGTCCACATAGCCTTCCGGATCCGACGGCAGTTCCACCACCTGGAACCCCGCCAGATGGGCTGAGGCCGGGTTGGTGCCGTGGGCCGAATCGGGAATGAGAATTTTCTTCCGGTGATCATCTTTTCGATGATCGAAGTAAGCCCGGAAGAGCTTCATGGCGGTGAACTCGCCATGGGCTCCGGCAAAGGGCTGCAGGGTTCCCCAGCGCATGCCGGTGATGCCGCACAGGTCGGTTATCAGTCCGTGAAGCAGTTCCAGCGTACCCTGAGCCGTTTCAGCGGTCTGCAGGGGATGAAGCTCGGCAAACCCGGGCAGGAGTACCACGTCTTCGTTTACTTTGGGGTTGTATTTCATGGTACAGGATCCCAAGGGATAGAACCCCAGGTCGATACCGTAGTTCTTCATGGAAAGACCGGTAAAATGCCTGACCACCTCCACCTCGGAGAGTTCCGGCAGAGCCGCCGGTGTGCTTCGCCGATAGGCTTTCGGCAGGAAATCCTCTTTCGCTCCCCCGGAAATTCCTGCCGCCGGCAGGGTAAAACCCCTTCTTCCTTCCCGGGATTCCTCAAAAATAAGGGTATCCTTCATGCCGTCACCTCCTGTAAGGCTTCCGCGTAGGCCTCCAGTTCATCCCGGGTCCGCTTCTCCGTTACCGCCACCACCAGGAGGTTCTCGGAGCCTCGGGAATCCAACGTTTTGTAGGGAACCCCGGCAAGAATACCCCGCTTCAATATCTCCGCGGCTACCTGTTCCGCCGGTTTGGGTAATTGAAGGGTAAATTCATTGAAAAAGGGGTTCCCGGCATATCCGGTAATACCGGGAAGAGCGGTCAATCGATCATACAGGTACCGGGCGGCGGCCATGTTTTGCAGAGCGGTCTCTTTCAGTCCTTCCGGCCCCAGAAGGGACAGATACACCGTGGAAGCCAGGGCGGCCAGGGCCTGGTTGGAGCAGATGTTGGAGGTAGCCCGGTGTCGTTTGATATGCTGCTCCCGGGCCTGCAGGGTCAGGATAAAAGCTCTACGGCCTTTCGTGTCCACCGACTGGCCGACGATGCGCCCGGGCATCTTCCGGGTAAGTTTTTCCGTCGCCGCGATATAACCGCAGGAAGGACCGCCGAAGAACCGCGGTAATCCGAACACCTGGGTGTCACCGATGCCGATGTCCGCCCCCCATTCACCCTGGGATCGGGTAACCGCCAGGGAAAGAGGATTGGAGGAGATAATGAAAAAGGCTCCTCGGGCATGGAGAGCCTCGGCACACCCGGTATAATCTTCCAGGAATCCAAAGATATTGGGGGATTGACCGATGAAACAAGCCGTATCGTCGTCCAGTTCCTCTTCCAGCGCGGCGAGAGAAAAACACCCTGAAGGTGCCTGCACTTCCTTCAATACCACGTCGGTGCCGTAAAAATGGGTCCGTAATACCTGCTTGGTGAAGGGATGCAGGGTTTCCGCGTACAGCACCTTGTTCCTGTCCCGGCAGGCCTGCAGGGCCATCACCGCCGCCTCACAGGACGCGGTATGACCGTCGTAGAGGGAGGCGTTGGAAACTTCCAGCGAAGTGAGCTCACAGATCATGGTCTGGAATTCAAACATCGCCTGCAGGAACCCTTGAGACATTTCAGCCTGGTAGGGGGTATACGCCGTGTAGAACTGCGGCAACGAGGTAATGCGGTTCACCGTGCGGGGAATGATATGATCGTAACTGCCGCAACCGAGAAAACAGACCGATTCGATGCGGTTTTTCGCCGCCGTCTTCTCCAAAAGCCGAAAGGCTTCAAATTCCGAAAGACCGTCAGCCAAGGGAAGGTTTTTCTTCAACAGGACATCTTCGGGAATATCGGCGAAAAGCTCCTCCGGTTTCTGCAAACCGCAGAAGTCAAGCATTTCTTGAATGTCCCGGTCGGTATGGGGGAGAAAGGGATGCATAGGTGTAACCTCCGTTCAGGTTATTCAGCTTCTTCGGCTACCAGTTTCTCATAGGCTTCCGCGTCCAAGAGATCCTTCAGTTCCGCCTGATCCTCCGCTTCCAGGGCAAAGATATAGGCTGCATAGGGTTTTTGGTTTATCAATTCCGGAGACCCTTCCAGATCGTCATTCACCTCCACCACCGATCCCGTCAGGGGTGAATAAATTGCAGAAGCGGCTTTTACCGATTCCACCGTACAGGCTTCATCGCCCTTGTTCATCTTATCACCCAGCCTGGGCAGTTCCACAAACACGATATCTCCCAGGGATTCCTGAGCGTGATCGGTGATGCCGATATAAGCGATTTTGCCTTCCAAACGCACCCATTCGTGGGATACCGTATACTTGAGATCCTTTTCAATCTTCATTGAAACACCTCCCTTGAAAAGTAATGAAACTAGTAAATACCATCATGATGAAATTGTCAATAATGTAGAATTTTTTTTCTTATTTACCAGATAAATTAAGTATTTTTTGAGGTATTGCGTAATTTATTTTTTAATATTTACTGTTTTCGTAAATGCCGGTATTTGTGCCCTGAAAGAATCTATTCTTTATCGCAAGCACTGAAATCCTCGCAGGGGGGAATCCACTCATCGATATTCCGGAGAATTCGTGGTACCAGGGTGAATTCCTTTACCTGTACCCCGGGAATAGCCGGTAAAGAACGGCGGAGGAATTCATACATCTCCTCACTGGTTTTAAACCGGGCTTCCAAAGAGAGATCATTGGATCCCTGGCCATAGGCGAGATAGCTGATCTGTGGAATTTCCATCAGCTGCTTGAGGATATCATCCTCACAGGAGGCGTCGATGCTCAAGAAAATATCGACGGCTATACCGTAACCGAAGGCTTGAGGTTCGATCACGAAGGTAAGCCTTCCAATCCCCATATCGATGAGCCGGTCTATCCTTTTGCGGACAGTACGCTCTTTGATTTTGAGGTCTCTGGCTACCTGAGACGCCGACACCCGCGCGTTTTTATGGAGCTCATTGATGATCAGGTAATCCAGTTCATCAAACTGGCTAAACAACATTTTCTTCCCCATAACAGCACCCCTTCGGAATTCAATACTACCGATATAGCATTACTATTTCGCTTAAGTTAGAACGGAGGAATATCCGCTTTCTGATTCGGAATACTTTACCATTCTGTTCACGTCTTGGATAGTATCAGATATCGATAGTACCGCCAAGGCGACAGCTATCCCTTATCGTAATCTGCCCAGGGTCTCCGCCAGGGCTTCGCAGGCCCGGTCCTTCCTGAGATCGGCGATATCGTCGTCTCCGGCAAGAAAGGCCGCGCAAAGGGCAAGTTCCGCATACAGCCGGTTTTCCGCCTGATCATACACAACGGACCGCTCTCCGTCGATAACACCGGCGGTAACCTCTTCTCCCCTTTTTGCCGGAAGACAATGGAGAAACTTACAGGACGAAGGAGCCCCAACGAGCAGTTCCTCGTTCACCTGATAGCGCGGCAAAAGAACCGAAAGACGTTTCTCAGCTTCTTCTTCGAAGCCATACCATGTCATGGCGTCACAGGTCAGAAAATCGGCGTTTTTCACTACATCGGCGGGTTCTTCGGTCATACGAATAATCGCTCCTGAGAGCTCGGCGTTCCGCATTACCAAGGCGATATAGGGTTCGTCGGCCATGTATTCCCGGGGTGACGCACAGGAAATATTGATCCCCAGCTTTGAAGATAT
>JAFGDJ010000089.1 GCA_016932135.1 Spirochaetales bacterium | reverse complement strand
TCGTCGTAACCCCGGCGGCTTTCCCAGAGATAGCCGTAATAGTCGTTTATCTTCTTCTGAAGGCTGTGGGGAATATTCTGGTATTTCATGAAAGCATGGATCTTATCCATTTTTTCTTTGAACTGGGTCTTTGCTACATCGATATTAGCCAGGAGGTTGGCGATGTTACCGATGACCAGGCCGTACATGGCTGCACCCAGGAGCTCTACCAGAATAACGAAAAGGGTTTGTCTGTCACCGTGGGGCGTTATATCTCCGTAGCCGATGGTGGTGACGGTGGTGATAGTCCAGTAGAAAGAGCGGATATACTGGGAAGACGGTTCGGATTCTTCCGGAATGCCCCCCAAAAGCACCCAGAAGCAGCAGATAATATGAGCCGCCATAAGAATGAAGAATACTAAAAGAAAGAGACGCAAAAGGGCAGGATTGGTGTTTGTTCCTACCAGGCGGCGAAAGGTACGGTTTCCCTTCAGTAGTTTTACCAGCACATTGAGCCTCAGGATCTTTAACGCCGCAGCCCCCGGGATCAGGAAAGCGAGGAGCCACAAGGGCAGAGCAGCTACCAGATCCAGGCTGAACCAACCTTTCAGGTATCTCTTTCCCGCAGTCTTCGGATTATTATCCAATTTCCCCCGGTTTATAAAACCTGTGCGGAAATACATCACCATGTCCAGGACGAATACCAGGTTCACCAGGGAATAAAGAACAAAGGAGCTTAAAAACCCCCGCAGCTCAAAAACCATGGAGAGGGGATATACAATACTGGCGAAAAGGGAGACGAGAAGAACGTAGGAGTCCCAGGAGTTTTTAAAGGTGCTGTCCGGTCGTATCATGGTTACTATAAGTATCGTTCTTCCCGGTCATGAAATAAAGGCGGCGGGTGAAAAAAATTACACGCTGAAGCGGATATTGAGAATATCCCCGTCTTTTACAATGTAATCCTTTCCTTCCAGTCGAAAGAGCCCTTTTTCCTTGACAGCTTTCTCCGATCCCAAGGCGGCAAAATCGTCATAGGTAAAACATTCCGCCCGGATAAACCCCCGGGCCAGGTCACTGTGGATAGTTCCGGCGGCATCGACGGCGTTTTCCCCCCGCCGGATAGTCCAGGCCCGGACTTCATCCTTTCCTACGGTAAAGAAACTGATGTATCCCAGGATATCATGGGCAAAGGTGGTCAGCCGGGATCTGGCCGATTCGGTTATTCCCAGATCGCTCATAAACTCGGCGGCCTCATCCTCTTTCAGTCCGGCAAGTTCCATCTCGAAGGTTCCGGCGAACTCGATCACCGGGCAGACTGCGGATATTGTTTTCTCCAGGGCTTCATTCTTTCCGTAATTTTCTTCCCCCGAATTGAGAATGGCAAAGATCGGTTTTGCCGTGAGAAACTGAAAACCGGCCAGGGTTTTTTCTTCTTCGGCGTTCAGATCGATGTCCCGAACCTTGCCGCCTTCCGAGAGAACCTCCAACAGACGTTGCAGTGCTTTTTCTTCCTGGGCGGAATGGGCATCCTTTTTACCCCGCTTCAGGTCCTCGTTGATCTTTTCAAGACGGCGTTCCACCACGATCTGATCGGTCAGAACCAGTTCGCCCAGGAGTGTATCCAGTTCCTTTACCGGGTCCGCTGGTCCGTATACTTCATCGATCACGGGGTTGGAGAAATTCCGCAAGACCAGGGCCAGGGAATCCACGGTTTTGATCAAGCCCAGGGCAGCCACGGAGAAGAGGCTGTGTTCCGCCGAACCCTTGGAAAGGCCGACAAAATCGGTCACGTGAATAGTGGCGTAAATGGTTTTCTTAGGCTGGTACTGTTCCGTGAGAACATCCACCCGTTTATCCAGAACCTCCACCACGGCGCGGTTGGGTTCCAATTTCGCGGCGGTGTATTCCGAAACATCGGCGCTTTTACCGGTGAGGGCATTGAAAATCGTCGTTTTTCCCGCTTTTTCCCGCCCGATCAATCCAAGGTTCATCTGTCCATCCTTCTCCTGTTAAATGCTTTACCGGCTATTATACATCCTCTTTTCACTCCCTGCTATACTCTTCAGGCTTTTTACTGATTACTTGAGCCTTTTCGGGCACCGATTTACTTGACAAAGCCTCTGCCGATTACAATGCTTATACTACGATGAGAATACAGCGAAGACTGCTTATCGGTAGTATCCTAGTCTATACTCTCTTTGTTGTCGCTTATGCCGTCTGGTTCAATGTCCGGGAAGAGCGGATCCTGATGGATCATATCGACCACTTGCTTATGACAGCGGCTAAAAGCATAAAATACATGCTGGAGCCCGATTTTCACGATCGGGCTGTGGACGCCGACGCCATATCGTGGGATGAGATAGAACGTAACAGAAAAGCCGTATCCGATTTCGTCTTTGAAAGCGACTTTGAGTATATCTATACCCTGGTGGAAAAAGACGGATCTTTCTTTTTCTCCGCCCCCACGGTGACTCCGGAAGAATACCTGGAAAAGAAGAACTGGTATTTTCATCCTTATGAAGATGTCCCCGACGGTTTTAAAAGAGCCTTGAGTGAAAATATTCCGGTGTTTGAAACCTATTCCGACCAGTGGGGCTCCTTTCGATCCGTTGCCCTGCCTCAGGTATCTCCCGGCGGGAACCGGTACCTTTCCTGCGCGGATTACGAGATAAGCCACCTTTCCGCCTCGCTGTTCAAGAATTTTGCTTTGTCGGTTTTTACCGCTCTTCTTTTTATACTTCTTACCATACCCTTTATCTTTCTCTACCGGCGAACCTTGGAAGCCCACAACCTGGAATTGCTGGGGGTTAACCGCGAGTTAAAAGATTACCAGGATCACCTGGAACAGCTGGTTAAACAGCGTACCGGAGAGCTGGAAGAAGAAAAGAAAAAAGCCGAAGAAGCCAACAGTATGAAGTCCAGATTTCTCTTTAATGTTTCCCATGAACTACGCACCCCCTTGAACGGGATCACCGGTTATTGTGAAGCTCTCCGGGATACCGGGGATCAGGAACTGATCCGGCATTACGGCGAAATTATCCAGCGGGAAGCGGACAACCTGTTGGCCCTGATTAACGACCTCCTGGATCTGGCGAAAATTGAATCCGGTAAGATGGCTATTTCTCCCACCCTTTTTTACCTGAAGGACCTGGTGGAAGATACCCTTCATGGGCAGGCGATCCAGGCGGAGAAGAAGGGTCTTTCTTTCCACTGGTTCATGGACCCGGCTGTTCCCCAGGTTCTTCGAGGAGACCGGCTGAGAATAAGGCAGGTATTGTTGAATCTTGTTTCCAATGCGGTAAAGTTCACTCAGGCGGGGGATGTGTCTATCCATTTTGATTTGGTGGACAAAAAAGGTGATATGGTTCTGGTTCGATGTTCCGTTGTCGATACGGGGATTGGTATCCCCAGGGACAAGCAAGAACAGATCTTTGAGAGTTTCTCTCAGGCGGACCCGTCGATTACCAGGCGTTACGGAGGCACAGGCCTGGGGGTTTCGATAGCCCGACAACTGGTGGAACTGATGGGAGGGGACCTTCATCTGGAAAGCATCCCCGGGGCAGGTAGTACCTTCTTTTTTATCATACCCCTGGAGACCTGCGCTCTTACCAGAGATGACCTTGAAAGGCTGGCGGCCGATTCGATGTCAGCGGAGGAAAATGATATCCCCGGGTATGGAAATGTTCTTCTGGTGGATGATTACCCGACAAATCTCGATATTCTTTCGCTTTTTTTAAGAAATGCCGGATACACTGTTGAAACCGCGGATAACGGAGCGGTGGCGGTGGACCTCTGCCAGACCCGGAGTTTTGATTGTATTTTTATGGATATCCAGATGCCCGGGATAAACGGTTTCGATGCTGTTCAGCATATACGAAAATCCGCGAACTCAAAAAACCAGGAAACCCCGGTTATTGCACTCAGCGCCAGTATGGACGAAACTACTAGAGAGCGATGCAGTTTTTCGGGAATGAACGGATTTCTTCTTAAACCGGTAAAGAAGAACAGGCTTCTTTCCCTGACTGCTTACTGGACCGGAAAGAGAAAGGGATGTATCGATGAAAAACCGGGTAGGGAAAGCGGCATAGGAGAGCCGGTGAGAGAAAAGGTGCTGAATCTGGAGACCGCCTTAAGTAATTTCGAAGATGACAGGGATATGCTTTTAGACGCCCTGACACGATTTTCTGTTCTGGTACGGGAAGAAAGCCCCATCCTGAACGGGAGAGAAATCTCCTCTAATTATGAAGACCTTTTCAGAGAAGCCCATAAATTGAAGGGAGCGGCGGCATTACTCGGAGCCGAGGAACTCTCAGGAATTACAAAAAAAATCGAAGAAGCGGCCCGGGAAAGGGACGATGGAAAAATCTCGGATTGCCTGTCTGTTTTTCAAGGAGCATCGCTGCGCCTGGCCGATGAGGTGTCTCGAGTTAACCTGAACAAATCGGAATAAGAATAGTTTCTTTCCTTTATTTT
>JAFGDJ010000088.1 GCA_016932135.1 Spirochaetales bacterium | reverse complement strand
TGGAACCCCTGACCTTCCAGGTATTCCCGCAGAGTGAGCCGGAGACCGTCATCATCCTCTACAATAAGAATGGTCTTCTTCGTCGCTGAATTCATTCCTTTTCTTCAACCAGTCGTTGTAAATTTTCTATCAATACATCAAAATCAAGAGGTTTCGCAAAGAAAGCGTCGGCGCCTTCTTTTATTATCTGCTGCCCCTCGCTCTTTTCATCCAGACCGCTGATAGAAATAATCAAAGCATCGGCAAATTGCTCATCCGCCCGAATTTTTTTACACAGGGTGTGGCCGTCCACTCCGGGCAGATTGATATCCAGTATAATAATCTTCGGTTTTTCTTCCAGCAGCATTTTTCCCGCTTCAAATCCGTCGAAAGCCTGGCAGATCTTATAATCGCTTAAACGCTGCTCCAGGATATCCTTTAACATATTATTCAGATCTTTATCGTCATCTATGATTAGAACGGTATAGATTTCTTCCTTTACAAAATTGTAAAGATCCTCCGGTACCCTCATACCGCGTTTTTGAAGAAAGTCGATCAGGTCGTCGGCGTAGACCCGGTATTGACCGCCAGGAGTAGTGAAGGCTTTCAGATGATTTCCCCGAATCCAGTTAATGGCGGTCTGATTGACTACCCCGCAAATATTGGCGACTTCCAGAGCGGAAAAAATTCGTACTTTTTTGTTTTTTTTCCCCATAATCAACCTTCCTGCATGAGTCATATACCTATTCATATCATTGTATCAATTCTATCCAATAAGTCAATCTGTTTTTCTTGAAAGAACTCAAGAATCAATCCTTCTCTTCATAGCTCCTTATAATATGGGAACGAAAACCCTTTTTCCAGGCTAACTTCTCTTTTTCTTCGTCAGTAAGGTTCTTCCTCTCGGCTTTTTCGTACAGCCGTTTCAGGGCTTCTCTGGCCTCGGTATCGGGAAAAACCTTTCTCAAGGCTTCCACGGCCACATCTCCGGCCACGCCTTTTCTTTTCAACGCCGAAAGAAGTACCCGGTATCCCTCGGGATGACGGGACAACCGGGATAAAACCCACTGCTCCGCAAAGGAAGCCTCGTCCATGAATCCTTTTTCTTCCAACAGGCTCAGCACTTGGTTTGAGACAATTTCTGAAAAACCTCGTTTCAGAAGCTTCAGCCTGAGCTCCTGCCTGCTGTGGCTTCTCCGCTCCAGTAAATCCAGGGCTTTTTCCCAGGCAATGCCGGTTTCAGAAAGGCTCGATAATTCCTGCAGGGCTTCCGCCGAAAGCTCAGTTCCGGCCGCACAGGAAAAGAGCGGAGGGAAAAGTCGATGGATAAAAAAAGAAGAGCCGTCGGACACTTCGATCTGCTCGAAGGGGCCAACGGCTGCTTTCTTTATAGACAGAATATAGATATTACCTCTTGGAGAACTGGAATTTTCTCCTGGCTCCGCGTTGTCCATATTTTTTACGTTCTACCATTCTCGGATCCCTGGTGAGAAATCCGTTAACCCTTAAAGAACTGGTATTCCCTTCATCGTAAGCCGACAAGGCTCGAGCAATACCATGCCGGCAGGCTCCTGCCTGACCGGTACTTCCGCCGCCGGTTACATTGATAACCACATCGAATTTTTCCAGACTATCCGTAACATCAAGAGGCTGCCGCACGATATATGCGAGACTCGGATTACCGAAATAATCTTCCACAGTTTTACCGTTTATCTGAATAGTGCCCTTCCCTTCTCGAAGGTAAACCCGGGCAACCGCGGTTTTTCTTCTTCCTAAACCCTGTGCAATATTTTCAACCACCTTACACCTTCTCCTTCAATCCTAATCGAGCTTTTCCGGCATCTGGGCCCCGTGGGGGTGATTCGGTCCGGCATAGATCTTTACATTACCAAAAAGTTTACGGCCAAGCCGGTTTTTCGGCAGCATTCCCCGTATGGCGTGTTCCATGGGGAAGGTCGGCTTGCGATTGACCATCTTTTCATAGGTTTCGGTTCGCAGCCCCCCGGGGTATCCGGAATGCCGATGGTAGAGTTTCTGAGAGCGCTTGTTTCCGGTCAGCAGAGCTTTTTCAGCGTTTACAATAATGACATAATCACCCAGCTCCTGATGAGGGGCGAATTCCGGTTTGTGCTTTCCCCGCAGAAGCACAGCGGCCTGGACGGCTACCCGACCCAGGGGTTTACCTTCCGCGTCCAGCAGGTACCAGCGTCTTTCAATATCCTTCGGTTTCACAAATACAGTATTCATATCCCATATACCTTACAGTAAAAACAGTCTTACGCCTGTAGATTTCAAAGCGAAAAGCATATTCCCATATTTGCCTGATAATGTCAAGGAGCCTCGGGGAGACATTGAAAAATTGAGAAAAACCATGACGATATCACCCTTTTTCCTGTATACTGGCTGAAAGGAGACTTTACGCATGGCAAAAACATTGATTCTTTATTTTAGCAGTCATGGAAACACCGAGAAAATAGTAAAAGAAATACAAGCACAACTGCGGGAACCCTGTGACCTGGCTCCGATTAAAGGTTTCAAGGTATCGAAGCTGGCGGAATACGACCGGATAGCCCTGGGCGGATCGATCCACGCGGGACGGATGCAGAAACAGGTCAAAGCCTTCGCTGAAAAGAATACCTCGGTCCTGGCAACCAAGCCTCTGGCCCTTTTTGTCGGCTGCCTGGATAAGGAAAAGCCTGTCGAGTACATTGAAGCAACCTTTCCCCCGGAACTGGTAGCTCACGCCACCTTGAAAACCGGTGTCGGCGGCGATGTGGTGATAGAAAACCTGCCCGGCTTCATGCGGATGATCATGAAAAAGATCACCCCCACCGAGGATATGAGACACTCACCCAACGCCGAAGGCCGGGAAGCCCTGAAGAAATTCCTGGAGGGTTGACAGGCAAAGATGCTCCTACCGATGGAACCAGTGGACTTCCTTTAAGGGCAGTTCAGCCGATTCGATATCCTTTAAAAGAGAGTGAGCCAGTTTATCGGTGCTGCCCCGATGATGCATTCTCATGACCAAACGGATAAAGATCTCATTCTTCGCGTAATTTTTCTTCTGGTCGAAGTAAAGAATCTTGATATCCTTGTGTTTAATAATTTTAATGAGCCTGGAGACGTCCACACTTCCTGCGGCGATAATCTCCAGGGTCCTGTAGGTATCCCGGGAATATTTTTTTTCCAGTTTGC
This sequence comes from Spirochaetales bacterium, assembly GCA_016932135.1. Lineage (GTDB taxonomy): Bacteria > Spirochaetota > Spirochaetia > JAFGDJ01 > JAFGDJ01 > JAFGDJ01. Next base: position 17,425 of record JAFGDJ010000088.1, on the reverse strand, counting down.
TGAGAAAAATCAGGCTGAAAAGGCTTAACACCGTGGCCGCTCCGGCCAGTTCGAAGAATCCCGCACCGGCGCTCATGCCGATTCCCGCGGACATCCAGATACATGCCGCGGTGGTCAGCCCGCGAATGGTCAGTCCCGTCTTGATAATGGAGCCCGCGCCGAGGAAGCCGATACCGGTAACCACCTGGGCCGCTATCCTGGCCGGGTCGACCCGATATATATCCTCCCCCGCCGGGCCGGACCCGTATACCGAAGCCAGGCCTTCCGACAGAATCATGAACACCGCCGCTCCTAAACTGATGAGGATATTTGTCCGCAGTCCCGCTTCTCTGCCGTGAATATCCCGTTCCAGTCCGATGAAAGACCCCAGAATGGCTGCTACAGCCAGACGGATGAGAAAATTTCCGGATAGTATTTCGGGTATAAAAGACTGCATTATCATTGCCACTTCTCCATTTCCTGTTTTAAACCTAGGGTCGGGGGAAAATCAAGGCTGTATCAGAGAAATAACATCACTCAGACCTAATTCCTTCAGGACCTCCGGAGAGGGCCGGCCCTGGGGATCAAAATCGCGAAGAGTATAGTATTCTTTCAGCATCAATTCCATATCGGGAACGCTGCCCGCCGAAGGTCCTTCTTCCAGCGGCGAAAGCAGTCTCGCAGGCAGCGCGTCGTCGGCCCCTGAAGCCCCGAAGACGCAGGAAAGACTCCGCTGGAGATACCAGATGCGGCGGCCCAGTTGGATGACCTCGTCCAGGGTATAGTCGAAGCCGGTAACGGCGTTCACCGCCTCTACCGCCTGCAGGGCGGTAACCGGAGAAGCCCCCAGATTACAGAAAACCGCCGAACCGGTAAAAAAAGCGCCGAAGTCCTGGCAAAGAGCCACCAGGGCGGCTTTTCCATGGCTGTCCATTCCTTCGGACTCGCCCGCCAACCCCGGAATATCGGGAAAGTAGAGCCCCCCGCTTTCCACGGGGAACACGGGACTCTGGGTATGACAGGCCCCCCGGCTGGAGGTGGCATAGGCCAGGGCGAAACTATGGTAACATCGGGGATCATGCATGGGAGCTTCAAGGCCTTTTACAGTGGTGAGGAACTGCCGGGTTTCCTCTCCCAGTTCCCCGGACAGCCGGAGGCTTCCTTCGGCCAGTCGCCGGCCGAAGCCTTCCCTCTTGCCGGTCTGGTCGACCAGTTTCACCAGAGCATCGGCATTCCCCCAGGAAAGATCGATACCCCCGGTATCTTCCAGGCTCAGGAACCCGGCTTCAAAGCATTCCATGGAAAAGGCCACCGTTGCCCCCAGGCTGATGGTATCCATACCGTAGCGGTTGCATAAATCGTTGGCCTTCCCCACCGCTTCGATATCCCTGTTCAGGCAGAGAGTGCCGAAGGAGGCCAGGGTTTCATATTCCGGTCCCGGACCTTTCGGGAAGGCATAGGGTCCTTGAAGAACCTCCGCTTCCCGCTTGCAGGCCACCGAACATCCATAACAGGTTTTCCGGCCCGCCAGAAGCTTTTCTTCGTATACCAGGGGTCCCAGATCATCGAAGCCCTCCCATTCTGAGAGTTTCCAGTTTTTCATGGGGATATCGCCACCGATGACACCAACGTCCATGTATGTGGCGGTTCCGAAGCTGTGGATGGCGTCGATGTATATACTGGACTCATAGGCTTCCTTGAGTTCCCCTTTCAGGGCGGATAATCTCTCAGGATGGGCGATATCCGGCTTTCCGGAGCCGAAGGCGGTGATCGCCTTGAGCTTTTTGGCACCCCAGACCGCCCCCAGGCCGGCCCGGCCGGCCAGATGCCCCTTATCGTTCACAATGGAGGCAAAGCGTACCAGGTTCTCTCCCGCCGGGCCGATGGTGAAGACCCGGTCCTTTCCTCGGCCGCCACCCCGGGATTCCTCCGCCAGGGCGTCGGAGGTCTCGTAGGTATCCATGCCCCAGTACCGGGAAGCGTCCTCCAGCCGGGCGGTGCCTTCTTCAATGCGGAGCAGCACCGGGGTCCGGGAGGCTCCGGTGATAACGATACCGTCGTAACCGGCGAATTTCAAATAAGCGCCGAAAAAACCGCCCACGTTGCAGTCCGCCCAAACCCCGGTCAAGGGCGACCTGCTGCCGCAGACCCATCGGGCCGCACCGTCAAGTTTCTGCCCCGTTAAGGGTCCCGTCATGAGAACGAAGGGGTTATCCGGTCCTAGAGGGTCTATATCCGTCTTACCGGCCAATTCATCCAGGTACATCCGGACAACAAAACCCACGCCGCCGATATACTGCCGGGCGAAGGACGGATCCAATTTGTCTTCTTTGAGTTTCCCGTTAGTGAGATCTACCCGGAGAATCGTGCCGGCATACCCGTTCATAGAGGGCCTCCTAGTAGATATTATATTCGCCGTAACCCTTCTCTTCCAGATAAGCAGGATACATGGTGTAGGTGGGTTTAATCGCCGGGAGCAGTTTGAGAATCTTGGGTACCGGGCCCTTGGCTTTCATCTGTCCCCTGGTCAAAGCGGCGGTCAGATTCACCTTGCCGAACCAGAATTTATGAGCGATATCGGCGCTCATGGTCATCTCAACTTCGGCCTTCGTGTCGGTATCTCCCGATCGCACCTCAACCCGGTCTCCGCTGCAGTCAATAAAGAGAACCACCTCAGGATCGGAATAGATAAACCGGATGGTCAATTTCGAATCCAGAAGCTTATCCGCCACTTCCGGTGTTTCCGCCACCCGTAGAAAAAAACCGCCGAGCATGGTATCAAAGGTTTCCGCGTCTTTAAAAAGTCCCATATTCCAAATCCTCCTTACAAGTTTTAGATTCAATACGCTTTTCTGATAAAGTCCAGCAGCGCCTCTTTTTCCATTTCCCTGGGATTGTAGATGCTGCTGCCGTCTTCCAAAGCGTGTTCCGCTATTAATTCGAGTCCCTCTTCCGGTACCCCAGCGTCACGTAAGCGAACGGGCATAGAGCTCAGGCGGCCCAGGTCCCGCACCAGATTTCTTACCGCGTCGATGGCTCCTTGAGCCGCCTCATCCACCCCCAAACCGGTAGTGTTCACTCCCATAAGCGGCGCTAATCTGGAAAAGACCTCTTTCCCCTCCTGGAAGTTGTACTCCATGCCGTAGGGCAGCAGAATGGCATTGGCTGTTCCGTGAGGCACCCGGTAGAGCCCCCCTGTCGCATGGGCCATGCTGTGGACACACCCTACCATGGAATGACTGAAGGCTATTCCCGCCATGTTTGCCGCCACAAGCATGGCCCCCCGGGCCTCCAGGTCACTGCCGTCTGTTACCGCCCGTTTGAGGGAAGCGAAGATCATTTCCACGGCACCGAAAGCCAGGGCTCGGGACACGGGGGACCAATCGATACTGATGGTCGATTCTATGGCATGGGTAAGGGCGTCCATACCGGTGGATGCCGTCAAGGCAGGCGGCAGGGTCAGGGTCAGTTCAGGATCAAGAACCGCCAGATGAGGCAGAAGGTATTTATCGGAGAAGGCTAATTTTGTTTTTGTCTCCCGGTCGTAGATCACTGCCGCCAGGGTGGCTTCGCTGCCGGTACCGGCGGTGGTAGGGATAACCACCAGGGGGTTCAACGGGGCTTCCAGAATTCCCGCGCCGGAGAAATCATCGATCAGGTCACCCCCGTTGGTGAAAACAATATTGGCTGCTTTTGCGGTGTCGATAACGCTGCCGCCGCCCACAGCCAGAAGACCTTGAGCACCGGATTCCCGGGCTTCAGCCGCGGCCTGCCGTACCACGGACACGTCCGAGTCCTGGGGAATGTCTAGGAATTCCCCCGTGAGGGCTAGTCCGGCGTTCTGAAGTCCCTTACGGACCCTTTCCAGGATACCGGCTTTTTCCAGGGCCGGATCGGAAAGAAGAAACAACCTCTCCACCTGAAGGGCTTGGAATTCCACGGAAAGATCATCGATAATACCGAACCCGTAGATAATTTTCACCGGACTATGAAACTGGAAGAACTCGGGAACCATAGACACCTCCTTTTTTCACAATCCTATCACCATAATCCCCGCCTTATGGAACTGTCAATACTGAGCAATGGGTAAGTTCAAGGAGTGTATTTCCCTTGTACCGGGATTACCGACGGTTTCGGCGGCCTTTTTGAGCCTCCTGTTTTGAGGGAATCGCGATCCTGTGCCCGCAGTTGGGGCAGCGTCCTTTTGCGGGAGCTGTGTCGGCGTCGATTCTTAAAATTACTCCACATTTTTCACATTCAAAGACAATCTTGTTTCCTTTCAGTTCAACCATTCATCCTTCCTTATGATAAATCTATTCATACCGGCGTAAACGAGAGTTTTAAATCCCTGTACGCCTTGATATAACCGGCGGCGGACCAGGCTTGAAAACTTTTCCCCAACGGGCGTCCGGTCAGGCCATGGACCCATTCATTGAATTCCCAGTCCCCGGCCACACCCTTTTCATTCACCTGGGCTAACCTGTAGAGCTCCTGTCCGGCCAGGTCCTTCATTCCCAGGCGGCTGATAAACTGAACCCAGTAGCTTCCGATAAAGGGCCATATACCGCCGTTGTGATAATGATGGGGCAGGTTCAGCAGGTTTACCGTAAAATAGGGTCGCCAATCGGGATCACCGGCGCTCACCGGGGGATAGAGGTTAGCCACCGGCGCGGGCTCGTTCACCCCCACCCCCCACATAAAACGAAAAGCCTTGTGGGCCCGGTCGATGGAAAGCACGTTAAACAGCGCCGCCAGGATATTTGCCAGAACGTCACAACGCCAGTCGAAGCCGAAGGGAGTGATTTCCGCGATGAGGTAGTGGGTGTCACCGATGGAAAACTGCTGTTCCGAGAAGTTCTTCAGTATCTCACTCCGTTCCGAGGGCCAGAAACTGCGGTTTATAGTCTCTTTGATCTCCTGGGCTTTTCGCAGAAAGGTGCCCGCCTCGTTGTAGCGCCCCAGGAGCTCCTCGACTCTGCCGGAACAGAGATTGCAGTAAAACCACAGGACTTCATCATATAATACGTTGTAGCTGTGTCCGAAAAGATCCATCCAGTCTCCGGCTTCCGGGATCTCCAGGAGTGTGTCGTTATTACTGTCATGAGCGCTGAGCCACAACATGATCCGCCGGATCTCCGGAGCCCATCGGCGGAGAAACTCGTAATCCCGGGTCTCCCGAATATAATGATAAAAGGCGATCACCAGCCAGAGACCGCTGTCGATGGAACAGATTCCCCCCACTCCGGAATAGTCGGGCGATCCCGACAGAATGGATACATTACTGGGAACCTGTCCAAGATCCGAAATATTATCCAACAGGGTAGACAAGGTCTTTTCCTGGCAGTGCCGTACATCCTCATCCTCCAACCCCAGGGATTGTATCACCGTGATGGATCCGTCCCGGGCCCAGATACTCCGGTAGTTCTGGTCGGTGCTGTCGAAGGTGTTGTTCGTCAAGGAACAAGCCGAAAAACCCAGGGGGGTAATGTTCTTTTTCAACGCAGCGACGGCTTTTTCATACGCGAGATCGAGATACTCGATCTGCTGCTTATCCAGTTTCCCGAAAACCTCGGATTTCAGGACCGCCCGGATCTGGGGGGAATAGCTGCGGTTTTTAACCTGCCTTCCGGTCATATCCGGAATTTCGGCAATGACGCCGAAATGAAGTAACCCCTGCAGCACGCCGTCGGCGAAGGGTTCCGTGGCTTTAAAGACTTCTTTGTTCACCGTGGCTGCCAGGAGTTCCGGCTGAGCGTTTTCCACGGCGATACCGGCAACGTGATCCGGCTGGAACATGGAGATGTCGTTCCCCGTATCCCCTGCTACCAGGATCTCAGATTCGTCGATCCCCAGCATATCGGCCAGCCATAAAAGGGCGTTTCCCTTGTTGGCGTATTCAGGCAGAACATCCAGATCCCGGGAACTGGAATACACCAGGGTAATCTTCAACCCCGCCTCTTCAAGTTCCTTTTCAATGGCTTCAATCTTGTCGGGCCCGGCATCGTAGATGTACCAGCTGGATTTGAACTTGTGCTGATACCTGCCGGGTTGCTCCCGGGCTTCCGGATACCGGAGCATCACCTCCCTCACCTTTTCCTTGTCCCATCCGCCGGTGAGGGTGGCGGAGAACTCTTTCAGGACCTTTTTCTCTTTTGCATCGTGGATCAGGGTTCCCACACCGCAGATGAGATAGTCCGATTCAGGCAGATCACTCTCCCGCAGCAGTTCCAGGGTATGCTCCAGTAGTCGCCCGGAGTTGTAACAGAGAAGGGGTCGCCGCTCCTTCGGGATAGAATCCCAAGCCAGGCGGAACGCCAATGTCGCGTCGGGCTTACCCACCACCGTACCGTCCAAATCGGTGGAAAAAAGACGAAAGCGCTTCATGCCGGGGTTCCGTGGGCTCCCTTGTCTTCCCGGATTTCGTTGATCACCTCCAGGAGCTGCCGGGCAATCTCCGTCCAGGCAAAATACTGCCGCACCATGGAACTGCCCTGACTGGAAAGCACTTCATAGAGGCCGTCATGCCGTAAAATCGCGGCCATATCCATGGCCAGTTCATCGGCGTCGAAGGGGTCGGCCACCAGGGCTTCCACCCCGTCCTGAAGGAAGCGGCAGAGCCCGCCGTGCCTGGTAACCACCGCCGGGGTGCCGCAGGCCATGGCTTCCACGGCGGTCATGCCGAAGGGCTCGTACCGGCTGGAGAGGACGAAAAGGTCCCCGGCCCGGTAATAATCCGCCAGCTTTTCCGGGGGAATATAGCCGGAGAAACGCACCCGGTCCTGGATGCCGTAGTGTTTTATCTTTTCCTTCAATTGACCGTAAATTCGCTCTTCCTGCTCGTTTCGATCGTCATGACCGATGGCCAGGTTGAGATACGCCTTGATATGCCGTTGATTCATCAGGGCAAAGGCATCTACCAGGAGGTCCAGTCCTTTATTCTCCGCCAACCGGGAAAGAGCGCAGACCGTGGGTTCCTGAAAGCCGAACTCGTTTCTGATATAATCCTTGGTCGCCTGGCCGATGGGGAAAAAGACCGTGTCATCATACCCCGGCGGCAGGACAATCACTTTATCCGGATCCGGGTCGTAATCCTCCAGTAAAATATCCCTTTGAATTGGGGTGGTGGCGATAACCCTGTCCACGGTATGAAAAAGTTCCCGCTCCGAAGCAATTCGCTCGGTAAAATTATACTTTTCTTCAAAGGAAGTATCATCGTCAGGATAGTCTTCCATCATTTGACGCTTTTTCCATGAACCCAAAGAATGGGGTGTGAAGACATGAAATGTTGAGAGCCTTTCACTCAGAATTGTTCCGGCCAGGCCGGCATCCCAGTAATGGCTGTTGATAAGTTCATAAGACAGGTTGTTCGCTTCAATGCAGGATAGTGCGTTCTCCGCCCATTCATCGATATGCCCGCAGAGGTATTCCTTGGGGATAAAGTCCCCTCCGCCGCAGGGGAACCGAAGGATTCTCACCTGATCGTCCACCGATTCTTCCCCCGGCTGATCCTCGAAACAGCGGGTAAAGATATCCACCTTATAGCCGTGCCGGGCTAAGGTTTTCGACAGTTCCAGAACATACACCACCTGTCCCCCGGTATCGGGAGCCCCCAGGGGAGGTTCCGCAGCCACATAACCGTGGGTGGAGACCATGGCGATGCGTTTCTCGTGAAGATTCTCATCATTGCTACTTTGTTTAGATATTTCCATCGTTCTACTCCTTCCGGTATCCATACACGTCCGGGTCGATAGTTGTGAGATGTTTAAACTAGCAAAGGCTGAAAAAAGAAGAGTCTTTCAACGCCCGGGAGGGTGTATACATAACCTTTCGTACTCTAACATTTTCTAAAAGAAGCCTCAAGGGGGGGGGCTTCAGGAGAAACCCTTATGTCATGTTCGCGATCGCGGACACAATTTATGTCTGAAGGAAGGAAAATCATCTCAGCCTGAAGGCAATAAGGCCTGCCCAGTCCTGGGAAAATTCACGCACTTTATATAACAATTAGGCGGTAAAGCAGGTTATAATAGAAAAATCCATCGCTTAAAGGAGGGAATTCTATGTCCATTCTAAAGCGTTCGGGTTCCTATCCCTTTATCCTTCCGGTAATTCTGCTTCTTTTTCAAACCTGTTCCTCTTTTGGAGACCTTCCGGTCGGAACACCTTCGAAACCCCGAAATATAGAAAACAACGAATTCACAATCAATAAAGATGATATTGTCTGGGAACAAACCAACGGTCCGGAGGGCGGGGATTGCCATTTTCTGGCACTGGACAGGACTAACCCTGATCAAATGGTCACCGGAAACATGAACAGCATTTTTTATTCGAGCAACGGTGGCAATTCCTGGGAAAAAGTCATGAACGAAGTCAATGTATGTGATATCGAGTCGGCCGGATCATCCCCCGGGGTCGTTTATCTGGCCGGATACGCGCTCCCCGGATACAGATCGACGATATGGCGATCGGAAGATGGAGGAAAATCTTGGACGGAAATATACTCAAAAGATGATATACACATGATTAGTGGAATTGAAACTGCCCCCGAGAACGATCAGATTATATACGCCTCCGTTTCGTATCCTGCCAGGCTGTTAAAAAGTATAAACGGAGGAAAATCCTGGAAGCAAATAGCCTCTTTCGATACCGATAATATCACCGCTGTTGGTGTAGTGCGGGAGGGTGTCATTGTTCTCGGTGCGGGAGGTGGTCTTCCGACAGGGAAACCGGGATCGCTTCTCGTCTCCCGTAACGACGGCCGCTCTTGGGAAACCCCCGAACTGGGACAGCCAAAAACAAGTTTCGTCTCATCCATTCTGATTTCTCCTGACAACCCGGAACGGATATATACCGGGTTTGGAGACAGTTACAACCGGCAATTGATGAACCTTTCCGGGAATTTCGCCTTCACCTCCGGGGACGGAGGAAAAACCTGGATCCCTGTAACCGACGATCAACATACGGATGCAATGATCAATTATCTTACCTGCTCCGGCTCGGAAGGCAGCACGGTATACGCAGCCTACGGCGGCGCTTTGAAAAAATCATCCGACGGAGGCTTGTCATGGACAAATCTTATCGGTCATGATGTTTTCTCCGCTGAAGCCATGAAGATATCTCCCATGGACTTCGTGGATCTGGAAATTCACCCGGATAACCCGGATATTCTCTACCTCCCCCTGGGGGGTGCGGGCATCGCCAAAAGCACAGACGGGGGAGAAACCTGGAACCATATCAACAGTGGTTTGATTGGTATGAGTGTCGGGAACATGGCGGTTCATCCAGACAACCCGGAGACCCTTTATGCCGGGGGACTGCCGACGGGCATCCCGGGGACCTTCAGAACGAGGGACCGGGGGAATACCTGGGAAAAACTAGACGGCAACGGTATATATCATTCCTTTACCGATGAAATATATGTGCACCCGACCAGCCCGGATCGTGTTTTCAATATCGCCGATGTGGGAACCATGTTCGAGTCGGATGACGGAGGAAACACCTGGCACTCTGTATTCGACCCCCAGCACGGATCCTATAACCCTCGGCCTCCAGAAACTCCCTTTCGGTTCTCCTCGGTCTACGCCCTGGCAGTGGATCCGAAGAATTCCGAAACAGTCTATGCCGTAAAAAACGGATTCGGCGCATTCAAAAGTGTCAGTGGAGGGAGCAGATGGGAATACCAGATCTTTTCTCCCGATTATTCCTACTGTATTGTCCCGGATCCCGAAACCGAAGGAATACTGTATTCGGGATACCAGAAAAAGGTATTCGATACAGATTCGGCCTTATACCGGAACAGAATCGATTCCGAAGAATGGGACATCCTTTTATCGGTCCCCGGCGCCCGAGCAGTAAGATGGGTCGAGATCGATCCGTCCGATCCGAAAAGGATCTACGCCGGCATCATCGGAGAACGGGGAGCCGTCTATGTAACCAAGGACCGGGGCCGCGGCTGGGAAATCCTGAACGATCAATTGACCTTCACCACCATCTGGGGTCATTCACAACTCCAGGTCCATCCCGAAGACCCGGAAACGGTCTTTGCCGGCACCTGGGGAGGAGGCAGCTACAGGACCTCCGACGGCGGGGAAACCTGGGTGAAACTGGATGATGACCATCTGTTCTCCCCTCCATGCCTCGCAATTTGCGATACCGATCCGAATATTGTGTATGCCTGTGACCGCACGGCGCCCCTGGTCCACCGGTCCGATGACGGCGGGGATACCTGGCGAGTGTATTATGATTTTAGAAAAGACTTCGGCGGAGAGTATTTTATGACCTCCGCGCTGGCAATCGATCCCCATGATCCGGACGTCATTATCGTGTCCGCCTTCCGGTACCCCGTCGCTATAGCGGGAAAGCTTGTAAGGGTAGATAAATCGGGATTACTGGATGATCTCAGTAATGGACTGCCCAGATCGGTAGTGGAGATTGAAATCGATGATAAGAATCCCGACACTATGTACGTGAGCACCCATGTCCACGGTCTTTTTACAACCGGGGACGGAGGGAAAACCTGGAAGCGCCTCGACGGTGAATCGAAGGGACTACCGGTAACAGGTTATTACGACATCGATATACATCCCGTAAACCACCGCATCCTTTTCGCCTCTTCCCTGAGCGGTGCCCTGCCTTCATACATGTTGAAGGCGGCGGAGGCGGAGAAGCACCTGGCCGAAACCGGCTCAATCAGAAACATAGGCGAATCTGTCAGAAGCGGTGTTTACCGCAGCCTCGACGGCGGAGAAACCTGGAAGCTCGTCCTAAGTACCAGGAGCGAAGCCCGGGGAGTCGACATCTCCCGGGAAAATCCGGACATCCTGGCGGCGGCGGATATGACCGGCGGGGTCTGGATCAGCAGCGATGGAGGCAACACCTGGGCTCAGGAAAACGATAACCTCGGTTCCCTGAGTATGACTTCGGTAGAGATCCGGGGAAACCGCATCTACGCGGGCACCCAGGGGAGCGGTGTCTATTCGGGCATTTTAGAGAACCACGGATCGATAAAATGGCTCAGCGACAAGAGCAACAAGCCGGTAGCTGAGGTCCGTTCCATTCAGATAGAGGTGGATCAGGAAAACCATAACAGGATCTATGCCGCCGCATATCCCGGTGGGGTTCTAAGAAGCGACGACGGTGGAAAAACCTGGAACGATAAAAACTTTCTGACCCCCAGCATCCGGGTGGAGGATCCGGACACTGAAGGCTATTACAGCCTGGCCCTGGACCCGAATCATCCGGAGATCGTCTGGCTCGGCGTTTACGGGAAAGGAATCTTCGTATCCTACGATGCCATGGAATACGACAGCCCCGCCAACGGGACAGGTAATACCATGGCGGGAAAGCATATCACCAAGCTAGTCGTGAACCCGGTGAACAGCAGTGAGGTCTGGGCTGCCTGCGAGGAGGGAGTCTTCGTTACAAAGGATGCGGGAAAAACCTGGACGACGGAAAATAAGGGTTTTTACACTCCCGGCGCTTTTACCTTGGCTTTCGGAAGTGACGGCACCCTGTACGCAGGCACCCGGGGATACGGGGTATACCGATTCAACAGGAGAGACAGAGCGTGGGTACAATGTGAACCCTTCGGCAACTTCGGTCGTTTCTGGTCCACCTGGGACCGGCCGCTCTACCAGTTCTCCGATATGCTCATCGATCCGGAAAACCCCGACAACTGGTACCTGGCATCCTTTCCTACCGGTCTGTACCGCAGCACCGATGCCGGGAAGACCTGGCATGAATCGAATGTTGGATTCATCGAAGACGGGGCCGACGGAATTTTTTCAATAAGCTTCAAGCCTGATGATCCGAAGACAATAATCGCCGGCACCTACAACGGAGTATCTATCAGCACCGACGGGGGCAACCATTGGGAGAGAAAAAGCGAGGGAATTCCGGAGGAACAATGGCCCTTTTCGGTAGCCGTTGATCCGACGGATCCTGATATAATGTATATCGCGACGAAAAATGGTAAAGACAAGGGTTTTTTCGAGCGTCACCGGCCACCGTACGATTTCCGTGGCGTGGTTATGAAAACTACCGACGGTGGAGAATCATGGTTTACCATAATGGAAGGACTGCAGGACGACAATGAATTCTACAATATTATCCTGCATCCGAAAAATCGGAATATCCTCTTTGTAAGCACCTCCTTTGACGGTGTTTATATCAGCACCGATGCCGGGGCCTCGTGGCAGGCCTGTAATAACGGCCTTGAGAACACCCGCGGAGCCGTGGCCAATAACGTGGCGATGAACCTGGTCCTGGACTGTGAAGGTAGATACCTCTATTTCGGAACCATGGGCAGCGGTGTATGGAGGGCCCGGTTATACTGACAAGGTAAAATAAATTGAGAAAAAACCCCTGAGATCAAACGGGTTATCGACGAACAGGAAGCCCATGAACAGAAGCTCTTAAGGATGTTGAAGGAGGAAGGCTTTCACCCCTTCCTTCGCCTCTTCGGTGCCGCACAAGGCGGCGAAAAGTCCGCTTCGAAGCTCCAAAGACTCCTTGTAAGGCAGATCCTCGCAGCGATACAGACCCGTTTTTCCCGCCTCCAGGGCCAGGGGGCTCTTGGAAGCCAGCTGTTCCGCCAGTTTTCTCGTTTCCCCATCCAGGTCGGCATCGGGAAGAACCCGGTTTACCAAGCCCAGGCGCTCCGCTTCATGAGCGTCGATAATACGACCGGTTAACAGGAGCTCCAGGGTTCTTTTTCGGCCGATGGAGGCCTGGATGGGCGCCGCCGGACCGAGGCAGATCAGGCCAACATTGATGGCCGTGGTGCCGAACCGGGCGGTTTCCGAAGCCAGGGTGAGGTCGCAGGCCGCGGCAAGGCCGGTACCGTTGGCCACGGCGTATCCCCTGACCGACGCGATAACCGGTTTTTTCATCTCCGCGATGGTATGGTTATGCCGATCCATCAGGCGGATAAACTCATCGTAATCTCCCCGGGAGCGATTTTCAAATTCCTTCAGGTCTATGCCCACGCAGAAATCCTTTCCCGATCCCCGGATAACCACCACACGGATGTCCGGGTCCTTGTCCATCTCCTGTAAGGCTCTGTTCAGCTCCTTTGCCAGGGGTACGTTGAAGGCATTTTTTCTTTCCGGCCTGTTCAGGGTAAGAAAAGCGATATTCTTTTCTTTGGAAAGGATTATTTCCTGGGAAGCCATGGATACCTCCTCACATGGGGCTTTTAATAATCATATCTCTACCAGGGTACCCGAAACTGCACATCTGTCAACACCTGCTTTTCAATCTCTAAGGACGGCTCTAATTTTCCACACCGGTTCAGTAATAGGACCTGAACTCCAGGCCGGGCTGCGGGTGCCCGCCAGGGCATATCTTTACAGCCTTTTTACATAAACCAAGGGTTTTATATTTTGAAAAGGCGCCTTAATTCCCTTAAAAACCCGGTTATACTGACAACGGATAATAAATCGAGTACAATGCCGTTATATCGTACCCGAAGGGAGGTAACCATCCATGGATCAGAAGTTGTCCGCATACCTCATTCAGAACCAGCGTGATGAAATCACGGGATACCATATTTACCACCGTCTCGCGAAGCGGATCAGAGACCCCCATAACGCGGAGATTCTCCGGAAAATCGCCGAGAACGAGATGGAACACTACCAAACCCTGAAAACCTATACCGGCAGAGATGTAAAACCCTCGTGGTTCACCATTCTTCTCTATACCTTCATGGGACGCCTCCTGGGACTTACCTTCTCGCTGAAGCTCATGGAACGGGGCGAGGACGCGGCCCAGCGAAACTATGAAAAGCTCGGCCAAGGGGTCTCCGAGGTTCAGCGGATTATCGACGAGGAGGAAATCCACGAAAAAGAGCTGTTGGGAATGGTCAACGAGGAAAGCCTGAACTACATCGGTTCGGTGGTCTTAGGTCTGAACGACGCCCTGGTGGAGCTAACCGGAGCCATGGCGGGGTTCACCCTGGCCATCCAGAAGAGCCGTACCATCGCCCTGATGGGCCTTATTACCGGCATCGCGGCTACCTTCTCCATGGCCGCCAGCGAATTCCTCTCCCAGCGGCAGGAGGGCAACAAGGAGGAAGCCGCCAAATCGAGCCTCTATACCGGGGCTGCCTACATCGGCACCGTCGTTCTCCTGGTGCTCCCCTACTTTCTCATTCACAACCCCTTTATCGCCCTGGCGGTGATGATGGGCATCGCCATTCTGATCATCCTGGTATTCAACTTCTATATCTCCGTGGCCAGGGACCTTCCCTTTCGGAAGCGGTTCCTGGAGATGGCCTTCATCAGCCTCGGGGTTGCCGCCCTTTCCTTCGGCATCGGCTGGCTGGTCCGGACCTTCTGGGGATTGGAGATCTGACCGCACGGCAATAATCGGTCCTTGACAGCTCAATCCGGAGGGAGTATCTTTATAATAGTGGCGACCGATCGGTCGCCAAAATAAGATTTCAAGGGGGGTGTTATATGGAATTTACGCTCCATCGGGAACTGTACCGAGATGTGCCGCCGGAGCAGAAAAACCGGTTCTTCGACTTTGCCGGCTCCTTCAGGCTTAAGTCCATGGAAACGGAAGGCTCCGTCTTCAGGTATTTCGACGGAGGAAAAGAAGGCAACCCGGTGTTGCTGGTCTGCACGGGAGGACTGAAACATCCTGTCTTCTCCTATGGCATCATCGACCTCTTCCTCGAAGATTTCAGGGTCATCGCGCCGGTCTATCCGCCGGAACCGAACCTCGAAAGACTCCTCCGCGGCATCAACAGAGTGCTCCTGGAGCTTGATATCCGGGAGGCCCACTGTATCGGCTCGTCCTGGGGAGGATGCATCGCCCAGTCTTACGCCCATCTCTTCCCCTCGTCGGTAAAGAAACTCGTTCTCGCTAACACGGGAATGCCCTCCGGTTTCCTGTACAGGTTCATTCTCCGTCGGTACATCAAGGGCCTGAAAGAACAAAAATCGGCAGCCCTACTCGACGGGTATCGCCGGCAGGTTCTCAAGCTCCTCTCGGTTCCCGCCGAACAGGCGGAGTTATGGAAGGCCGTCATCGCTGACCTTTTCCCGGTCCTGTTTACCTTCAGGGACTACGAAACCCTCATCCGGAACCAGTTGGACTATATCGAAGATTTCGTGCCGGAAATCGCCGGGAATAAATCTTCCATCCCCTGCCTCGTTATCACTTCCGCAAACGAAACCGCCGGGAACAGAAAAATGAGAAAAAATCTCCTCTCCTCCTACCGGTCCTGTGGGCTGAAAGAATTCCTGGACGGCGGACACGCCCCCCCCATCCTGTACCCGGAAGAATACAGGGAAGCGGTCACCTCCTTTTTACGAGAGGCGACATGAGTCTCGGCGCTATGGGCGGGACCTTCCTGCGGTTTTCCCCGGACAGGAGAAAGGTCATCCTGGACCGATGCATTGATCTTTTCAACAGGCACGGCTACGACGGCTGTTCCACGAATATCCTGAAGGACGGGCTGAAGGTGGCCAAGGGAACCTTCTACAAGTACATCGTTTCCAAGGAAGACCTGTACCTGTATCTGTCGGAAAAGGTCCTGAAGGAACTGACCGAACTGCAGAACGACTCCCGGGTCCTAGCGCCCCCGGATATCATCGAAAGATTTTCCCTGCTGAACGACCGCTTTCTCGACTACTATTCCCGCGATTCCCGGAGCTTCATATTTCTCATGAATATCCTCGTCAATCCTTCGGCTCCCCTGTACGACCGTATCGAAAAGAGGAGGCGGGAGCTGGTAGGGGAACACATGGACGCCTTCCTGTCGGGAATCGACTGGAGCCTCTACCGGTACGACCGCCATAAGGTCCTGAGGCTGGCATTCTGGGCTGTAAACGGTTTCCGGCAGGAGCTGTACGAGCGGCTGGTACGGGGCGACGATCCCGATACAATCGCGGAACAAGCCAGGGATGATTCCGCTCTCCTCACCGGCATGCTGAAAGCAGCGCTGCTGCGGTCACCGGGCGACTGATCTCCCCACCCTCGAAAACCGGCTGCCGGCACCGGGTCGAAAATCCCTTGACGGGTCGAAAATTCGGATTTATAATTAACAAATAGACATTTTGTTATTTTGTTCACTTAAAAGGCGGGAACCTTGAAACCGAAACTCGATCCGTCGGTCATCTACGAAGCAGCCCTGGAGATCTTTGCCCGTTACGGTTATGGCAAAGCCACCCTGGAGGATATCGCTGGCCGCCTGAACATGACCAAGGGCAGCCTCTACAATTACACAACAAGCAAACTCGAGCTTTACCGGCAGACGGTAACCTACGCCTTTACACGGTGGCAGGACAAGGTCGCCGCGGCCGTCCGGCGGGAGGAAGCCCCGGACCGGCAGTTGGAGGTCCTGTGCGACTGCGCCGTAGGCTACCTGAAGGAGGACAGCCTTTTCAGAGAAATCCTGAAACAGGACCCGGAGATCTTTCCCATGTTCCCTTCGGACGATCCCTACCGGGAAATCAACGACCGGTCCCGGGGAATGATAGCCGACATCCTGAGCCGGGGCATCGGCCGGGGCATCTTCAACCCGATGGATGTAGATAAAACCGCGGACATTCTGTTTTCCATCTATAAAATGTTCATCATCCAAGCCTATGTCAAAACCAACGAAGAATACATTCCCCGGATGCTGCGGGAAACCCTGGATCTCCTGACCCGGGGATTATACAAACGGGGAGACTCCCCGGAATAAAATGAAGGAGGCATAGAATGCCGGAAAAGCTGAAATATTTAAGCGGCGAATGGAGCCGGGAGGTAAAGAAACGACTCGAGAAAGGCCTTACTCCGGAAAAAATGAACAATCTTACTTCATCCATGACAAACCTGTACAAAAACTGCCCCGGAGGAACGGATATGTTCTTTCACGTGGCCTTTAAGGACGGAGCCGTTGATGCCGTGGAAACCGGAGAAGGAACCGGTCCACCGGCGGAATTCCTCATTACCGGGAACTACGATATTTTCGCGGCCATCTCCAGGGCGGAAATGGGTTCCCAGAAAGCCCTGATGACCGGAAAGCTGAAACTCAAGGGAAACATGGTGAAGGCATTGAAACTGGCTTCCCTGGTTGACCGGGTAAACCGGATTATCGCCGAAATACCCATGGACTTCGATATTTAGGAGGTTCGCTATTATGGAAGATAAAAAATACTATATAGATTTTCCCGGCCGGGTGGCGGCGGTTCAGAAACTTATGGCCGAGGAAACGATCGATGTGTACCTGGGCTCCCGCCTGCGGACTATGTCGTGGATCACCGATGCCTTCTTTCCCTGGCGGAGTTTCGTCGTCATCCCATCGGAAGGGATGCCCACCGCCTTCACCTTTGTCATCGACGCAGCCCGGGCGGCGGACGAATCATGGCTTGACGAGGACCATGTCCGGGGTTTCGCTCCCATGGGAGGACAGGACCAGATCGAACAGATCGCCGACTTCATCAAAGACCTGCTGCCT
>JAFGDJ010000087.1 GCA_016932135.1 Spirochaetales bacterium | reverse complement strand
TGATGCAGATCGCCCTGGTCTTTACCCCGGCGGAAGAGGATTTCGCTCAAGCCAGTCTGAAGGTTCTCTTCGGCATCATGCCCCGGATAGCCCTGGCCAGTCTTATCGCCTACGGGCTTTCCCAGATGCACGATGTCTGGGCGTATCATTTCTGGAAAAGAATCAGACCGCAGAAGGGATTTATCTGGTTGAGGAACAACCTCAGTACCATGGTGAGTCAGGCCATCGACACCCTGGTGTTTACCAGTATAGCCTTCGCCGGGGTTTTTACCGGTCCGGTGTTCTGGGAAATCATGGCTACCACCTACCTGTTTAAATTTATCGTAGCCCTGGCGGACACTCCGTTTATCTATATAGCTCGGAACTGGAAAGACCGGGGTAAGGTTGCCTAGGGCTCGGAGCAGACTTTGAGAATTCGCTCCAATTCGGTAGTGCCGTCTTCCACCAGATCCCGGATGATTCTTTCCACCGGCTGCACCGATCTGACCAGGGCGACGCTCTGCCCCGCCATGACGGAACCCCTCATGACATCCCCCTCCACGGCGGCCCGTCGGAGGGCCCCCAGCCAGAATTCTTCCAGTTTGAAAGCGGCTTCCCTCACATCCATGGCTCCCCGCTGAATCTGAGCCAGGAGCCCCAGCTGCAGGGTATTGAAATCCCTGGTTCCTTCATTCACCAGAGCCCGGACGGGGATGACCGGCAGCCGGGGATCGAATTGCGCCGTGGGCAGGGCATCCTTGGAGGTGGCCTTTATCAGGGCCTTTTTGAAGTCGGGATGGGCCGGCGATTCGGCGGCGGCGGCGAAGCGGGTGCCCAACTGGACCCCCGCAGCTCCCATCATCAGGTAATGGACCATCAGGATGCCGTTGCCGATGCCGCCGGCGACGAAGACGGGAACTTCCTTGATCTTCGGCAGAATCTGCTCCGCCAGGACGCTGGTGGAAACCGGTCCGATATGCCCGCCGGCTTCGCTGCCCTCGATAATCAGGGCGTCCACTCCGGATTTCACCAGGGTTCTGGCAATCCCCACGGTGGGGGCGAAACAGAGAAGGCGGCTGGAAGTTTTTCTCACCCGGGCTATGGCGTCCCGGGGAGGGAGCCCTCCGGCGAAAATGAGAAAGGGAAAGTTCATCCCCAAGGCCACTTCCAGATGCTCCTGGAAATTCGGAGCGATGGTTACCATGTTCAATCCGAAGGGTTTGTCGGTCTTTTCCCTGGTGGTGAGAATTTCCTTTTCCAGCAGTTCCGGGGGCATGTTACCCCCGGCCAGAACGCCGAATCCCCCGGCATTGGAGATGGCCGAGACCAGGGGAGATAAGGAAATCCACGACATGGCTCCCCCCAGGATGGGGTACTGCACCCCGAGAAAGTCCCGGCCGGCGCAGCCCAGGTGTTCAAAAAGCTTATAGGGGTCCCGCCGCATACTGTTATCCCCCCAGTTGTTTTATCATTTCGGGGATCACCTCGAAGAGGTCTCCCACGATACCGTAATCGGCTACCTCAAAGATCGGGGCGTGTTCATCGGAATTAACGGCCACAATGATGTCGGAGCTTTTCATCCCCGCCAGGTGCTGTATGGCTCCGGAGATGCCGCAGGCGATGTACACCGTCGGGTTGACGGTTTTTCCCGTCTGACCCACCTGGTGAGAATAGGGAATCCACCCGGCGTCCACCACAGCCCGGGAAGCCCCCAGGGCCCCGCCGGCGGCCAGGGCCAGCTTCTCCACCAGCACCAGGTTTTTTGGATCCTTGATCCCTCGGCCGGCGGATACAATGACATCGGCTTCGGTGAGGTTCACCGTATCGGAGCGTTCTTCCACGAATTCCAGGACCTCCAGGGCCGACGGAGGGACGGTTACCTTCAGTTTTTCCACGGTTCCGGTCACCGGTCCTTCCAGCCGGGGAGCCTCGCTCATCACCTTGTGCCGGACCGTGGCCATTTGAGGGCGGTTCCTTTCCGTCAGGATCGTGGCCATGATGTTGCCGCCGAAGGCAGGGCGGGTTTGTTTCAGCAGCCGGGACTCGGGTTCGATAGCCAGTTCGGTGCAGTCGGCGGTAAGCCCCGTCCTGAGTTTTACCGCCACCCGGGGCAGCAGTGATCTTCCTTCTACCGTCCCGCCGCCCAGGACAATGGCGGGCTTTTTCATCCGGACCACCTGGGCGAAAACCTCCGCCGCGGTGTCTTCTTCAAAATCCCTGATATCGGGATGATCCGCCAGGTATACCGTATCGATACCGTACTGTAATAGTTCCGCCGCCGCCGCCGACACATCCTTACCCATCAGCAGGGCCGCCACCGGTTCTCCCAGATCCTTTTTCAACGCCAGGGCGGCACCGATGATTTCCGGCACCACCGAAGCGATCCGGCCGGACCGGTGTTCCGCGTACACTAAAATACCGCTGTAGCCGGAGGGGTCCACCTCTTCGGAGGTTTCCTTGACAATGATGATGGCATCGTAGGGGCATGCTTCGACACAGGCTCCGCAGAGGGTACACTCCGGACCGAAAAGGGGAAGGTCGTTTTCCATGGTGATAGCGCCGTAGGGGCATACCTGTTCGCAGACTCCGCAGCCGACACATTTATGTACAATGACCTGAATACCGCTCATCTGGCACCCCCTCTCCCTTTTCCCAGGAGTATTCCCGCCCCGGTAAGCTCCGATAAGAGGGTGGCCACACTTTCCTTTACCTCCCCCTTGAAGAGCTTTCCCCCTTCCGGTTTCGGCGGAGTAAAGATTTTCATCACCTGGGTGGGGGAGCCGTTGAGCCCTGTTTCTTCCGGTTTCAACCCCAGTTCTTCCGCCGTCCAGCGGGGAATTTCCGCTTTCTTTGCGTTCATCTTACCGCGCAAGGAGGGGAGGCGGGGTTCGTTGATCTCTTTCACCACCGTCAGAAGGACCGGTAAAGCGGCCCGCAGACGGACATATCCGTCCTCCAAAAGGCGCTGGACGGTAATCCTTCTGTCTTCGGCTATAGCCTCGATCCGGCGGATTTCCGTGACATGGGG
The DNA here is from genome assembly GCA_016932135.1 of Spirochaetales bacterium. Classification (GTDB taxonomy): domain Bacteria; phylum Spirochaetota; class Spirochaetia; order JAFGDJ01; family JAFGDJ01; genus JAFGDJ01. The sequence continues at coordinate 35,436 of JAFGDJ010000087.1, read as the reverse complement.
AATGCCGAGATTTTCAGCTATCCCCGGGCCCACCTGCCCGGTGTCCCCGTCCATGGCCTGCTTTCCCGCCAGAATAACATCAAAAGGACCCAGTTTTTTTAAAGCGGCCGAGAGGGTCAGGGAAGTGGCCAGGGTATCGGCCCCGGCAAAGGCCCGGTCGGATAATAGAACCGCTTTATCGGGACCGAAGCTCAAAGCGTCCCGCAAGGCCGCCTCAGCCTGGGGAGGACCCATGGAAATCACCGTGACGGTACCGCCGTAGCGCTCCTTGAGCCGCAGAGCTTCCTCCAGGGCGTACATATCGAAGGGATTGATGATGGAAGCCACCCCCTCCCGCATGAGGGTGTTGGTTTCCGGGTTTATCCTGATATTCGTCGTATCGGGAACCTGTTTGATACAAACGGCCAGGCGTAGATTCAATGGTTGTTCCATCCTTGAGTCGGACATGGATGCTCCTTTTCTATTTTTTGCCTCGAATTTGTTCCTTTATCAAATTCATGGCTATCACTTCCCGCTGGATCTGATTGGTGCCTTCATAGATCTGGGTTATCTTCGCGTCCCGCATCATCTTTTCCACCGGGTATTCCCTCATATAGCCGTATCCCCCGAAGACCTGCACCGCGTCGGTGGTAACCTTCATGGCCGTATCGGAGGCCATGACCTTGGCCATGGCGGATATGCCCGCCAGGTTCTTTTCACCGGCATCCACATTCCGGGCGACCTGGTAGGTCAGAGCCCTGGCCGCTTCTACCTGGGTTGCCATATCGGCCAGCATGAATTGCAGACCCTGGAAGGAGGAAATGGGTTTTCCGAACTGCTTCCTTTCGTTGCTGTAGGCCACCGCCTTATCCAGGGCTCCCTGGGCGATACCTACGGCCTGGGCGGCCACCCCGGGTCTGGATTGGTCAAAGGTTTTCATGGCAACCAGGAATCCCATCCCTTCCTTACCTAAAAGCTGGCCTGCCGGCACCCGGCATTCATCGAAGATCAGTTCCCGGGTGGCCGAGGCCCGGATTCCCATTTTGTCTTCTTTTTTACCGAAGGTAAAGCCGGGAGTGTCGCGTTCCACGATAATGGCCGACGATCCCCGGGCTCCCCGATCAGGATCGGTCAGAGCGATGACGGTATAGATCTCCGCTTCACCGCCGTTGGTGATCCATTGTTTGGTTCCTGTGATGACGTAGGAGTCGCCGTCTTTCTTCGCCGTGGTGCGGATGGCCGAGGCGTCGCTGCCGGCTCCGGCCTCCGTCAGGGCGAAGGCTGCCAGGGTCTCACCGGAGGCCAGGCGGGGGAGGTATTTTTTCTTTTGCTCATCGCTCCCGAAAAGGATGATGGGGATGGTTCCCAGCCCCGAGGCCGCATAGGCTAAAGCGATACCCCCGCAGACCCGGGAGAGTTCCTCCACTACCAGGGCCATTTCGAAAACTCCGCCCCCCAGGCCTTCGTATTCCTCCGGGATAAAAACCCGGAAAAGATCCGCCTCTCCCAAGGCCTTTACAATTTCATGAGGGAAAATTCCTTCTTCATCGTATTTCGCCGTCAGGGGAGAGATTTTTTCCGCAGCTATTTTTGCCGCCAGATCCTTGATCATCTGTTGTTCTTCGGTAAGAAAATAATTCATGTACTGCTCCCTTCGTTTACGGCTTCCGCGATGATACAGAGCCAGGCGGCTTCAGCCACCAGGGTATCGCCGACGAAAGCCCTGCCGCTTTGTTTCAGGGTCCTCTGGGTAACCCGCTGGTTCGTCACCTCAATAGTTACCCGTTCTCCGGGTTTTACTTCCTGCCGGAACTTCGCCTTTTCCACCGATGCGAGAAAAAAGATGGGGTCCCCCTTGATGGTTCCCAGAACCTTGATTCCCGCGCCTCCGCACTGGGCCATGGTTTCGATCAGTATCACCCCCGGCACCACGGGATATTCGGGAAAATGTCCCCGGAAGAAAAAATCCTTCTCGGTAAAGGTTCGGTAACCGACGATTTTCTCCTCCGTTACTTCGGTCAGTTCATCGATGAAGAGAAAGGGATCCCTGTGAGGAATCAGTTTTGCCGGCGGTGTATTTACCGGGAACTCCATCAGTTTGCCTTCCGGAAAATCAGGATGGCGTTGTGTCCGCCGAAACCCAGGGAATTGGACATCACCGCGTTGATGGTTCCCTTGATACCCTTGTTGGGAACATAATCCAGATCACAGGCCGGGTCGGGTTCTTCCAGGTTGATGGTGGGAGGAAAATAGCCTTCCCGCATGGCCAGGATAGAGATGATGGCCTCCACCGCTCCGGTGCCTCCGATAACATGACCGTGCATGGACTTGGTGGAAGAGATCTTCACCTTCCGGGCGTGGTCTCCGAAGGCGGTCTTGATGGATTTTGTTTCCAGGGGATCGTTGGTGGGGGTGGAGGTGCCGTGGGCATTGATATAGTCTATTTCTTCGGGTTTCATTCCCGCGTCGGATAAGGCTATTCTCATGGCCCGGGCCGCGCCGAGGCCCTCCGGGTGAGGGGCCGTGAGGTGATTGGCGTCGCAGGTGCTGCCGTATCCGGCCAGCTCCGCGTAAATTTTCGCCCCTCGTTTCTTTGCGTGGCTTTCGGTCTCCAGGATCAGCGTGCCCGCTCCTTCGGCCAGGATGAAGCCGTCCCGGTCCTTATCGAAAGGCCGACACGCGCGTTCAGGTTCATCGTTGAACCGGGTGCTCAAGGCCTGGATAACATTGAATCCCGCCACACCCATTCTGGTAATACTGCTTTCGGTTCCGCCCGTGATAACCATGTCGGCCAGGCCGCTGTGCAAGAGCATAAGGGCGTTCCCTATGGCGTCGGTACCGGAAGCACAGGCGGTGGTGACCGTGTACGCCGGACCCAGGGCCTGCAGGGTTATGGCGATGTTGGCCGGACATTCATTGGTGATGAGTTTTGGAATCGTCATGGGATGCACCCGTTTCGGCCCGCCGGAAAAAAGCTTTTCATAAGCTTCCTCCAGGGCTTCAAATCCGCCGATACCGTTGCCGTAGACCACCGCCAGGCGCTCCGGGTCCACGTCTCCTTCCTTGATCCCCGCGTCATTCATGGCCTGTACCGAGGCCGCCACCCCGTATTGCGTAAAGAGGGCCATTTTCCGGGCTTCCTTTTTGTCGATGAAATTACCGATTTCAAAGTCTTTTACTTCCCCGGCGATCTTTGACGCGTATTCCGTGGTATCAAACCGGGTGATTTTTCCTATACCGCTTCGGCCTTCCAAAATGCCCTGCCAGGTCTCTTGCACCGAGTGACCCAAGGGGTTTACCGTTCCCATTCCCGTTACGACAATCTTTTCTTTCATTGATCTTCATCCTCCATGAATTTTCGTCGTGTTTAGGCTCCCATGCCTCCGTCGATCCCCAGAACCTGCCCGGTGATATACCCGGAAAGATCGGAACCGAGAAAGACCGCGGCGTCAGCCACATCCTTCGGGTCGCCAATGCGGCCCAGGGGTATTGATTCAAGCAGTTTCGCCTTGACTTCCTCCGATAAGGCTTCCGTCATGGCGGTGCCGATAAAACCCGGAGCCAGGGCGTTAACCCTTACCCCCCGGGAGGCAATCTCCTTGGCCAGGCTCTTGGTGAGCCCGATGAGACCGGCTTTGGAAGCCGAGTAGTTGCACTGGCCGCCGTTCCCGTGAACTCCCACCACGCTGGAGATATTGATGATGGAACCGCCTTTCTGTTTCACCATCTGCCGGGCAATGGGGCGGCAGAAGAAGAAGGCGCTTTCCAGGTTGATTTTCATCACCCGCTCCCAGTCTTCCCGGGACATCCGGAAGATAAGACCGTCCCGGGTGATGCCGGCGTTGTTCACCAGGATATCCAGGCGGCCCGCCTCTTCCAGAACCTCCGATACCACGGAGGATACACTGTCTTCATCTCCCACGTCACCCTGTTTCCAGACGGCTTTCCGCCCGACCGAGGCGGCCAGATCCTGTATTTCCCCGGCATGGGGGCTTTCCTTGGTGCTGACGAACCAGACGTCCGCTCCTTCTGAGAGGAATCGGGTAACGATTTCCTTACCTATCCCCCGGGAACCTCCGGTTACCAGGGCTTTTTTTCCTTCTAGAAGCATAGCTTAACTCCCTAAGATTGATGATATATCATCCCGGGTTCCCGCGGGAAGGCAGGGGATGTCGGAAGATACCGATTTCCACAGGCCTGTAAGAACCTTTCCCGGCCCCACCTCGAGACACTGCTCGAATCCCGCCTGTAAAACCGCTTGTTCCTCGTTCACCCAGAGCACCGGTTTGACGATCTGTTCAAGACAGAGGTCCCTGGCTTCCGTGCCGGAGGATATCCGGCCGCCGGTAACGTTGGAGAAGAGGGGTTTTTCCGGATCACGGAAGGAAAACCCTCCTATCAGGTCTTTGAAAGCCTCTTTCGCTTCTTCCATCAGGGGGCAGTGAAAAGGGGCGGAAACCTTCAGCCGGATAACCCGGCGGGCTCCCAGCTCCTTCAAGCGGCCCTCCGCCGCGGACAGGGCGGCGTCGGTGCCCGAAAGAACGATCTGATTCGGAGCATTCACGTTGGCCGGATAGGCGTCCAGCCCTTCCAGGGCTGAGAGGATATCTTCATAACTCAAACCGATAATTGCCGCCATGCCGGGAGGATTCCCGTGGCCTGCCAGGTTCATCGCCGCTTCGGCCATAACCCGGCCGCGGTGGCGTACCAGAACCATCACGTCCCCTTCATCCAGTACCCCCGCGTCGGCCAAGGCAGAGTATTCTCCCAGGCTGAAACCCGCCGTGCCGTCCGAAGAGATTCCCGCCTCGAGCAGGCTTCTCCGGGCGGAAAGGCTTGCCAGGGTTATCGCTACCTGGGTGTTTTCCGTTTGTTTCAATTCCTCTTCCGAAGCCTCGAAGAGAAGGTGTGTGAGATCCTGTTCCACGGCGTCGGAGGCCAGCTCAAAAAGTTCACGCACGGCGATGTGGGTCTCATATAAATCCTTTGCCATTCCCGGGTACTGGGCTCCCTGCCCCGGAAAGAGAAAACAGCGTTTCATACTTTTCCTCCTTGGTATCTACTGTACCACAGGGTAATTTGTCGGTCAATGGCCGACAAATCTTCTGTGTCTGTATCGATCCGGGTATACCCGGCTTCTCTACCACCGGATGAGATTACCTCCGTAGGTCAGGCCTGCTCCGAATCCCAGGGTAAGAATAAGGTCTCCCCGTTTCAGAATCCCTTTTTCAGACATTTCATTCAAGGCCAGGGGAATGGAAGCGGCGGAAGTATTGGCGTATTCCTCGATGTTGAGATAAAATTTTTCCATGGGGATTCCCAGCCGCTTCGCCGCCGCCTGAATGATCCTGACGTTGGCCTGATGGGGAACGATATAGGCAATATCATCGATGGTGAGATTATGACGCTGAAAGAACATCCCCACCAGATCGGTATTTACCCGGACAGCGAACTTATACACCTTCTGGCCGTCCATCTGGATAAACAGGTCCTGGTAGGCGTCGTCTTTCCCCGTATAGGGCTGCCGGGAACCTCCGGCTTTTCTGATGAGGTATGGGGCTCCGGAGCCTTCGGCCCGCAGGATGGAATCCAGGATGCCGCTTCCTCCGTCCTCCCCGGAGGTCACCACCGCCGCTCCCGCTCCGTCGCCGAAGAGAACGCAGGTATCCCTGTCCTTCCAGTTGGTGATATGGGTAAGGACTTCCACTCCCGCCACCAGGATATTTTTTGAGCAGCCGGAGACGATCATGCCCCGGGCCATTTCCAGGCCGTAGACAAAGCCGGTGCATCCGGCGGAAATGTCCAGGGCTCCGGCATTCACCGCTCCGATGGCTTCCTGCACAATACAGGCGGTGGAAGGGAATCCCGGGTAATCCCCCGAGGCGGTAGCCAGGATAATCAGATCCAGCTCTTCCGGCGACATACCGGCTCGTTCCATGGCGATATTCACGGCACGGACAGCCAGGTCGGACGCAGCTTGATCATCCGTGGCGATATGGCGTTTCCCGATTCCTGTATGGGATCGGATCCATTCATCCGAAGTATCTACCGTTTCCGCCAACTGGTCATTGGTTACGGCATTTTCCGGCACATAGGCACCGATTGAACGTATCTGGGCTAACATGGCTTCCTCCATTCCAAGTAGTTTCCAGGAATCGACGACACGATTTTGTCGGTCGTCGGCTGAGGAAACAGTAAATAGGGTTCCGGAAGAATGGTCAAGGGGAAAATCGGCCGATAACCGATTTTTTTCTTCTTCCCCGGCGGTATTCCCCTTTATTCGGTTCGATGATCCTGCTATGATGCAACCGGTTGATCCTCGCTTTGCCGGAGTTGCGCCATGGTTTCAGAGATGATTGAATGTGTGCCTAACATCAGTGAAGGAAGAAACACGGAATTTATCGAAAGGATCGCCGAGATCCTTCGCGGAACGTCGGGAGTGTCCCTGCTGGATGTCCAGCAGGGGTATGACACCCACCGATCGGTGTATACCTTTGTCGGATCGATTTCAGCAGTGGAGGAAGCCGCCTTTCTGCTGGTGAAAAACGCCGTGGCGGGAATCGACATGAGGATTCACCGGGGGTCTCATCCCCGGATCGGCGCTGCGGATGTTGTGCCTTTTATACCCTTTGCCCCGGTGATGCGGGACGCCTGTATTGCATTAAGTCGGCGATTGGCTGAGCGGGTTTGGAAGGACCTGGCGGTACCGGTGTATCTCTACGGTTATGCCGCCACGTCTCCTCGGCGGGTCCGCCTGCCGGATATCAGGAAAGGGCAGTATGAAGAGCTGGAACGGAAGATGGCCCTGCCCGAGGGGCATCCCGATTACGGGGATCGTTTCAACCCCAAAGCCGGAGCCCTGGTTACGGGGGTGAGGGATTTTATGCTGGCGTACAACGTCAACCTGGACACCCGGGATGTGGAAATGGCCCGCCGGATTGCCCGGAAGGTCCGGAGTTCCGGCTCCCCGTCCGGAACGGGTAGAGAAAGAGTTCCCGGCCTTCTGTCCTTTTGTCAGGCCGACGGGTGGTTCTTGCCGGAGTACGGGTTCTGCCAGGTGACCATGAACCTCCACAATCCCGCCGTTACGGGGCTGCACCACGCCTTTGAAGCGGTGCGGAAAGAAGCCGCCATCCTTGGCCTTGAGGTTAAGGGAAGTGAGCTTATCGGCCTGGCGCCCCTTTCCGCCGTAGCGGCGGCGGGGAGGTATTATCTGGGGAAGGAAGAAACGGATGAGGCAACCCTGGTAGCCGAGGCGGTACGGAGCTTAGGTCTAAACATGCCAGGGTTTTTCGATCCGGAAGAAAAAATAATAGAATACCGCCTTCGCCGGGAAACCCAAGGCCTTTCCGCTTCTTAAGACCTTTCGGTTCCTCGGCCGGAAGCTTCGGCGGCTCTTTTAGCGGTTTCCACGTACCGGGCCGTATGGATTCGGCTCTCCTCGATTTCTTCGGTTGTGAGACTTCGGACGGCCTTGGCGGGGCTGCCTATGATGAGAGAAGCCGGCGGAAAGGTTTTTCCCCCCGTCACCAGGGCCCCGGCTCCGACGATACTGTCCTTTTGGATAACCGCCTGGTCCAGGATAATCGCCCCCATACCGATGACACAGTTTTCTTCCACCGTGCAGCTGTGGAGGATGGCGTTATGCCCCACCGTCACATGATCCCCCACGACACAGGGAATTCCCGTGGAATTGTGCAGCACGCTGTTATCCTGAATATTGGAGTTCTTCCCGATTCGTATGGGTCCCGTGTCCCCGCGAAGCTGGGCGCCGAAGAAAACGGAAGAACCTTCTTCCATCACCACGTCTCCCATAACCTCGGCGTTCCAGGCAATAAAGACCGCCCGGGAAACATCGGGAATCTTATCTTCAAAGGAATGTACCATCACCATATCTCCTAACCTAGTCTGGATGCCCAAAGTATATCTTTAACGGTGGTAAGGGTTCAAGGAGTATTCATGGGTCCTGAGGATATGGTATAATCCCTCCATGACCAGTAACAGGACTTCCAGCATTCTCCTGGCAGTGCTTACCTTCATCGCCGTGGTGGCGGTAATAAAGCTTTTAAAAACCGTTTTGATGCCCTTTATGATAGCCCTTTTGCTTTCTTTTATCTTAAGCCCTATTATTGCGTTTCTCCACAGGATAAAGATACCCCGGGGGCTGGCCATAGCTATCGTTCTGCTGATCTTTTTCGGCGCTTTGTATCTCCTGGGTTTGTTCGTCTACGCCGGCGTCAACTCTTTTGTCGATGAATTTCCCAAGTATCAGCACCGTTTCATAGAAATAACGAAAATTCTTTCCGGCTGGATATCCGAGAGAATAGAAACCCCCATCGACCTGTTCGGATATGTGGACTGGGCGGGAATGTCCCGGAACCTGGTGAGATCCTTTTCCGGTGATTTCATGCAATTCGTCTCTTCCCTGGTGGTTATCATCTTCTTTCTCATTTTTATCCTGCTGGAAAAGCCCTATTTCAGGATAAAGCTGGAAAAGGCTTTTATCCACGATACCAACACCAGGATCGGCAGGATCATGGGACATACCAACAAGCAGATCGGGCGGTATCTGGGAGTCAAATTATTCATCAGCGTGGTAACGGGCTTCCTGGTAGGGCTGTCTCTTTCTATCATTGGGATGGATTTCGCCGTTATCTGGGGGTTCCTGGCGATAGTGTTGAACTTTATCCCCAATATAGGATCTCTCTTTGTAATGCTGGTCACAATTCTTATGGGGTTCATACAGTTTTTTCCCTCCGCCGGGCGCATCGCCGCAGTCATCGCTTCCATGATTCTGATTCAGCTGGTTATGGGAAATTTTCTCGATCCCCGCATGCAGGGTCACCGGTTGAACCTCAGTCCCCTGCTGCTGATCTTTTCTCTTATCCTCTGGGGCTGGCTCTGGGGAGTAGTGGGGATGTTCCTGGCCGTCCCCATTATGGCGGTGATCAAGATCATCTTCGAAAACATTCCCATCCTGCAGCCCATCGCAATTATGATGGAAAACGGAAAAAAACATCCTTCCTTACGCTGACCCTTGCCCCGGGGGCTTTAAGAAGGGTATAGTAGGGCCGCCGCCGGTGAAAGCCAGGGCGGCACAGCTTACTAGGTAAAACGGAACAACCAATGGAACGAAAACGAATTTTAACCGGGGACCGGCCTACGGGAAAACTCCACCTGGGGCATTATGTCGGATCCCTGGCCAACCGGGTGCGGCTGCAGGACAGCTATGAGTGTTTCTTTATCCTGGCGGACCTGCATACCCTGACCACCAAACCGGAGAAACAGGATATCGATACCATCGCCGACAATGCCCGCGAAATGGTCCTGGACTATCTGGCCTGCGGCATCGACCCGGCCAAGTCGGTTATCTACCTGCAGTCGGCGATTCACGAAGTCTACGAGATGAACCTGATCTTTGAGATGCTGGTCACCGTGCCCCGGCTGCAGAGAGTCCCCAGTTTAAAGGATATGGCCCGGTCGGCCCATCTTTCGGAGATGCCCTTCGGACTTTTGGGGTACCCGGTATTGCAGGCGGCGGATATCCTGATGCCCCGGGCCCATCTGGTCCCCGTGGGAAAGGACAACGAATCCCATGTGGAACTGACCCGGGAAATCGCCAAGCGGTTCAACAACCTCTACGGGGAAGTCTTTCCCATTCCCGAGGTATTGGTAGGCGAGGTGCCCACTTTGGTGGGAACCGACGGTAACGCCAAGATGTCCAAATCCCTGGGAAACACCATCTACCTTTCGGATGACGCGAAAACCGTGGACAAGAAAGTCCGGGGCATGTATACCGATCCAAAACGGATCCGGGCGGATATCCCCGGTACGGTGGAAGGGAACCCGGTATTCATCTACCACGACATTTTCAACCCGGACAAAGAGGAGGTCGCCGACTTGAAAGATCGGTATACCCGGGGTGCCGTGGGGGACGTGGAGGTGAAGGAGAAACTGGCCCTGGCCATCAATACCTTTCTGGAACCCCTGCGCGGCCGGCGCCGGGAATTCGCCGAAAGAAAGGGCTTCGTGGACCAGGTGATCTACGACGGCACCATGAGGATGCGGGAGGAAGCCCGGGAGACTGTTACGGCCATGAAAAAAGCCATGGGTCTGCAGAGCATCTGGAACCGGATCAGCCGGAAAGCCGAAGAGGCTCGAAAGAAAGATGGTTGAAGAATCCTTCGGTGATTTCTCCGGAGGGTTTCCCGACGCGTCGATCCTTAAACGATTTCAAAATCTCGTTCTGGATTATTACCGTCGGGAGGGGAGGGACCTGCCCTGGAGAAGAACTGAAAGCCCCTATGCCGTGCTGGTATCGGAGCTGATGCTGCAGCAGACCCAGGTTCCCCGGGTGGAAGCTAAGTGGGAAGTCTTCATGGAACGATTTCCCGATTTTTCTTCCCTGGCGGCGGCTTCATTAAAGGATGTGCTGGAGGTGTGGCAGGGGCTGGGGTATAACCGCCGGGCCAGGGCGTTGAAGTCCATTGCCGAGGCCATGGTTTCTTCGGGAAAGCCCTTTCCCGCCACGGTGAAGGAACTGGAAGCCCTCCCGATGATCGGACCGGCTACCGCCAGATCCATTGCCGTCTACGCCTTCAACAGAGCGGAACTCTTTATCGAGACCAATGTTCGCCGGGTCTTCATACATTTCTTTTTTTCAGGCCGCCTTGAGGTACGGGACGAAGAGATCCTGCCGCTCCACGAGAAGGCCTTATACCGGCCGGACCCCCGCCGGTGGTACAACGCCCTGATGGATTACGGAACCCTCCTGGCCCGGGAGACCGGGAACGCCAACCGCAGGAGCACCTCCTACAGCCGGCAGAAGCCCTTTGAAGGCTCCTTCAGGCAGCTCCGCGGCGCGGTCCTGCGGGAACTGGGAAAACACCCCCGGGCCTTTCCCGAAGACCTGGAAATTCCTTCAGGCTTTTCACCGGCGGACCTGGAAAAGTGCCTGGCCGTACTGGCCAGGGAAGGTTTTTTAGTCGGTGAAAAGGACGGCTCGTACCGTCTAACCTAACCGAGCTTTCCCGCCAGGTCGTCGGCTTCCAGAACCATTGCCCGGTGCCAGGCTAAAAGTTCATCGTGGAGTATGACGTTATCCCCTTCCACATCCACCAGAATCCGGAAGACCGGCTCGGTGCCGGATCCCCGCATCCAGAGGAAGGCCAGGATTTCCTTCGATGGGCTTTTGAGGAGCATGGTGAGTCCCCCCTTCTGCCGACCGGAGCGGCAGGCCGGACCAAAGCCCCTTTTTTCTTCAATACCCTCGTAGTTCACCTCTTCCCAGCCGGTGATGCCCCAATTCCTTTCCAGAGCCTGCTTTTTTCTTTCCCAGTCCCGGAGAAAGATTTCTTCCCAGGCAGCCTTCAGAGCGCCCTGGTCCCGGGTCTTGATGCGGATCTTCGCTCCCTCTTCGTAGGCCCCCGTGGTGGTAAAGGCCGGCAGGGAGGCAAGAATCGCCCGGATATCGGCGAAGGGTTCGGCGGAGCCGGATTTCAAAAGGAGCAGTTTCAGCAGGGAAAAGACGGTGTTCACCGGGTCCCGTACCGAAGAGGGGTGGGTGATGTTCCCCCCGTTGGAACCTTCTCCGAGAATCCTCACCCGGTATCCTTCGGTGCGCTTTTTCCTGGCCAGTTCCACCACGTTGGCTTCTCCCACTTCACAGCGGAAAACCCGAACCCCTAAGGCATCGGCGATCCGTTCTATCCTCCGGGAGGTGGGGCCGTTGACCACCACCGCAAGTTTTCCTTCTTCCCCGGTTTCAAAATTTTTTCCTTCCGACAGGAGTTCGGCGTAGACCGCCAGAGCGAAAACCTCCTGGGCTTCCACGATCTTCGCTTTGCTGCAGCCGGTATCCAGATACACCAGGTTTCCCCGGTCCCCGTCGTTGTCCGGCATGTAGCCGAAAAGGCAGCTTTTGTCCTCGCCGTAGAGGCGTTCCAGCTCTTCCATGCAGGGTATGAGGGATTCCCCTTCGGGAACGATGCGGTGGGCAATATCCCCGGGACGGTCGTTCATGGTGTAGAGAGTAACCCCGGCTTCGGCGAGGATCTCGCGATCCAAGGTGGTGGTTCTGGCGCTGCCGTTGAAGTCCGCCAGGCAGGCCAGAGGCTTTCCCGCCTTCTTGAGGGAGGTAAAGAAGGCTTCCTGTACCGCCGGGTCGGCGCTGCCGGAAACCACTTCCCGGGTTAAGGCGTAATACGCTGAAAATGAGGCTTTCTTCCAGAGCGCCGACTCCTTTACCAGCGAAGTCCACAGGGCGCGGTCGGTGGAAACGGCGGCCGCGAGGCTTTGTTCCAGGGCTTCCGTGTCGAACCAGAGGCTTTTGAAGGCTTCGATGAGTTCCTCGGCGGCCTTTCCCCCCAGCACGCCGCCGTCGGATAAGCCGAATTTGAACCCGTTATGCCCCACCGGGTTGTGGCTGGCGCTGACATAGAGGAAGCTGGAAACCTCCGGGTCCCGGCCGGCGCAGGCCATGATCTCCGGGGCCGCCACCGGGCCGAGGTAACGCACCTGGAGGCCGGCGGCCGAGAGGCTCCGGCCGAGGATCTCCGCCAGGGTCGGCCCCGTCGGCCGGGTGTCGGTCCCCAGGGCACAGACCGGCCGGGAGCCTTCCGCCGCCAGGAGTCGGCCGAAGACCGCCCCCGCCGCCGCGGCCAGGACGGCGTCCGGTGGCTTGAGCCGGCCGTCGGTGTCTTCTTCCCGCCCGGAGGGGGCGAAAACCTTTCGCCAGCCCGAAGCGGACAGGATCATCCCGGTAAAAGCCTCATCCAGGTCCTTCCTGTCCGGAAGCCTGCGGGGTAGTAGCTGGTCGCCCATCCGGTGGTCTTCCATGGCCGTTACACCGACAAGGCGGCGGTGATCCGCTCCATGGCTTCCCTGACCCGTTCGGCATCGTTGAAGGCGCTTAAGCGGATGTATCCTTCCCCCCGGGAACCGAACCCGCTGCCCGGTGTACAGACCACCTGGGCCCGCCGCAGGAGAAAATCGAAGAACTCCCAGGAATTACCGGAGGTTTTGATCCAGATGTACGGTGCGTTCTCTCCCCCGGTGCAGGTAAAACCTAAAGAGGTCATGGTATCCCGGATGACCCGGGCATTGGCGAGATAATAGTCCGTCAGCTCCCGGGTCTGCCGGAGCCCTTCGGGGCTGTATACCGCCTCGGCGGCCCGCTGGACGGGGTAGGAGACCCCGTTGAATTTCGTGGTCTGACGGCGGATCCAGAGATCCCCTGCCTGCAGGGTTTTCCCGTCGGGTCCCTCGATCCGGCATTCTTCGGGGATCACCGCGTAGGCGCACCGGGTGCCGGTGAACCCGGCGGTCTTGGAGAAACTTCGGAATTCCACCGCGTGGTTTCTCGCTCCGGGAATCTCGAAGATCGACCGGGGCAGACGGTCGTCCCGGATAAAGGCTTCATAGGCCGCGTCGAAAAGAATAAGGGAACCGTGTTTTTCGGCGTATCGCACCCATTTTCCCAGCTGTTCCCGGCTGGCCACGGCCCCGGTGGGGTTGTTGGGGAAGCAGAGATAAATCAGATCCAGCCCTTCCTCCGGCGGGTCCGGAACGAAACCGTTTTCCACCGTGCCGTCGAAGTAGTACAGTCCTTCGTACCGGCCGTTCTTCCAGTCTCCGGTCCGTCCGGCCATGACATGGGTGTCCACGTACACCGGGTAGACCGGATCGGGAACCCCCACCCGGGTATGGAAGGAGAAGATTTCCTGGAAGTTGCCGGTATCGCATTTGCTCCCGTCGCTGACGTAGATCTCCTGGGCCTTCATCGGCACGCCCCGGCGGATAAAATCATGCTGCGCGATAGCTTCCCGGAGAAAGGGGTAGCCCTGCTCGGGTCCGTAACCCCGGAAGGTTTTCCCGGCGGCCATTTCGTCCGTCGCTTGATGAAAGGCCTTTATACAGGCCTCCGGCAGGGGGCGGGTAACGTCGCCGATCCCCATTTTTATGATATCTTTCCCCGGGTTCTCCTTCTGGTAATCCGCCACCCGGCGGTTGATATCCGAGAAAAAGTAGGAAGTCTTTAATTTGGCATAGTGTTCGTTGGACTTGATCATCCTTCACTCCGTATTATGGATTTTCTTTCGGGAAGTATAGAAAAAACCGGACCTCCTGTCATTACCTTGACCGGATTCTTCGCAAAAAAGGGGAGGTTCCCCGGTGAAAAAAGTGTTGTTTTCATACTATTCATATATAGTATTTCTCTTGATTAAAAAAGCGAAACCCTGTACTCTTGAAACGTGATGAATAGAAAAACCGAATGTTCCGATTCCGTTATTGATGATTTCGCTGAGAAACTCAAAGTCTGCGGCCACCCGGTCAGGTTGAAGCTCCTCTGCCTTATTGAGAAGGAAAAAGCCTGCGTTACCGAACTGTGGCAGTGTCTTGATCAGTCTCAACCGGTGGTTTCTCAGCATCTGGCGGTCCTGAAAAACAAGGGTATCGTCACCTCGACGGTGCAGGGAAACAAAAGGATTTATTCCATCGACGACCCTTTTGTCAAGGAAATGATCCACAGCATCGGACGCGTCTAGACCCCTTACAAAAGAGCCAACGCATTACCCTGGACTTTCGACTGCCGAAAGCGGCAATTCGCCCCGCCGTTCCTTGTATTTCAGGTGTCGACGTGTCTTTTTATTGATGATATAGTTCCCCCCTATGATTCAAGAGCTTAGATTCCAACCGGACGTTAAAATATGTAAAATCTACCATTGTCCTGAGGATACCCTTCTTTCGGCTCAGGGACGGAAACTTGTAGTTTTCGATACCCATACCAGGGGCCTCCTTCATACCGCCTTCAGCGAGGAGGAGGTGGTTCTGCCTCCGGGAGAATCGGAGAAGACCCTTGCCTCGGTAGAAAAGATTCTCCGGCATGCGGTAAAAACGAACCTTTCCAGAGATTCCTTTTTGATAGGCTTCGGAGGGGGGGTGATCTGTGATATGGCGGCTCTGGCCGCTTCATTGTATATGCGGGGGTGCCGGCTGATTCTCATTCCCACAACCCTCCTGGCCATGGTGGATGCCGCCGTGGGGGGAAAAACCGGGGTAGATTTTGAGGGATATAAAAATTTAACCGGGAGCTTTTACCCGGCCGAAGAAATCCGGATACATACCGGACTGCTGGATACCCTGCCGGAGGGTGAATATATTACCGGTCTTGCGGAGGTGATAAAATACGCCTTTCTGGGTGAAGAGGGTCTCCTGCGTCTTCTGGAGAATCGGCGGAAGGACGTCCTGGACCGGAAACCGGAGGTCCTGAAGGAAATTATTGACCGATCGGTGGTAATAAAATCCGGATATATTACCCGGGACCCGGAGGAAAAAGGTATCCGGGGGCATCTCAATCTGGGGCACACCTTCGCCCACGCCCTGGAATCTTCCCAAGGCTTCGGTTCCTGGACCCATGGCAGAGCCGTGGCCTGGGGCATGATCCAGGCCTTAAGGCTGGGGAGACGTTTGGGAATCACCGATCCAGCCTATCTTCAGCGGGCGAAGGATCTGCTGCAGTCCTACGGGTTTGATGTGGATTTCCGCGTTCCACCTGACAAGCTGGAGGACTTTTTACAGGCCTTGAAACACGATAAGAAAAACCGCGCCGGGGAACTGCGAGTGGTGTTGCAGCGGGGACCGGAAGAGACCTTCTTCCAAGCCGTCCGGCTGGCGGAGATTCAGGAGATTCTCACCTCACAGGAGTGAGGTGAGGTAACGATACATGCCGTTCACGGCGGAGAGATCGTCTTTATTCCGCTGAATATCCAGGTCGTCGGAGAGGTATTCCAAGCTTCCGAGGCTGCGCTCCACGGCGGTATGAAAACTCTTCTGGCAGGTGAACCAATAGATACTCCGGCCGTCTCCGTCCAGAGTGAGAAATCCTAGAGAGTGTTTTTTCTTCTTGCCTGAACACAGGGTCAGGAGCTTTTCCAGGTGGGTTAATAGGCTTTCCAGATCCTGGGGGGAAGCAAAGTTACCCTCCGGAGGGGTGGGAATGGGACCGTCGGGCATCCTCAGGTGCTGAGCCACCTTCAGGATACCGGAAAGGCGGTACCCGGAGAGAATATTGTACTCTCCGTAGATTATTTTCCCCTTAAGCTTGCGATACATGGAAAGATTCTGCCTTGACAGAGCCGGAAGAACCGGTTGCAGCTGTTCCCAGGGGAGGATAACCAGTTTCTTTCCCTTCAACGGGTGGATATCGAAAAAAACCCCGCCGATTTTTATCCGGTTGGTGGTATCCCGTTTTTCCTTCTTCTCCCGGGGGCTTAAATCCCTCTCGCCGGAGGGAAGCAACGCCGCGGCCAGGTCCGTAGAAATCTCGGGAAGCCATTCCCTTTTCAAGGGGGATACCGACCGGGCGAACATCCGGGATGTTCGCACCAGTTCTCCCGCAACGATATACTGCGGGTTTTCCCGGAACATCACGGAGCCGGGGTGGATATGGATTCGATCCGCCCGAAGGCTTTTATAGATTCCCCGGCCGCTCCGGACACAGACAAACTGAATCAGCCCCGCGGCTACCGCGCAGAGGTAGTCTTTTTTTCGGCCTCCGGAACTAACCGCGTATCCTAATTCGTGTACAATTTCCAGAAGCTGTTCCCGAACATTGAGGATTTCCACCATGGTCCGGAGGTCCAGATAATAGGTTTCGCAGAATTCTTCCTTTTGTTTCTGATTTTTCTGAGCGGTAAAGCGAGAGAGCAGGGTCAGGTAAGAAACAAAATCCCCCTGCGAATCCCGGAAGGTATGGTGAGCCTTTCGGGCTTCCAGTTCCTCCCCCTGGGGCAGGAGGAAGGGAGAGTTGGTGGATAGAAAGGCCGCCGCTGTGACGGTCTCTTCCGTGACCTCGGGGTAGGACCGCAAGGCTTCCACGATCATTCGTGACAACCGGGGCAGGAGGGGAAAGGCCGCCATAAGTTTTCCCACCGTCGAAAGGCTTCGATCGTTTTCCAAGGCCTGCAGAAGATACAGGGTTTCCACCGCCCCGATAATCCCTTTACGCCCCGGGGAGGAGATGAAATCGAAGGTCTCGAAATCCGTTATCCCCAGCTCCGCCATCCGCAGTACCACCTCCGAAAGATCGGTCCGGTAGATCTCTTCCGTGGTGTATAAAGGTCTTCCTTCGAAATCCTGCCGGGTATAGAGCCGGTAGCAGGTCCCCGGTTCCGTTCTTCCCGACCGGCCTTTTCTCTGGTTGCAGGAAGCCCGGGAAACGGGATTTTCGGTGAGGGACTCGGTGAAGGTCACCGGGTTGTAATTGTTTATCTTGGCGTTTCCCGAATCGATCACTGCGGAAATGCCGTCGATGGTAACGCTGGTTTCGGCAATGTTGGTGGACACCACTACCTTTATTTTCCCCTTGGGCGGGGGGTCGAACACTCTTTCCTGTTCTTCCCAGCCCAGGCGGCCGTACAGGGGGAGGATATGGAGGTTTTCCCTGACGGAAGAGAAGGAAAGCCGCTGAATACAGTCCTTGATCTGTTTTTCCCCGGATAGAAATATCAGGATATCTCCGGCAGTCTGCTTCCGTACCCTGGCCTGAACGATCTCGAAGATCTTGCCGTACAGGGCTTCCTCGTCTTTTTCTGGAACCGGGGGCATGTAGAGGGTTTCAATGGGGTACACCGGGGTATCGATGCGGATTACCCGGCTGTTCTCGAAATAGTCGGCGAAAACCTCGGCGTTTATGGTGGCCGAGGAGACAATGACCTTGAAGTCTGGCCTGGCCGCCAGGATGCGTTTCAGGAGTCCCAGAATGAAATCGATGTTGAGGCTTCTCTCATGAGCTTCGTCTACCAGAATCACCGAGTACCGGCTTAAAGACGGGTCCGCCTTCAGTTCCTGCAGGAGGATGCCGTCGGTCATGATTTTTATCTTTGTTTCCGGCCCGGTAATGTCTTCAAAGCGTATTTTGTAACCGGCGGTTCCTCCAAGAGGGCTGCCGATTTGCTTGGCTATATACCGGCTCACCGATACAGCAGCGATTCTGCGGGGCTGGGTTACCCCGATGATCCCCCGTTCGGCGTATCCGGCCTCGTTCAGGATCAGAGGAAGCTGGGTAGTCTTGCCGGAACCGGTGGGGCTTTCCACCACCACCACGGAGCATTGGGCCAGGGCATCGAGAATTTTCTGTTTCTGTTGATATACCGGAAGGTCGGTAGGTTTCATGGGGATCAGTATACCACGAGGGGGCGGTGACTGTCTCCCCGAGAAGCCTCGGAACTTCAGGATATCTTTCGAAGGTCATTGTTATCTGTTGCCGGCTATAGTATGATAGGCCTGTAAGGAGCCCTTTATGTTTGATAATGGCAAAGCCCATCGCCGCTACAACCCTTTGACGGGAGACTGGGTCCTGGTTTCCCCGGGGCGGCTGAACAGACCCTGGCTGGGAGCGGAAGAGCAGGGCACCCAGGTGCCGCAGCCTTCCTACGATCCGGATTGTTACCTCTGCCCGGGGAATGAGCGAGCGGGAGGAAAAAAGAATCCCGCGTATACGGGGACCTATGTCTTCGATAATGATTTTCCCGCCCTGCTCCCCGATGGAGAGGGCGGTGAGTTCAACCAGGAGGATCTTATCCTGGCGAGAAACGAAGCGGGCCGTTGCCGGGTTCTTTGTTTCACTCCTCAGCATGATCGGACCTTATCCAGGATGGATATACCGGAGATTCACCGGGTGGTGGACGCCTGGACCGAGGAATATCGGCTTCACGGAGCCGATGAATCGATCAACTATGTAACCATTTTCGAAAATCGCGGGGAGATGATGGGGGCTTCCAATCCTCATCCCCATTGCCAGATCTGGGCCAATGAAACCGTTCCGCCGATTCCGGGGAAAAAAACCTGGTACCAGATGGAATACCTGCAGTATCACGGAAGCAACCTTCTTCTGGATTACTGCGAACTGGAGAGAAAAGCGGGGGAAAGAATTCTCTTTGAAAACCGGCACTTTATCTGTCTTGTGCCCTATTGGGCGATCTGGCCCTTCGAGACCATGATTCTTCCCAAGGAGCATCTCCGGCATCTGGGTGAGCTTTCGCAGGCCCAGGCCCGGTCTCTTTCCGAGGCTCTGAAACGAACCACCGTGATGTACGACAACCTGTTCCGCGTTCCCTTCCCCTATTCCATGGGTATTCACCAGGCTCCCACGGACAGGCTGGAACACCCGGAATGGCAGATGCATATTTCTTTTTATCCGCCCCTCCTGCGTTCTTCTACCATACGGAAGTTCATGGTAGGATATGAATTGTTTGCCATGGCCCAGAGGGACGTAACTCCCGAAGAAGCGGCCCGGCGGCTCCGGGATCTTCCCGAAAAGCACTATACTGAGGGTTAGGCCGTACCATGAACACCTTGAAACAAGCCTTCACAGCTCTGGAATCCCGAAGGTTGCCGAACGAGACAGCTCAACGAATAACCGGTTTGCTGGGGGAGCACCGGCAGCGGTATTCTTTGCCGTTGGAAGAGCCCTGCGCCGTTTTTTCAGCCCCGGGAAGGATCGAACTGGCGGGAAACCACACGGATCACAACGGGGGCACGGTGTTGGCTTCCGCGGTGGATATGGATGTACTGGCCGCCGTGTCTCCGGGAACCGAGGGGGAGGCGGTTCTCCATTCCGATCTCTACCCCGAGCTCTTTCGGATGGATGTGGGTGACGGGGAAGTTAAGGAAGAGGAAAAAGGAACCCCCCGGGCTTTGATTCGCGGGGTTATCCAGGGCTTTCGGAACAGGGGTGTAGAAGTCGGGGGAATGAGGATTTCTCTTCTCAGCCGGGTGGCCCCGGGGTCGGGGTTAAGTTCCTCGGCGGCCTTCGAAGTACTCCTGGGGGGAATCTGTAACGACCTTTTCGCTCAAGGGTCTCTTTCCTGTGTCGACCTGGCAATCATCGGGCAGGAGGCGGAAAACCGCTATTTCGGCAAACCTTGCGGTCTCATGGATCAGGCGGTCTGCAGCTGCGGAGGAACCCTCCTGATCGACTTCAAAGACCCGGAACCCAGGATGGAGATGATCCCCTTCAGTTTTTCCGAGTGGGGTTACAGTCTCTATGTGATCCAAACCGGCTCAAGCCATGAGGACCTGTCGGAAGACTACACCCGGGTAAGGATGGACATGGAAGCCTGCGCCCGGTTGTTCGGGGCCCGGCGTTTAAGAGACCTGTCCCGGGAGGACCTGCTTCGCCGTTACGCCGATCTGTCGGAGGAACCGGGCGGGCGACCCTTGCTGCGGGCCTTCCACTTTTTCGACGAACAGGACCGGGTGCAGCGACTTGCAAGGGCTTTGAAAGAGAAAAACCTTCCGGTGGTGTTGAGGGAACTGCGCGGTTCCGGTATATCCTCGGCTCTGTATCTCCAGAACTGCCACACCGACGGTAATACCGCCGACCGGGGAATTCTCCTGGCTTACTATTTATCGGAACGATTTTTTACGGATCATCAGCTGAACGCCGCCGTCCGGGTTCACGGCGGCGGTTTCGCGGGAACAGTCTTAGCCTGTGTTCCTCAGGGAGCGGCACAGGAATTCCAGGATTGGATGGGGGAGTATTTCGGTGCTTCTTCGGTGATCCCCCTGGCGGTACGGCAGGAAGGGGTGGTAAGGCTCCTCTAAACGGCGGCCTCTACATCCGCAGAACGTTCACCTGAGCCTTCACGGTACCCTCTTTTCCCCCCAAATCGATGATCACATGCCAGACATCCCTGTTCTGAACCCTGAATTCCCTTCCCGGGGGATCGGTCTCTCCGCCGGCTCCCTCCAGGGTTTTGCCGCGCCGATACTTCTGGTACTGCAGGGTATCCAGGAGCCGAACGTTGGCCCGTTTGTCGATCCGGACCTGCACGATGTTTTCAGGACCGGCATGAATTTGATAGTGCAAGAAGTTCATCCGATCTACCTCCGCCTTTTTTTAAAATATACCCAGCTTGCATCCCCGCACCTTCAAGGAGCAGGCATCCGCCGCGGCACCGGCCGCGAGGTAGGTCACTCCCAGGGTTTCCGCGCATTTCCAGAGAGCCGGACAGGTGACGATACCCTCATGGGAAGCAGAACGGACACAGGCCGTTACCTCTGCGGGTATTTCTTGAGGAGTGACTTTCGAAGACTCATCCCAGCCGAAAAATCCCAAGCGGCATTCCTTGATCTTTATTTTCTTTTCGTCGGTCCGGCGCCGGGCTTCGGGCGCGGGAATGCCGGCTAAGGAAGCTGCTTCCAACAGATCAGGACAGCTTATAAAGCCGTTTTGAGTCTTTTCTTGCAGAACCTCATCAAGATTTCTCGATTCTTTCATCCTTCTGCTCTCCCGTCGTGTGGTTTAAGAACGCGAATGGTCCGGCGCAGAGTGTCCAGGGCTTCAGGAGTTCCCGACAGAAGGATATCCCGGGTTTTTTTTCGCCGTACCAGGCTTCTATAGTCCAAGGATCCTCCCGACAGGTATTCCAATTGATACCCCAGGGCGAGGAGAAAAGCGTGGGAGGCGGCAATATCCCAGATATAACCGGCCGCCTGAAGGGACGCCGTAACTCCAGGATAAAGCAGGGGAGCCGCCAGATGGAGGATAGAACTCCCGATGCTTCTAACCTTACCGGGATAGGCTGAAAGATCCACCCGACGGTGAATCCGGGAAGATGTCATGATCTGCTGACAGTGCAGAGAACCGGCTCTGTCCGGCGGGATCATAGGCTCTCCGTTTAAGGTGGGAGCCTCACCCGGTTCCAGAACCAGGAGGGATTCTTCGCTTCCGGCAACACTCCAGCGGGGGGCATAGATGATTCCCCCCACCGGGGTAAGGTCCGTATCGAGGATACCTAAGGCGACACACCACCCCGGCATTCCCTGGCTGTAGGCGTCGGTCCCGTCGATAGGGTCCAGTACAAAGAGCAGCCTTCCCGGAGCCAAGGCGGGCAGTTTCACCTCCTCTTCACTGAGAAAGGCCTCCTGGGGATAGAACCGCCTGATATGATCTTTCAGCAGCCGGTGTATCATCATATCGGCTTCGGTAATAATGGTGCCGTCGTCTTTGTGGTTTCCCCGGACGCCTTTCTGGAGTTGTAAGGCTTCCTCCGCTCCTTTACGGACGGCCATTACGAGGTTTTCGAAACTCATGAAGGATCCGTCCTTAAGGATGATTTAAGAAAAGCTACGGCTTCCTCAGGATCCGAAGCAATGAAAAAGTCCCGGGTATGGGGATGCTCGAGGAAGCCGTCCCGGTGGAGCCGTTGAAGAAGGGTTACAAGGGCGTCGTACACTCCGCCGGTATTGAGAAAAACCACGGGACAATTGAGCTTACCATGGCGTTGGAGGGTAAGAATTTCAAAGGCTTCATCCAGGGTTCCGTATCCCCCCGGCAGAACGGCGAAACCGTCGGCTTCGGCGATCATCAGGGCTTTTCGTTCCGCCAAGGTCTCGGTAAGGAGGAGCTTGTCGCACCGGGGATACCGGCCTTCCCCCTCCCGCAGGGAAGATGGAATGACCCCGTAAACAGATCCGCCGTGTTTTTTCACCGCCTCCGCCAGGGCTCCCATGAGACCCACCGCCCCGCCGCCGAAGATCAGGTTCAGCCCTTCCCGGGCCAAAAGGCGGCCGAAGTCGGAACAGGCAGTCCGGTAGAGAGAAGAAATGTGGTCGCTGGAAGCGCAGAAGACACAAATCCGGTTCAAGAAATCCTCCTGTTGGAGGGGAGTATAGCCCATCGAGGCTTCTTTTTCCAGATGTCCCTTGCCTCCGGGCTTAAAGCCGGCCCGATTTTTCGGACTTGGGCAGTTGCATCTTTTGTATCAGGATTCCCCCGACGATGAGAAGGAGTCCCACCAGGGTGGAGGGCATGACCGGTTCACCCAGGATGGTGGAGATGAAGAGAAGAGAGAGGAAGGGCGACAGATAAAGAAGGTTGGAGATGAAAGCCGTCGATTCGGCAAAGGAGAGAGCCTTTGACCAGAGAACAAAGGTGATGCCCATTTCGAAGCATCCCACATAGGCGGCGGCCGAAAGCCCCGCGACGGGAGGGATAACCATGCGGCCGCTGAAGAGGAGATAAAGACCGCAGTATACCGTCCCGGCCGCCATGGAAAAGAAAAGCAGCAGGGTTTTATCGCCCCGGTAGGCTCGGTTTATAAGCCAGTACACACTCCAGAATACGGAGCTTCCCACGGCAAGAAGAATTCCCGGCCCGCTGCTGAAATGAATATCGGTGAAACGACCGTGGGATGAGACAATCCAGGCGCCGAAGAAACAAACCAGCAGAGAAAAGAGATCCTTGACCCCCGGCCTTTCATGAAAGAACACCGCCGAAAGCAATACCAGTACCAAAGGCCAGGTGAAGTTGAGGCTTTGAGCCTCCTGAGCCGGCAGGAGGGAATAGGCTTTAAAAAGAAAAAGATAGTAGAGAAAAGGATTGATGCAGCCTAAGGCAGCTCCCCGCAAGGCGGTCCGGCGGAGATCCTTACATTTTTGCTTCCGGAACAGGATAATCCCCCCCAGGGCGGCGGCGGAAAAGGCGGAAGAGTAAAAAAGCAGGGTGGCCGAATCCATAAAGGAAAGGCTTATCTTGAAGGCCGTGGCCACGGTGGACCAGAGAAGGACCGATGCCAGGGTGTAGGCATAGGCTTTCCGACGGCGGTGCATCAGGCCAAGACCTTTTTCTTCTTACTTACCCGACGGCGGGGGAGGAGAAAGAGGATCAGGGCTGTCCAGATGAAGATGAAACTGACGACTTTCACGGTGGTTAGAGGCTCTCCGTACACCAGGTAGCCGATGAGGAACATGAGGGAAGGGCTGATAAACTGAAAAAACCCGATCCGGGAAAGGGGAATTCGCTTCGCCCCTTCGGAGAACAGAAAGAGGGGCAGGGCCGTGACGATGCCGGAAGCCGGGAGAAGGACGGTTTCCAGGGGGGGGAGATTCCCCAGCATCGGGCCGTATTTTCGACGTAAGAAATAAAGGAGCAGCAGAGCCACGGGGGTTAGAAAGGTCGTTTCCAGGGTCAACCCCAGGTCCGAAGGTATGTGAACGGTTTTTTTTATCAAACCGTAGAGGCTGAAGGTCACTGCCAGGGTGAGGGAAATCCAGGGAAACACTCCGGTACCGACGGTCATGATGACCACACCGATAAATGCCGTGGTGAGGGATATCCATTGAAGGGGGGTAAGCCTTTCTTTGAGAAACAGCAGGCCGAGAAAAACGTTCATCAGGGGATTGATGTAATACCCCAGGCTGGCCTGGAGTACCTGTCCCCTAGAGACCGACAGCACATAGATAAACCAGTTCGCCCCCACCAGAATACCGGAAAGAAGGAGAATGAGAATGTGGCGGCGGACCTTCAAAACCGCCGTCAGCCGGCCGAACCGGCCCCGAAGAAGGATGTAAAGCAGCATGAAGACGAAACACCAGAGGATGCGGTGGGAGACGATGATGAGAGCCGGAACCTCATCCAGCACCTTCCAGTAGAATACCAGAGAGCCCCACAGGATGAAAGAAAGGATGGCTAAGATGTTTCCACAGCCTTCGCCGGTGTCTGCGGTTCGATGGAGGTGTTCTTTCATATTCATACCGTTATCGTTTAACGTGTGCTCCCTCAGGGGATTTAAGATAAGAATCGCGGATAAGAGTATACAGAATCGGGACAATGTTCAATCATCCCCGAGGTTGTAAAAGATTTTTCACTTCCTCGAACCCGTCTTTTGAACCGGCGGCGGCTTCCACCAGAGTTTGAATGCAGGTTTTTAAGTCGCCATGAAACTGTTCATAAACCCGGTAGAAAAGATCCGTATCACTGTGATACAGGGCGTAGAGGGATATAAAAGCGTTGTTCATCGGTATGTCCGGCACCCGGGTATAGCCTTCACCGATGAAGAGGTTCCGATAGGAACTCCGAAAACGCTGTTTGAAAGCTTCTATCTCCGCCTGTTTCGCTTCCTTCATCTGCGGAGGTCTGCGGGTGTACAGGTCTTCCAAAGCCGATTTCAGCGTTCCCAGCTGCTCGAGGAAGACAGCCCGGTCATGCTCGTTGATGAAGATCGATGTGTACTCCTGTGAATCGGTACCGTAGGTTCGGGCGATGTAGAGCTTTGCCCCTAGATCCCCCACGAAGGTGGCAAAGCTTTCATTGAACTCTCCCTGACCCTTGAGAAAAAGGGTGGCGTGAGCCTGTTCGTGGATCAGAAGATTGGCCAGACTATAGACTGAATAGTCTTCCATGTAGGAATAAAGCGGATCGGTGAGATACCCCAGGGTACTGAAAGCTTCGACCTTCCGGACCCACACGTCGTATCCTTTCTTTTTCAGCCGGTGGGCTTCCTTCACGGCGTCTTTCTCTTCGTAGAACCCCTGATAGGGCATCTTCCCCACCAGGGGATACGACCAGAGGTAGGGCTGAAAACTGAATTCTTCCGTGGCCGAGACAACCCAGGCGAGAAAATCCTGGTCGACCCGGACATATTTGGAGTAGTTCTTGTTATCCAGCAGGCCTAAGGCTTCTTGGGCAAAGGCGGTGATATCCTCCACCCGCTGAAGAAAGGCCCTGGTGGACTCGGGAGTATCCGAGTCCGCCAGGAGGGTTCGGTTATCCTCAGCCTTAAAGGTATAACGGAAGAGATAGAATCCCTGTTTTAAAAGGTAGCAGCCCTGGAAAAACATACAGCTTACCGCAAGAACAAGAATTTTTAGCCATTGGCGGCGGTTCATCCCCTCGAAAACCTCCCCGGTCGGCCTTAGAAACCCAGGTCCTGGTTGATCAGGATGATCTTGATGCGTCCCGCCGGAAAGGATTTTTCCGTGATGGTCCAGACATTGCATATCCGGTCGTCACTGGAACAATCGTCGCATTCGGAGGTGCCGACGCAGGGTGTGGCCAGATTGAACCTGATGGCGTTCACCGGCGCGGCGTAATGCTTCACCCTCTCCATGGCCGTGTCCAGGTCTGAACAGATCTTGTTCCGGCCGATGAGCAGTACCACGTGCTTCGGGCCGAAGGTGATGGCTCCCGTGCGGTTGCCGATCATGTCCAGGTTTACCAGCAAGCCGTCTTCGGTGACGGCGTTGGTGCCGGTGAAAAAAAGGTCCGCCTGCAGGGCCTTCCTGCGCTGTTCGATCTGTTCGTCCCAGCTCATGCCGTCTCCATTGATCTCGATGAACTCAACTCCCTCTTTTTTACGATAGAAGTCGAGAACGCCGGTAGCCAGGAGGGTTTTGGAGTCTCCCCAGGATACCACATGGGGGTTCACTGCCGGGTCTATCTTTTCCTTTATCAATTTTTCCGCGGCTTCCAGATTGCCGGCCAGGTACACCTCGAAGTTGTTCTTCCGAAAGGCTTCCGCACAGGTTTCACATTTCTGCTTCCAGTAGGTCTTTACCGCGTCGTCCATCTTTACTCCTTCATATAAAACAAATCTATAAGGTTATAACCGTATAACCGTCCTTCAGGTACGATGTTAAAGGTTGACCCATATATTTTACTTCCACTGACATTTCTTCCAGTTCTTCCGACACCCCGTACCGGTCGGAACAGGCCTTGCAGGCTTCCAACCTGATTCCCCCTTCAGCCATTTCCTTCAGGATAGATGTGATTTCCTTATCCTGAACAGCCAGTTTGGCGGAAGGGCCCCAGATGACCAGGGTAACGTTTTTCCACCAACCCTTTCCTTTGGCGTTTTTCGTGTACATCAGTACCATGTTCAGGGCAACCTCCCGGTCGCCGCTGGTCCAAAGAACAATCAGAGTATCATCTTTCATTTTTCCCTCCGTAAAAAAATCATTTTATCAGTTCAGGCCAGGGATCGAATCCGTACTTCCGTGGGCTTCGATTCCATCAGCCGCAGTAAGGCCGTTGTGTCGGTGGTGCCGAAATGATAGGGATACAGGATGGTGGGCTGGATTTTCTCCGTGGCTTCCGCCACTTGAAGAGGCGTCATGGTGTATGGCTGGTTCATGGGAAGAAAAGCCACATCCACCTTTCCCAGATTGCCCATCTCGGGGATCGGTTCGGTGTCGCCGGCCACGTAGACGGTAAAGCCGCCGAAGGTAATGAGGTATCCGTTATCCCGGCCTTTGGGATGGAAGGCTTGCCGGTCTTCCGTGGTATTGTAGGCCGGCACGGCCTTCACTCGCACATCTTTATCAAGCGTGAGGCTTTCACCATGCCGAAGAATCGTTCCTTTCCCAAGGATTCCCGCGCTCTCGTTGTCCAGGATAATCACGGTGGACGGGCCGGTGGCCTTATCCAGGGCTTCTTTTTCCAGGTGATCGAAATGCTGATGGGTTATCAGAATCACGTCTCCCGGAGGGAGGTCTCGATAATCCGCATAGGCCGTCACAGGGTCCACATGAAGAATATACCCGGCGTAATCAAACATCAGGGTTCCGTGGCCGATAAAATAGATCTTTAGCTCCCCTCCGGATAACCTGAAGGTATCGAATTCCAAGGATTCCAAGGTTTCCATTACCACTCCTCCCCAGGGCACTAGCCCGGTAGATTATAAGGCGAACCGGCGAACCGCGGGTCCACAGGAGCACCGAAGGATGAAGAGTCGAAGAACCGGCGTATAATATGCCGGTCCGACTCAAAAGCCATTTCCGGCAGGGAATCCTGGGCCGAGATCCACATAAGCTCGTCCAGGTCATCCCCCGGTTGCGCAGCTCCCCCCGTTATTTCCGCCCGAAGCACAATTACCAGGGTATGCAGGGAAGAGGAAATAACGTTGGTCACCACGCTGAGAATTGAAAGAATACGGATATGAAAGCCCGTTTCTTCCAGGACCTCCCGGTGAGCGGCGGAGAGAAAATCTTCGTCGAAATTGATGTATCCCCCGGGAAGGGACCATCTGCCCGAAAGAACCCTGCCGCAGCGCCGGCCTAAAAGAATACGGCCATCCCCTTCCAGCAGAACAACAACCCCGGTAGAGGGGTTCAGGTACTGGATGAATCCACAGACCGCGCAGACAGAGCGGTCTGTTCCTTCCACCAGGGCATTTTCCAGCTTTTCGCCGCACCGGGGGCAATAACGGTGTATTTTTATGTTTTCCTCTTTCCTGTGAGGCTGAATAAAAAACTGCCGCGCTTCCATGCAGCCTTTCCCTCCCCGTACTAGGGTAATATATCGCCTTGAAGCGGTCAATGCTGTACTGCCGTTTATTACTGATACGTCAACCGATATAAAACCCCGGGGGAATGTAAGGCCGGGTGGGAGAATCCTTTTGTTTTATTAAAAAAACACCCGGAATTAACAGTAGATTCATACTTTTATAGATACTTTCTTAATTATGGGAAATCAGTCCGATTTATCCGGTGAGACGGTATACACAGAGGGAGAATACGATATGATTCTTGAGGTCCTTCCTGAGGTTGAGAAAAAAACCCTGGATTTTTTAATCCGAACCGAGGGTGTAACTTCCTGGATGCAGCCTATTGTGGATCTTTATTCCGGTACTGTTTTCGGATACGAGATGCTTGCCCGGGGGAAAGAGTCTCTTTTTTCACCCGTCGCGCTTTTTTCTCAAGCCAGGGAAGAGGGGCTGACATGGGAACTGGAACGTTTATGCCGTAAAGCGGCATTGAAAAAGATAGCCTCCCTGCCCCGGGAATATCGACGTCGGTCCTTTTTTATTAACGTAAGCCCCAAAATAGTGAGCCAGCCTGAATTTCAGAATGGCTTTACAAAAAAAACCATTGAAGAACTGGGCCTTGGGAATACGGCCATCGTATTAGAAGTAACCGAGACCACCAGTGTGGATGATTACAACCTTTTCGAGGAAGTAATACGGCATTACATTCATGAAGGATTTAAAATCGCCCTAGATGATTTCGGCTCCGGGCATTCCGGCCTGATTACCCTGGTTGCGGTAACCCCCCATTTTATGAAAATTGACCGAGAGTTGATAGCTGGTTTGCATCGCAGTTCCTACAAACAGAATCTGGTGAGAGCAATCTGTGAGTTTGCCGATACCGTGGGCAGCAACGTGCTGGCGGAAGGAGTTGAGACGGTTGAAGAACTCCGGACGGCTTTTCGATTGGGGGCGAGATATGCCCAGGGTTACCTCCTGGGGAAACCTGCTCCGGAACCTATGGAACTCAGTGATTCCGTCAGGCATGAGTTGCAGGAAATACTTTCTACCCAATTTAGTGGTAATTTTACCATGGATCTGTCAATCAACCGTCTTACCGTTATGCCGCCGGTTTATTCCTGTAATAGTATCACCTGCGCGGATCTGTTTACCGTTTTTCTCGGTAATCCCAGTTTTAGTCATGTCATCGTGGTGGATGAGTTCACCAGACCCCAGGGGTTGATTACCCGGGAGTATCTGAAAGAAAAACTCGGCGGACGGTACGGCTTCGCGGTATACGGAAAAAGAAACATTGAGGATATCGCCAAGAAGAAGATCCTCACCGCCAATGAATCCATCGATCTTCGGATTCTAGAACGATTGGCCATGTCGCGCAGTGATGAAGAGGTTTTTGAACCGATTATTATTACCCGCAATAATGAAACTTTCGCCGGAACAGTTTCCATGAAACGGCTGTTGGCCCATGCCTTTGATATTGAAATCAAGCTCGCTACCGGATCGAATCCCCTTACCCGGTTACCTGGAAACACGACGATTAACGTCTGGCTGGAAGAAATTATACAGCTTGAAAATTTTTCGATTGTCTACGCAGACCTGGATACGTTCAAGGAATACAATGATACCTATGGATTTACCGCCGGGGACGATATGATACGCCTGGTGGCACAGGTTCTGCATGAGGGATGTCGTGATCTGAAGGGTAAGGTCCGGATCGGTCACATCGGGGGGGATGACTTTATTATCCTCCTGGAGCAACTGGTTTCGGAAGAACAAATTTCAGGTATAGCCGAACTGTTTGATGATAAGAAATTGTCCTTTCTGAAAGAGGAGGATATTAAAAAGGGGCATTATATGGCCTTGGACAGGCAGGGGAAGAACCGCAAGGTGAATCTTCCAACCCTGAGTCTTTCGGTGGTTACTTCAAAGAACTTTTCCGGCCGCCCTCATCCCGCCTTAGTAGCCAAGGTAATGACGGAAGTGAAACATCACGTAAAGGTGCAGAACAAAAAGAACGGACGAAGCGGCTGTATTTTCGAACGCCGATTGCATACAACCTCTGCGGACTAAATTGGTCCGCCGGAATTCTTCATCCTTACCGACCAGCGTTCGTTGATGTTCTTGGTTTCCACCAGGTTCCGTTTTTCCGCCGCCTGGATCAGCTTCTTGAATTTATTGTAGCCGAGTTTTTTTGTGTCCACGTCCCTTTCGATGAGATGGTTGCTCACCGCGGAAAAGGTCACCCAGGCTGTTTTTTTCACCGCGGAAACGGCGGAGATACTCCGAAGCAGTTCCCTGATGCCCTCGGGCAGGGATTCCTCATACGCCCCGGCATCCTGAACACCCTTGAGGCTCAGAAGAAAATCCTTTTCCGTCTGGTCTATGGTAATGTGCCCTTCTTCCGCGGCTTTCAGGACAAATTTTTTCCAGGTTTTGAACCCCAGGCGCCCTTCATCGAAGTTCTCGTTCAAAAGTTTCATCCGGACCTTTACGGCTCCCATGGTGGTGGTCTTTTTTTGTGCGGCCATTATGGAGATAGCTTCGCGGAGGAGGGAAAAGGCGTCTTCCAGGGAAAACCCCGTTTTTACATCCCGGGAAGGGAGATTGTCGTCCTCGTCGGCATCGGGAATAAGATCCCGGTAGTCTTTATAATCATCCGCCAGGACCAGGAGATCCTCGCTGGCGCTCTGGGCGTCACAGATGATGTTGATTATCAGACCGTGTTTCCGGAGGCTTAAAAGCAAGGGTCTGAAGTCGGCATCGCCGGCCACCAGGATCAGGATACGGATATGGGGGTACTGATGAATCAGCTCCACGGCATGGGTGCTCAGCATGATATCGGTGCTGTTTTTTTTGGATTTTGGAACATGGATGAGTTCGAAGGAATTCTCCGCCAGAGCATCGGCGGTTTTTTTAATGGAAGGCTTGGTCCAGTCACCATAGGCCGTGGCGATGGAGATTTTCCCCAGACCGTCGGCGTATTCTATCAAACCGTTCACGAAAAGCGAGTCGGACCGGGGGGTAACGTTTTCGATATCCCACAGGATGGCTACGGAATCATCCATATCTTGAATCTCCTTATTGTTTTTCCTTTTTCGATTGTATTCCCCCGGGGGAGGAAGCACAAGGGCATTAAAACCCCTTCTCTAGGCTCGTTAAAATGAAAGAGCGGAAGTCTCCTTAAGCGAAGACTATCCGGTCTCCGGGGAATTCCCGTTCCAGTTCGGTACGAAGATCCCGTTCCACCTTATCCTTGGTGTCGATACTGATCAGAAGGCACGAAGGGCACTGACTTACGAAACTGGAAAAGTCCAAATAGACGGTCATAGTTCGTTGGTCCCGGTCGTATCGAACGCGACTGACCACTTCGGTATGGGAAAGGGGGAGACTGTCTTCCAGAACTTTTACCCGATCGAGAACCCCGTCCAAGCGTCTTTGTATATCCTTGTCCATAGAAATAAACTAGTTCAACGGAAGGCTGCCGTCAAGAAAAATCATTTCAACATGTCGGCTGCCGTTACCGTCTTCGCCTCCAGATCGGCTGCCAGGCGCCGGCAGGCTTCCAGGCCGTCATCCAGTTCTTCGGGGGCGTGGGCGTCCGAGGAGATGCTTACGGGAACACCCCGCCGGACGGCCATCTCCCAGAACGCTTTATGGGGATAAAAGATTTCATAACTCCTTAAGCCCCGCTGCCTTCTTTTTCGATATCCGTTGCCGTTTATCTCCAGAACCGTGCCGCAAGCCTTGGCGGCGTCCAGAATATCTTTCGCGCATGATCGGGCGTTGTCGTCCCACCGGCGGTATCCGGCCAGAAAGGCGTCGGGGTGGGCCAGCAGGTTGAAATACCCGGAGGCCAGGGTTTCCGCCGCCTGAGCGGCATAGGCTGCCAGGTGAGCCGCCGATGAGGCTTCTTCCAGGTAGAGCCAGTCCCCGTGAAACGGAAAGAAATGGACGGCCCCGATAAAGTAGTCCAGATGCCCCCCTTTCAAGATCTCGTTGTCATAAAATTCTTTAAACGCCGGGTCCCATTCTCCTTCCAGCCCCAGGTACACTTTCAAGGGGGCAAAGTTTTTTTTTGCCAGTTCCACCCGACGGATATAATCGGGATAGCTGTTAAGAGACATTCGTATTCTAGGCCATCTACCCTCGGGCAGAGGGGTGTGATCGCTGAACCCTAAAACGCCGAATCCTCTTTTCAAGGCGGCTTCGCAGTAATCTTCCACATCTCCCGAAGCGTGGCCGCACCGCCAGGTGTGAGTATGAAGGTTTTCCAGGGACATAAGGACTCCTCGAGTAACTGCCGTGAAGGACGAGCAGGGATGGGTTGCTTCATTATTCACGGATCCTCGGGAATTTTCAAGTATTCCGCCGTTTCACCGCCGGGACATAAAAAAGAGAGGTGTTTTCTTCTTGACATAGAGAGGGAATCCCCCTAGTTTTACAGTATGAGCCACGACACGAATGATGACAGGGAAGCCCTGAAAGAACTGTCGGCCACCTTGGCCCGTGTGGACGACCCTTCCCTGATACAGGCTTTCTTTGAATGCCTCCTGACCCCCAGCGAGATTCACGAAATGGCTTCCCGCTGGGCCCTGGTTAAACTGATCGATGAAGGATGGAGCCAGAGGGCCATCGCTCAGGAATTGGGCTTGAGTCTCTGTAAAATCACCCGGGGTTCCCGGGAGCTGAAAAAAGAGAACTCGGCCTTTGCCCGGATGATCGAGATCCACCGGCATTTCAGTTCTTCTTAGATAATTTCCCGGGGCTTGCATTTTTCTCTCTTTTAACTTAACATATGTAAAGTAAAGGAGAGGAAATGATGCCTTACGCCCCTATCCACTGCAGAAGCCATTTTTCCTTTTTATCCGGCTGCCTCTCTCCCCGGGCGATCTGTTCGTTCGCCGCCCGGATAGGCGCGGAGTATGTGGGCCTGACCGATATCAACGGCCTGTACGGTCTTCCGGAATTTATCCGGGAAGCTCTCAGGCTGGGGTTGCAGCCCCTGGCCGGGGCGGTGGTGGCTCCCGACGAAAAGCCTCTTTTTACCGCCTATTGGAAGAACCGCCGGGGTTTCGGCCGTTTGTGCGGAATCCTCTCCCGGGTGGCCGAATACCGCCGTCCTGAAGGGCCGCGGAACCCCTACGACCCCCTGGAGGATCTGCTGGACGGCGGGTGGGAAGACCTGTGGCTCCTTTCGGCGGACCATGGGGTTCTCCGCCGCCTGGCCGCCGGCCGGAGGGGCGAGCTATCGGCGGCCCTGGTCTGCGGCCGCCCCTTCGCCGCCACGGCCGCCCTGGCCCGGGAGCTGGGCGTAAGACTCCTGGCGGTGAACGATCTGGTGTACCTGGATAAGGAAGACCCGGCCTTTCTCCGGCTCCTTCGGGCTATGGACGGAAATGTAACCCTGGAGGATATCCCGGTGTCCGGTCTGCCGGGGAAAGAAGGCTTCGCCGTTCTTCCCGCCGATATGGCGGCGTTTTTCTCAGCCGTCCCCGAAGCCCTGGAGGCGGCGGGAGACCTGGCCGCCCGGTGCGCCGGTTCGCCTTTTCCCGGGGGGTATGTGTTCCCCCGCTTCAGAAACCTGGATGACGGCCAGGCCTTTCGCCGCCTGCGGTCTCTCTGCCTGGCCGGCATGAACCGCCGGTACGGCGGGGTGAACCCGGAAGTCCTCACCCGGCTTGATTACGAGCTTTCCGTTATCCGGGCCAAGGGGTTTTCCGGCTACTTCCTGGTGGTCCATGACATTACTTCCCGCTTCGGCAGAACCTGCGGCAGGGGCAGTTCGGCCTCCAGCATCGTGTCGTATCTTCTGGGTATCACCCATGTGGACCCCTTGGCCCACCGTCTCTTTTTTGAACGCTTTCTCAACATGGAGCGGAAAGATCCCCCGGATATCGACGTGGACTTTCCCTGGGACGAGCGGGAAAAGGCCCTGCAGTATGTGTTCAAGACCTACGGGGATCGGGCGGCCCTGGTGGCGGATCATGTCTCCTTCCGGCTGCGGTCGTCTTTACGGGAAGGCGCTCGGGCCTTCGGCCTGGAAGAGGAGGAGATCCGGCGGATCGTTCACGACGCGGAAGGGGGGAACATCACGGCCGTGCCGGACTATCTGCGCAGGGCCGGGATGAGGCTTTCGGGCATGCCCCGGCACCTGGGAACCCACCCCGGGGGGGTGGTCATCACCCCGGGGCCCATGACCGATTACAGTCCCGTGGAGATCTCCCCGGCGGGATTCCCGGTTATCGCCTGGGAAAAAGACGGGGCGGAGGACGCGGGGCTGGTGAAGATCGACCTGCTGGGGAACCGGTCCCTGGCGGTACTGCGGGATACCCTGGAGCTGGTGAACCTGCAGCGGGAGGCTCCTCTGGATTGGGAGACCTTCAGCCCCCTTAAGGACCGGCGGACCAGGCACATGATCGAAAGGGGGGACACCCTGGGGGTCTTTTACGTGGAGTCCCCCGCCACCCGGCTTCTTTTGCGAAAAATGGGCCGGGGGGACTACGAGCACCTGGTGGTGGCGGGCTCCATTATCCGCCCCGCGGCAAACCGTTACATCGACGAATACCTCCGGCGTTTGTCCGGGGAACCCTACCGGCCCCCCCATCCTCTGGTGGCCGGCGTTCTAAAGGAAACCTGCGGCATCATGGTGTACCAGGAAGATGTTGCCCGGGTGTCCATGGCGGCTTCGGGCTTCTCCGCCGGGGAAGCCGATGAGCTGAGAAAGCTCCTCTCCAGGAAAGACCGGGAGGCCCTTCTGCCGGCCTGGAAGGAACGCTTTATAGCCGGGGCCCGGAAGCTCGGCATGGATGATCCTTCGGCCCAGGAGCTCTGGGAGGGGATCCTCTCCTTCGACGGCTATTCCTTCTGCAAGGCTCACAGCGCTTCCTACGCCCTGGTATCCTACCGCCTGGCCTGGCTGAAGGACCGGTATCCCCTGGAGTTTTTTACCCAGGTAATAAACAACGGCGGGGGGTTCTACAGCCGGCAAGTTTATATCAACGCGGTACGGCGGAAGGGCTTCTCCATTCTGGGGCCGGACGTCAACCACAGTAACCTCAAGTTCACCGTGGAGGAGGGAAAGCTCAGGGTCGGTCTTTCGCAGCTCAAGGGAATCAGGCTGGAATGCCTGTCCGACCTCCTGGAGAGCCGCCGGAAGGATGGTCCTTTCAGGGATATCGAGGACTTTGCCCGTCGGGTCCCCGCTTCTTTCGCCGACCTCCGCGTGCTGATCCGAAGCGGTTGTTTTGACAGCGTCGCTGGCGGGCGGAGCCGGCCCGAATTGTTCTGGGTCTATTATCATCGGGAAAGAAACGCCTCATTTTTCCTCCCCCCCCCGCCGCCCGCCCTGGGGGAGTATCCCCCGGAAATCCGGCTGGCCGACGAAGTGAAAACCCTGGACCTGGTTATCTCC
>JAFGDJ010000086.1 GCA_016932135.1 Spirochaetales bacterium | reverse complement strand
GTGTCCCGAGGGATCATCCGCCAACCCCACATTGGAGATGGTGGGGGGACCGCCGAACTGACCGGTTTGGCTGGCCAGGGCACCGGTTGCCTGCACAGGGCCGTCCATCGCCGGATACGTGTTGTAGGGACTCAGTTCATTGTAACCTTTAATCTGGCAGAAAACGCAACGAGGATTTATCTTCCGGATGGCCTCATAGTCAAAGCCCAGGCGTTCAATGGTATTGGGCGCGAAGTTTTCGACCAGGACATCTCCTTTCTCGATAAATTTACCAAGCAGCTCTTTTCCCTTCTCGCTCTTCAGGTCAAGGGTCACGGATTTTTTATTAGCATGGAGAATAGCCCAGAGTATATTCTGGCCGCCTCCCTTTGGCCTTCCCTGCTCACCATACACGGGGCGTTCAATTTTAATAACCTGGGCTCCCATGAGGGCTAAAGATAGGGTACAAATAGGTCCGGCGGCGAACTGGGATAAATCAATAACAGTTATTCCCTCCAGGGCGTTCGGTATATGGTTCATTCATTTTCTCCTTGCATCTGTTGTCTCTCTTTTTTCTTCAGAATCCTGTCTTCTATCAGGTTTTCTACTTCGGCAACCATATTTTCCTGGGTCCATTTCTTGGCGTCCGCGGGGTCGGCTCGGAGAACACAGACGGGGAACCCGGCATCTTCCAGGGACCAGACAATATTGTAATAGAAATCGCCGTTGTTCATACAATTCTCCGGGACCAGGAAGACCACACCGTCAATACTGTTGTTCTTCGCTTCCTTGACAAACCATTGGCTGTTGAAGGGAGGTACATGAAGAATATCCTCCAGAAAGGAAAACCGGGAGGCTACGGCCCTGACGGGGTTATCCTCAAAATTGTTCCTGATATAGCCGTCCGCCGCCAGGGCGAGATACATGGTCCAGACAAACACGGCACCGTATTTCTCTTCAAAGTATTGATAGAAAGCCAGGTTAAACCAGAGTCCCCGGCCGATCCAGAGCAGGCGGATTTTTTCATTGGGCACCGCCGCTACCCCGCGGTCGGCAAGATCCCTTACTTCATCATAGAGATTCTTTGCCATATCCGCGGCCCATTTAGAGCCCCTGTGCCATTGAGCCTGCATTACACTGTTAATGGTATCGGTAACCGTTACGGGCGTCGGAATTGTTGCCGCGATGAGATCCCTTGTTTTTCGGTACCAGCCTTCCTGCCGATTAACATTATTCAGGGTTTCAATCAAACGGTTCAAATCAAGCACCCGGCCCGTTTTCTTTTCCAGGAACTCAATGAGCAGACGAAGCTCCATCTCATAGAAGTCCAGCCGGGTCTTGCCGATCAGGGTCTCCCACTGGTCACAAGACTTCTCCCACCAGTTATCCAGAAAAACATCCTGGTGGCGGTGCTGGATCCTGAAGAAATCGGCGCGGAAGGCTTCGCACATCAGTTCTTCAATTTTCATACCGCTGGAACAGGTTTCGGAACCGATCACAATGGAGGGATGGGGCAGACCGCCCCAGGGACCTTCTTCAGGCCGGGGATCCAGGGAGAACGCATAGCCCATGGAGCAATAGGAACAGATATCATTCCTGTACCCGGCCTCGGCCAACAGATCGTAAAACCTGGGCCCCATCTGCTTGGCCGAGCAAATGGCTGTCCACCACTGGTTGACCACATAGGGAATATCCATGGCTCGGAGGATCTCCATGGGCGCGTTAGCCTGAACGTAGGCAAAGGGTTCTCCGGAGGCGACCCGGGAATGGAGGCTCATGAACCATTCTTTCTGATACTGGCCTACCAGTTTTGTCGTTTCCAGTTTTTTTACCGAACGAGTTTCATAGGATTTTTCTTCAGGCATGATCTCTTCCTCGCTTCACTTCCTCAGCGAAGGCTTTGAATCTTTCCAAGAGCCCCGGCTTATCATCCAAGGGATATTTTTGATTCTCAATAACAAGGACTTTGATCCCCAGTTTGTCCAATTCCTTTTTCTGCCTGGGTAAATCCCAGATATAGGATTCATCGTTCTTATTCATGAACACAACAATCCCCTCGGCTCCGGTTTCCTCAGCTCTCCGGGGAAGGCTCTCCGCTCTATCGCTGGTAAAACTGCGTTCACTGCCGGGAAATCGATAATGATACCGTCTCGAGACCGCCATGAGGGGAGACAGAGACGGATCGGTATCCATATCCATATAACGATCACCGAAGATTTTATCTTCGGAAACAACGTTCAAGCCCCCTTCTTCCATCAGGAGGTATACCTCCGGGGTATCCTGCAGGCTTCCCGTATAGAAACACCGGACAGCCTGTGTTTCGGGCCACTCCTGGGCTTCCTGCACCAATGAGCGGATAAGCTTGGCGGCTTCCTTCTTATCAAGATAAAAGGATCCTCCTACTATGGTCAGGGCTTCACTCCCTGTGATTTTGCTTTTTTTCCCATATCGAAGGGATGAAAGCTGTCTCAAGGCCCCTTTGTGCTCATTACACAGTCCGATAGCCTCGGATAGATCCTTATCGCTTATCCGCCGGTTCGCCCAGGTTTCCATCTGATTCAAAAACTTTTCCGTTT
Organism: Spirochaetales bacterium; assembly: GCA_016932135.1. Taxonomy (GTDB): domain Bacteria; phylum Spirochaetota; class Spirochaetia; order JAFGDJ01; family JAFGDJ01; genus JAFGDJ01. Next base: position 4,576 of record JAFGDJ010000086.1, on the reverse strand, counting down.
CCTTCCAGTTACGCTCCTGGGAGCGGAAATCACGATTCGCCAGCCAGTAGTCCACATAGGTCGGCACGGGAAGATGACGCTCCGGCTCAATTTTTTTAAGCTGAAGCAGGTAATAATACAGCTTCTGGATAATATCCGAAGAATTGGAAAGCACGAGATGATCAATCAGTCGGCTGGTTTCTTCCGACACCAGGGACTCGAAGTATCCTCTCCAGACAGCCCCGAAGGAGGCTTCCAGGTATGTATCCGCATGAGGCCTGTCTCCCGATTTGCCCCACAATCTCACAGGCACCATCCCTGCGGCCAGGATGATTTCTTCAGGGACTTCATCACCCAGCATCCAGACCCCTTTCTTTCCCTCTTTCAATAGAGCCGCCGCCGCTTTGTGTTTCTCCTGGAAAGCGGACCTTAGATGACGGTATGCGGTACTCTGGAGGGCACAATTTCTTTCAGCCAAAAGTCACCACCTCCTGTTCTCCATGATGCTACCATACAAAAGAGGCCTTTTCTAACATCAAAAGAAACGTATTACCACAATAAATATGTTGTGGCATTCCGAGAAAGCATGCTATAATAGAATTAGCTGAACTGATTCAGCGAAAGGATGCCGGCCTATGACCCTTCTGAACCTGCACATGTTTATGGAAATTGTAAAGGATATGAATCTCTGCCAGACTGCCCAAAGGCTCTTCACTACCCAGCAGGGACTCTCAGGGCATATCAAAAGACTGGAATCTCATTTCGGCGTGGCTCTTTTTACACGCAACCCCCATCTTGTCCTGACGGAAGAAGGCAAAATTCTCCTGCAGGAGGCTAAATCCATTCTGGAAACCGAACAGAAATTATTCCGGCAATTCGGGACGAGGAATAATGAAAATTTCGGTAATCTGAGAATTTCCTGCGGTATGGCACGCTCCCGTTACTATATGCCGAAAATCATCAGTGAATTTACTACCCTCTATCCTTCGGTAAGTATCAATCTGTTCGACGAGAACAGTCTCAGGGAGCACGATGCCTTTGGAGAAGACAAGATTGACATCGCCCTGGGCAGACCTTTCAAATCTTTCTCCGGTCTGAAAACTCTGTCCCTTCTTGAATTGCATAGCTATATCATGCTTTCGGATACCATTATAAAGAAAACCCTGGGTGATAAAGCCGACGATTTTATAAACAAGGCAAGCAAGGGCATCGAAGTTGGAGAAATTCCTCTTTCGGTTCCCATGGCGTATGCCGGGAATAACAGAAGGGAACCCTGGCTCTGCGAGGTGATTCCCGAACTGAAGGACAGACCGAGAGTGTATGTTGAGCAGGAGAACTATGACATCCTGATTGGACTATGCCGTGAAGGCAAGGTTATGATTATTCTCTCAGAGATGTATAAACACTATATAGAAAGCAGTTTCTCACCCAGGTACTATGAGAACACGTACTTTTTTCCCCACTTCCTCAACGGTAAAAGATTTGTGGTTCATGAAGTACTTTCGTATAATTCGAACAAATACCACCCCAAGTACTTCTATGATTTCCTAGACATCATTATTAAAACGTTCGACACCCTTCAAAAGGAATTCCATAAGCCCTGATCAGATAAAGACCGCCCTCCGGCCGCACAACTTATTTGTTGTAGAAGTACCCGATTTTTGATGTTAGCTATAACAGAAATACTGTGTTAGCATAATTCAAAATTGTATTACTTTACCGGTAATAAATGTGTTTATAAGGAGGATCGATGAAACGACTGATTACCCTGTCGGAAAACATCGCCAAGATAGTTGTTTCCGTTTCCTGCATAACCCTTTCCCTGGTGGTTGTAATTATTGCAGTGAATGTCGTAGGACGTGCTTTTGATAAACCCCTTCCCGGAGGATTTGATCTATCTATCCTTTGTGCCGCGGTATCGGGAAGCCTGGCCATCGCCTACACAACAAAAGCAAACGCCCATGTGAACGTCGATATCATCATCAACATACTGCCACCGTCTTTGAAAAAGGTACAGGAAATCATCTCTCATCTTGTCACCCTTTTTCTCTTTGTGATCCTTGCATGGCAGGCTGCGGTGGTTTTCATTGAGAGATTTGTAGGAGAATACACCGAAACCCTGGAAATTCCCTACTGGCCCTTCAGACTAATCTGGCTCTTATCCATGGGCTGTTCAATTCTCTTTTGTATCGTCCAGATTCTTATTTTGCTCACGGGAGGAAAGGAAAAATGGAACCAGTCACTCTAGGAGCTATTTCAATCATTCTTCTCGTTGTTCTCATGGCCGTGGGAATTCCTATTGGAGTAACCATGATGCTCCTCGGTTTTCTGGGAGTATTAATTCTCATCAATCCATCTGCCGCCCTGATGAAAATGGCCGTCATTCCTTTCAGCTTTGTATCCAGTTACGACTTTGCCGTTATTCCCATGTTCATGCTCATGGCTAATCTAATTCTAGTATCGGGATTAGGCACGGATCTGTACAGAATCGCCTCGAAATGGTTCGGCCGCAGGAACGGCGGCCTCGCCATCGCCACAACCGTGGCTTGCGCCGGCTTTGCCGCTATTTCCGGTTCAGGACTGGCCACATCCCTGACCATAGGCCAGACAGCCATGCCGGAAATGAAGAAATATAAATATGATACCGCTTTTTCAGCGGCTGTCATCTGCGCCAGCGGAACCATCGGTTTGATGATTCCCCCGAGCACGGCCCTGATGGTCTACGGCATCGTTACCGGCACATCCATCAGGTCCCTGTTCATCGGTGGATTTCTACCCGGACTCACGGAAGCTCTTTTCTACATTGTTTTAATATTGATACTGACAAAGAGAAAGCCGGCGATAGGTCCCAGAAGCGAAAAATCAAGCTTCAGGGAAAAAATGACCTCCCTCAAGCAGGGTATCGATATCATTGTTCTGATTCTTTTCGTATTCCTGGGAATGCTTTTCGGTTTGTTCACTCCCACGGAAGCCGGTGCCATGGGAGCCGCGGGCGCTTTCATTATAACCGTCGTTAGAAGAAGACTTGACTGGAAGAAATTCTGGAAAGCCATAAAGGACACCATAAAAGTATCGGGCATGTATTTCTTCATCCTCATCGGTGCCCAGATGTTCATGTATCTCACTTCCATAACTACCCTGCCCCGGCTGGCGGCGGAATGGGTTGGAGGACTGGATGTGGCGCCCATGGTTATCATGCTGATCATGATGGGTATTTACATGATCCTTGGCTGTTTTATGAGCGGAAACGCCATAATGATGCTGACCATTCCCATTTTCTTTCCTATTGTGCTGAATCTGGGCTTCAACCCCATCTGGTTCGGAATTCTGCTCACCCGAGTATCGGAAATCGGTCAGCTGACTCCCCCCGTAGGACTAGGGGTGTACAGCATACAGGCCATTCTTCCGGAAAAGGTTCCCATTCACAGAATTTTCAAGTATACAGCCTACTTTGTCGGAGCCGATGTGCTTCATCTGGTTTTACTGCTTTTTGTTCCGGCTGTCACATTGTATCTGCCAACGCTTTTTGCGGGTTGATAAAAATAATCAGAAGAACGGAGGAATTTGATGAAAAGAAAAGGAAGTATGTTGCTTTCGTTGGTAACAGCCTTTGTGTTGTTGATGGTTTTCGCATCCCCGGCATTTTGCGGCGGGGAAAGCGAAGAGGGTGCGGTGCAGGAATCGGCCGTTGCAGGGAAGGAGGCTCTTCCCGATGTGAAGCTCACGTTTGCGGCACCCCATACGCCGCCGCAGACCTACGCAGTGGTGGATGTGGCATTTATTGATCACATTAAAGAAGTCTCTGATGGGAAAATTACACTGGAATACTATCCCGGCGGAACGCTTATCGGCGGCAATGAGGCTGCTTCCGAACTGAAAGCCGGGACCGCGGATTTCGGGTGGCCCAGGGTAGGATATACAAGACATGGCTACAAACTTTACAACGCCAATTTAATCTGGATGTACAATCTTGATCCCGTGACAGATATTGAAGCGGAGCTGGAGATCTATAAGAAACTCTATGAAAAAGAGGAAATGTATTCTGAGTTTGACGGTATTGTCCCCTACGGAGCCAACGCTTCGGGAACATCAGCCTGGCTTTTCACCAACTATCCCATCAAATCTCTGGCCGACGTGAAAGGAAAAACCATCAGAGCAAACGCCAGCTGGGCCAAGGTTATTACCAAACTGGGAGGCGTCCCGGTGAATATGCCTTTTTCCGAACTCTATATGGCCCTGGAAAAGGGTACGGTAGACGGCGTTATCGGCCTGCCTGGAACGGTGATCAAGGGAGAGAACCTGGGCGATGTGATCGAATACGCCATGGATATAAAAATGAATCAGACCCCTTATTATGCCTGGGCCTTCAATGAAAGATCCTGGAATAAGATGCCGGAGGCTGCCAGGGAAATATTCAAAACTGAAGAACTTTGGTTGGAAGACCGGGTGATTGAACAGCTTCAGAACGAAGAAAAGCCTTCTATCGAATACGGCAAATCCCTGGGAATTCAGTTTGTCGATATATCGGAACAGGATAGGAACATGCTCTTCGTCATCATGGATGAGGTTTGTCGGGAAGCCTGCAAAGCCCTGGATG
>JAFGDJ010000085.1 GCA_016932135.1 Spirochaetales bacterium | reverse complement strand
TCATAAGCCCAACGAGCTTTCCGGGGGACAGAGGCAGCGGGTTGCCATTGCCCGGGCCCTGGTAAACAATCCAAGCATCATTTTTGCCGACGAACCCACGGGAAACCTGGACTCCCGTACAGGGCTTTCCATTATAGCCCTTTTTCAGCGGCTCTATGAGGAAGGGGCGACCCTGGTGATGGTGACCCATGAAATGGATATCGCCCTGCACGGACACAGGATCATCCACATAAAGGACGGCCGTATCTTCGGTGATGAAGAGGTTTCCGACCCGAAAGACGCACAAGCCGCCCTGGTCAATCACGCGGATCTGGACTCCGACAATCTCACCGTGGCCATGGGAAAACACGGAGGAACCGGAAGGAAGAAGGGTCTATGAATGTCAGCGAGGGCCTTCGGGAATCCATCGAGGTCATCCGAACCAACAAGGTCCGATCCTTCCTCACCATCCTGGGGATCAATTTCGGGGTGGGATGCCTTATTGCCATCTCTATCGTCGGGCTGGCCTTCAGGGAATCCATCAGCAGCGAGATGGGCCGTTACGGTTCGACCCTTCTCTGGGTACAGGTCAACCACTCCGCCTATGCCGGGGACGAACGAAGAGTTCTCATGGACAGCCGGGATATCGCCTATTTCAACCAGGGGCTGCCGGGAGTGGTGGACGGGGAATCTCTCTTATCCGAATCCTATCCCGTGGCCTACCAGGGCGAATCGGTCCGTACCTCGGTAATGGGAGTAGAACCGATCCACTTTTCCATGTTCGATGTCAAGGTAGCCCAGGGCCGGCTTATCATGGAAGAAGATCTATCCTTAAGGCGGAGGGTTTGTGTCCTTCGTCCTGATATAGCGGCGAAACTCTTCCGGGAGGAAGACCCCCTGGGGAAGAATATCCGCATCGACGAGAGAACCTTCACCGTTATCGGCGTAACGGAACGGCAGACGGGAGGTTTCTTAAGCGATGGGTCCGACAACAACTCGGTTTTTATTCCGGCCGATTTCATCGCTTCCCGGTACTGGGGCGGCGATACTGTCCGCTACTGGATCTACCTCCTGCAGTTTGAAACCCCCGAAGACGTGGAAATGGGAGCCCAGCGGATTCAAGCCTATCTGGAAAAACGGTACGGAGACCTGCGGGGGGAAGACCGTTTCCGGATACAACGACTTGATTCATTTATAGCCATGACGGACCGGATCCTCAACATCATCAGCACACTGGTGCTGGTTATCGCCTCCATCTCCATTGTGGTGGGGGGACTGGGGATCATGAATATCATGCTGGTGGCCGTCACCGAACGAACCAGGGAAATCGGCGTGCGCATGGCCGTGGGGGCCACCCGGGGGACTATTTTGCTGCAATTCGTCATCGAAGCCATATCCCTCTGTCTTATCGGCGGCGGCATCGGCATTCTTTTCGGTTCAAGCCTGGCGGCCCTGGTATGTTCGATCTTAAAATGGCGGTTCGTCGTTTCCTTCGGTATCATTATGATCGCCCTGGGAATCTCCACCGTCATCGGTATGACCTTCGGCATCTATCCGGCTTACAAGGCGTCTAAACTGACTCCCGTGGAAGCCTTGCGAGCGGAACACTAGGGGGAACCTGTGAAGAAGAGAAGGAAACAGCCCTTCCTGCTGGGTACGTTATTCCACGAAGCTGTCTCCGCCATTCTGGCGAATAAATCCCGCACCATCCTCACCCTTTTAGGTATTGTCATAGGCATAGCCTCGGTGGTTACCGTACTGGCGGCGGGGGCCGGAGGCCGGTCGATTATTATGGAAGAATTCGAAGGTTTAAGCCCCACATCCCTGGCTGTCGGCCCGAACTGGGCCGATTACAGCCTAAACCGATCCTTCGATATCGATCTGATTACCCAGAGGGATATCGATGACCTGGAAAAAAACGCCCCCCATGTAACAGCCATCGCTCCGATTCAGCAGCAGCGGTCGGTGGTTCGCGCCGGACAGACGGAAAAACAGCTGGCCATAACGGGAACCACCCCCTCCTACATCGAATACGTGGATGTGAACCTGGAGGCGGGCCGGATCATCACCGACGAGGAAGTGAAGCGCCAGGCGAAAGTAGCCGTCATCGGCTCCCTGGTGAGAGACCACTTCTTTCCCGGTGAAAACCCGATAGGACGTTACATAACCGTTTTCAATGTCCCCGTTCAGATCGTGGGGATTCTGGAAAAAAAAGAAAGCGTCGGGGCGATATCCATATCCGACCCCGATGAAACCTTCAACAACGCCGTGGTGGTGCCTATTTCCCTTTTAAAACGCCTCTTCGGCGGTGACGGGGACTATTGGGACGTTATGGCCAAGGCCACTTCCATCCGGGACATACCCAAGGCTCGGCGGGAGATCCTGGGTGTTCTGGCGGCGAATCACGGTAAATGGGACGACCGGATCGAAAAGTTTTCCGTGACCTCCATGCAGGAACAGCTGGATATGATCACCTCCGTTATCAGCAAGATTACCCTGGGAGTAGCGATCCTGGCAGGGATAGCCCTGCTGGTGGCGGCTATCGGTATTATGAACATCATGCTGGTGTCGGTGAAAGAACGAACCAGGGAAATCGGCATTCGCAAGGCTTTGGGGGCAAAGCAGTCCCACATCCGGACCCAGTTCCTCCTGGAGACCCTGTTGCTCTGCGGCGGGGGAGGCCTGGCGGGTCTCGGCTTATCGGCCCTGGCCGCTAAAATAATCGGTCACTTTGCCCAGTGGCCTGTGATCATCGACCCGAACACCGCTGTCGCGGCGGTGCTCCTGTCCCTGATTACGGGGTTGTTCTCGGGCTTCTACCCCGCCGGCCGGGCGGCTATGCTGGTTCCCCACGAAGCCCTGCGATACGAATAGAACCAATTCCTATGAAACATTTTGAAATTCCTCACTTTTTTTTATAGACTTACAGTATGAGTATCTTTCGAGCGAACAGTATCAACCCGTGGAAGGGAAAACTCATCATAAAGACAGTAACTCTCCTGGTAATACTGTTTATCGGAGCACCGGCAGGTTTCTGCCAGGAAGAGCCCTTTACCATCAGCACATCCTACAACAATCTCTTGTCCAACCCTCAGAAGACCGGCATGCTTGACCTGTTAATGTACGAACTCTTCGGCCGACTGGGGCTTCCCTGCGAGCTGGTATACACCGAAACCTTAAACTCTATCTACGATGTGAACTCGGGTGTTCTGGACGGCGATATCAATCGTATTGAAGGAATGGAAGCCACATATCCCAACCTGGTCAGGGTTCCCGAAGCGAACATGGTGATGGAATTCGTCGCCTTTTCCAAAAAAGATATTCCCATCAACGGGTGGGAGAGCCTCAAAGACCTGGATATCGGCATCGTCCGGGGCTGGAAAATTTTGGAAGACCACACCCGGGACTTCCCTTTTGTCACCTTCGTCCCCACGGAAGTGGAACTCTTTACCATGCTGGATAAGGGCAGAATCGACGTGGCCCTGTATTCAAAACTTACCGGCTATGCCGTAGTACAGGACCTGGCCTTAACAGGAATCCGGCACTTGAGCCCCCCCTTAGCCCGCCGGGAAATGTTTTTGTATGTCCATTCCTCCCATAAAAATCTGGTTACTCCCCTGGCAGAGACCCTGCGGGAGATAAAGGCCGACGGAACCTACGATCGGATCGTAGCCGACACCACCAGAGGATATATTCCTTCGGACAGGTAATGGGGCTATGAAAATTCCGGAGAAAGCCCACACTCTCAGGAGGCGCTTCACCCTGGTCTCCCTCATTACCCTGCTGATGGTAGCGGTGGCATTAAGTGTCCTTCACTTCATCATCACCCTGGACCTGGCGCGAGAACGGCTGCAAAGTGATCTTGAGCATATCGAACAAAGCCACAAGGAAGCGGTAATCAGCAGTCTGTGGCTCACCGATTACCCGTCCCTGATGAAGCAGTTGGAAGATATCGTCCGGTTCGATTATATCGTCGGTGTCGAGGTGACCGATGAGAACGGCAGGCTCTACACCGCCGGCAGCCCTTCCACGGCCGGCCTGGATGAACTTTCCGTCGATCTGGTCTACCGCCGCAGAGATTCCGAGATCCCGGTAGGCCGGATGCGTATCTATATCCATCGGCAGGGATTGAAAAGCGATATCGTGCAAACAGAGATCTTTCCTTTTCTCTTTCTCTGTATCAGCGCCGCCATCCTTTCCCTGGTCCTGTCTTTGCAATTCAGGCATCTGGTGGGGAAACACCTGGAGGACGCCGCCGCCTTTTTAAAGGAAAGAGACCTTCGTTTCTCCAAAGAAGATCTCAAGCTTCATCGACGACGGGAGTACCCTGATGAGCTGGCCTACCTGGTGGAAAGCATAAACCAGATGCGGGAGAAAATCCGAACCTATATTCAGGAAGAGGAAGATTTACAGCTTCGACTCTCCGAGACAAACCAACAACTGGAAAAAACTATCCGGGAGAAGGACAAGTTTTTTTCCCTCCTGGCCCATGACCTCCGGTCGCCCTTCTCCGGGTTTTTAGGCTTAAGCCGAACCCTGCACGACCATCTCGAAGATTTTTCCCCCGAGGATCTCCGGGAGACCACGGGAGAATTGAAACTGGCTGCAGAGATGATGCACACCCTGCTGGAGAATCTCCTGGAATGGTCCCGGATCGAACAGCGCACAATCAAGTACACCCCGGAGAAACACCCGGTGGAGGACATAATACAGGAAAGTCTGGATCTTTTTACCGGCTTGGCCTCTCAAAAAAACATTCACCTGCGGCTGTCCATACAGGAGCCCATCATCGTTCTGGCCGATGAAAAGATGGTTAATTCAATCCTTCGGAATCTTTTATCCAACGCCATCAAGTATACCGACGAGGGAGGAGAGGTCACCCTGTCGGTGGAACCCAAAAACGATAAAGCGGAAATATCCGTCACCGATTCGGGAAGGGGGATGGGTAAGAAAACCCTTTCCGCGCTCTTTTCCCCGGTTCCTTCCGTCTCCGAAAGGGGAACCCGGGGCGAACGGGGAAGCGGTCTGGGACTCCTGATCTGCCGCGAGTTTGTCGAACTCCACGGGGGTACCATCCGGGCGGAAAGCACCCCCGGGAGGGGGACCACCGTGACCTTCAGCCTGCCGGTGGCCCGGTAATATCTAGAATCAGTGTTCTCAGGCTAAACCTGCTTTTTCCCCATCAGGCGAAAGAACAACGCCATGGCGGCGAAAACCGCCAGGGGAAGAAAGATGAACAACACCCTGCCCCCTTCAGCAACCTGGTAGAAAAGGGTGGAGGCGCACCAGGCTAAGATAGTGAGATACACCGCCTGAATAACCCCGTACTTCCAGCCCATTTCCTGAATGGCTGCCCCGAAGGCGGCGATACAGGGAAAATACAACAACACGAACAGCAGATACGCGTACGCCCCGGCCGGGCTGAAGGAATCCCGCATCCTGGAAAAGATGGACGGATCGGCTTCCACAGCTTCGGCCGTAGCCTCTTCATCCTGTCCCAGGATGTCGGTACCCAGAAGATTGCCGAAACCGGCGAACATACCGGAGACTCCTCCCCATAATGCTGCCAGGGATTCTTGTATCCCTGCACCGAAGGAGAATCCTTCATCCTCTCCCGGGGCTTCCCGATTTCCCGCGTACAGGGCGTTCAGCGTGCCCACCGTTACCTCCTTGGCGAAAAGACCGGTGAAGAGCCCCACCGAAGCCGGCCAGTTATCCTTTTCAATCCCCATGGGGGTAAAAATCGGTGTAATGGCCATACCGATCCGGGAGAGAACCGAATTCCCCGTGTCCTCGTTACCGAAGCTGCCGTCGATGCCCAGGGAATTGAGGAAGGCCACAATAAGGACCACCAGCACAATGGCCTTTCCGGCCCGCCGGATAAAAACCTTCAAGCGCAGCCAGGTGTAGGTCATGATAGAAGAAAACCTCGGGACGTGATATTCCGGAAGCTCCATGACAAAGGGAGATTCCTCCCCTTGAAAGAGAGTGCGTTTCAGCAGCAGCCCCGTGCCCACGGCAAAGAGGATTCCCACCAGATAGAGAGAGAAAACCACACCACCGGACCAGGAACCGAAAAAGGCCGCTCCGAAGAGGGCGTACACCGGCAGCCTGGCTCCGCAGCTCATCATGGGAGTAATGAAGATGGTCAGGAAGCGGTCCCGCTTGTTTTCCAGGGTTCGGGTGGCCAGAATGGCGGGGACGGTACAACCGAAGCCCACAATCATGGGAATAAACGCCTTACCCGGCAGACCGATGGAACGCATCAGCCGGTCCATGACAAAGGCCGCCCGAGCCATATAGCCCGAATCCTCCAGCAGGCTGAGGACAAGAAACATGAAAAAGACCACGGGGATAAAGGTTGCCACGGTCTGAAGCCCCGTACCCACGCCATTGGCTAAGATGGCGGTGAGCCAGTCGGGGCTGCCGACGGAGGTAAGCAGGGTGCCGAATCCGTCGACAAAAACAGTTCCGAAGAGAATATCGAAGAAGTCGATAAAGGCCGAGCCAACCGAGATGGCCAGCCAGAAGGCCAGGTACATGATGCCAAGAAAGATGGGAATTCCCAGGAACCGGTTCAGAACGATTTTATCCACCTTCTCCGAAGGCGGAGTCTTACCCGATCCCTTTCGGGCTACCCGGCTCACCAGGGTGTGGATGTAGTCAAACCGACAGTTGGCGATGATGACATCGGCCTCCTCCCCCTCTTCCTGAAAGAGGCGTTGCCGCAGGTCTTCGATTTTCCCATTCAGGGCCGCCGGAGCCGGACCCAGGATAGCTTCCGCGCTTTCCGGCTCTTCCACAATCTTCAAAGCCTGCCACCGGTTCAGGACCTTCCCCCGCAGATCCATTATACTTCCGTCGGCCTTCAGCCGGGCGATCCAATCTTCCAGAATTTCGGGGTAGGGAATTTCCCTATCGGATATTCCCGCTTTTTGTGAAAGAAGCTCCGTCAGTTCCCTTTGAAAGCCTTCGGTCATGGTTTTATTTACCGCGGACAGAGGGAAAACCGGGACTCCCAGGATATCCGACAAGGCTTCCGCGTCAATGGAAGCCCCTTGTTTTTCCGCCAGGTCCATCATATTCAGCACCACCACCATAGGAACTTCCATTTCCATCAGCTGGGTGGTAAGAAAGAGATTCCTTTCTATATGAGAGGCGTCCACGATGTTCACCACCAGGTCGGCTTCTCCGGAAAGCAGATAATCCTGGGCGATGCGTTCATCCTCCGAAGAGGAATAAAAGGAATAGATCCCCGGCAGGTCCACCACCCGGATGGGCAGCCTCCGGTCGCCGGTATATCCTTCTTTCCGCTCCACCGTAACCCCCGGCCAGTTGCCGATTTTCTGGTCGCCACCGGTTAAAGCGTTGAACAGGGTGGTTTTTCCACAGTTCGGATTTCCCGCCAGGGCCAGGGTGACTGTTTTCAGTAAAGCTCCCGCAGCGTCGGCTTTCATTCTGAAACCTCCTCAATCACTAGGGCTTCGGCTTCCCTTTTCCGCAGGGACATCATACTCCCCCGGACTTCAATTTCCACGGGGTCCCCCAGGGGGGCAATTCTTTTTACCGTGAAAACGGTGCCCCGGGTTAACCCCATACTGAACAGTTTAGACCGATACTTTTGGCTGTCCTCCCGGTAACCGGTAACCCGGCCCCGTTGTTCAGGACGCAGATCTCCTAAAACCGCCATCATGTCTCCTCCTGAGTCTTCCATGAAATTCTCCGGGCAAACCCGGGGCAACGACAACTTTCTCAGCCATGCCTCGGCCCAGCACAACCCTGGCTCCTTCAGCTCCTACAAGCACAGGACCCCAGCCGTCATTCTGCAGAACGGCGATTTCCTGCCCCGGAAAAACACCCAGGTCCATAAGGCGCCGTTTCATGGCAGTTCCGCCGGATAAGGCCATAACGATACAGCGAGTGCCGGTCTGCGCTTCGGAAAGCCTTCCTCCGGCCCCAGGGTTATGATGATGTTCCGGAGAATTCCAGAATCTTCTCATATTTGTATCTCCTTAGTTTATTAGTAAGCACTAATTTAATGAAAATAATAATTAGGCAACCCTAACTTGTCAAGCCCTCATCTCAGATTTTTTACCGGTAGCTGTGGAGCCCGGCGAGGAGAAAGTTTACCCCGAAAAAGGTAAAGAGGGTAAAGGCGAAACCAATGACCGAGATCCAGGCCAGGGCCTTTCCTTTTTTTCTGAAGATCAGCCTGGCGTGAAGATACACCGTGTACACCAGGACTGTTACCAGGGCCCAGGTCTCCTTGGGGTCCCAGGACCAGAACCTTCCCCAGGCGCAGGAAGCCCAAACGGCGCCGAACACCAGGGCCCCTATGGTGTAAACGGGATACCCCACGGCAATGACCCTGTAGGTCAGCCGATCCATTTCGTTTCTTTTTTCTTCCTTTCTGCTTACGAGATAGAGAACGGAAGAAACAAAGGCCAGGGCAAAGAAGGCCTCCCCCAGGAAAGAGAGGGCCACGTGCAGAACCAGCCAGTGGGACTGCAGGGCCGGCACCGGGGGACGAACCTCGGAGGGAGCGATGGGAGAGGATGACAGGGCCAGCAGCAGGAGGGAAAGAAGAACACCGCCGAAAACCACCGCCGGAGGAAGGGGGGGGCGCTTCATCCAGGAAGACACGGCGAGAATAAGCAGAATACCCAGGGAGAAAAAAACCAGGGCTTCATAGGTGTTGGTCAGGGCGGCGAAGCGAATCAGGATACTGCGGTGGACAAACCCTGTCAGGAGCAGCAGGGCTGAAAGGGTGAGGAGAAACCGTACCGGACCTGCGGTTCGTGCCTTTGGTCTGAAGAACCGGAAGACCAGAACGGCGAGAAGAACCGGCTGAAGGATGAAGGCGGCGGTAATAATCATTGAGGGCTCACTCCTTCGATATCCCGGATTTTTTGAAAAAAGGTCAGGGTCATGCCCGCGGCAAAGATGAGAAGGGCAATGAGAATGAAAGGAAACAGGGGGTTACGGGTAACCAGAAGCCCCGTACGGGAATAGACCGGAATCTCTTCCAGCCGGAAGTCCGGGGTTCCCAGTCCCTCACTAAGCTTTACCACTTCGAGGCCGCTCCCCCGGTCCAGGGAGAACACGGCAGCCCTTCCCCCTTCCCCCCCTTCCCCCTCTTCCACCGCCAGGAACCGGTAGACCCCATCCCCGACCCGGAAGCCCTCACCCAGGCGCACCGTCCCTTCGAAACCTTCAGCGTTCTTCAACACTGCTTCGGCTTCCTGGGAAAAATCGTACTGATAGATCCTGTAGACTCCTAAGGAAAGGGGTTTGTTCACCTCCAGGGTGTGTTCCTTCCGGTAACCCTCTTCCCCCACGACCCGCAGCGCGGTGAACCAATCCTTCGGGCGCCCGTCTTCGTAGGTCAGGTACCGCGCATCGGTGACCTGGACCTCCGGCCCCCCGGGGAGGATAAAGGATTCGCCCCTGCCCAGGGAAACGACTCCCCGGGAGGTGAGAAAGAGGGACAGAACCCCCAGGATGATAAGAAGCAGCAGGGACAGGTGGATGATGTCCGGGCCGTAGCGCCGGGGAACGTCGGCGGCGGCACGGCGGATGACCCGACGGAGGGAACAGGCACAGAGATTGATGAAAAACAGTCCCAGGGGCACAAGAAAGACCGCCGAACGGAAAAAGCGGTACAGGTGAAGCGACAGGATGATTCCGGCCAGAGGGGCAGAGTATCTCGCCCGGCACACCTCTTCCGTCGCGTCCTGGGGTATCAAGGTTGCCAGGGCGGAGAGGAGCAGCAATAACGTGATGAGCACCAGGGCCGGTTTTATAGACCCCAGGACCCCGAATATTCTATTCAATCCAGCTATCTCCCCCTTACCGGGCTATCAGAGACTCCACCTCCGCCCGGGACCCGGGGTACACAGGGTAATCATCCACGGTCAGGGTTTCCAGGTCCTGCTCGACGGCGCTTTCCCGAAACAGGTGGTTCCAGGTGGTGACATAAATCACCGGCCGGGATCCGGCATATTCGAACCGGGCAGCGGGAACTTCAGCGCTGAAGTGCTCCACCCCTTTTTTATAAAACGCCTGGTCCTCCGCGTAGGTGCCGGGAAAATCGATCCGTGAACGCTCCACACCAAGGATATTGTAATGAAAGAAAAAGGTCTCCACATCTCGTACCCGTCGATATTTAAGGGAGCGATAAAAGTCGTAAAGGCCGTCCGTCAAAGCTGAAGGATGGTCTTCGTCATAAAAGACCACGGTAATTTCCAAAACGGCCCCATCCTCCGTCCCCCGCTGGTCAAAAAATACAGCTTCTATGCCGTTTCCCTTTTTAATATCCGCCGCCGGAACGATGAAAACCGGCTTTATCTTTTCAAAAAGCTCCGTTTCGCCGGCTTCAACACCCGTATCGACCACTTTCACACCGGCACAGGAAAGAAAGACGCAGAGGAAAGCGGTACAGCCCACGAAACAGGAAAAAAGTTTCCTTGTCATAGAATTCCTCCCCGGAAGTATAGAAGTTCACAACCCCTGTCAAAGGGGGTTGATAGAAGATGATCATATCATCCCGCCAAGGATCCTTAAAGACCTGGAAAAGGGGTTCTCGGAAGTCCGAGGAAGATAAAAAAACCCGAATAAACCGGCTTTTTACCCCTGGGACGCAGGAACATTGTATGATATAGTGTCCCTTACTTTTTGGCAGGGAGGCGACAAATATGGGTAATAAGGACTATATACTCCTGAACGCTTCGGCTACCAGGCAAGCCAGAAGGGAATTCATACAATTCCCGAAACGCCTCTATAAAGAAAGTGATTACTATGTTCCCCTTTTTGACACGGATGTCCGGAAACTGCTGCTGAAGCGGCATCCCTTCTTCCTGCACTCACAAGGGGATTTTTTCCTGCTTTTGAAAAACGGAGAAACCGTGGCCCGGTGTCTGATAACGGAGAACACCCGGTATAACAATTTTCATGGTACCACCTTCGCGTTTTTCGATTTTTTTGACCTTATCGACGACCAGGAGACGGCGGAGGTGCTTTTCGGCCACCTAGCCGCCTGGGCCCGGAAGCGAGGGCTTTCCTCCCTGGTGGGTCCCATGCTCTCAGGAGGCGCCGCGGGAGCGGGGATTCTGGTTCAGGGCTTTGAACACACCCCGGCCATGACGATGATGCGCTATAATTACCCTTATTATCAGACGATTCTGGAAGCCGCGGGTTTCACCAAATATGTGGACCTCCATTCCTTTTCCGTTCCTCCGGAACATTTTATTATTCCGGACCGAATCCGCAAGCTGGCGGAACACGTTCTTCAGCGGGGCCGCTTTACAGCCCTGCGTTTTAAGAATAAAGGAGAAATAAAGAAGTATATCGGGGACATAAAAGACCTCTACGGGAAAACCCTGAATCACCATCTGGAAGATTATCCCCTTTCCCGGCAAGAGCTGGATCAGGTGGAAAACGAACTCCTGACGATACTGGATCCGGACCTCATTTCCTTGCTTGCCTATGACGGCAAGGTTATCGGGTATGTCCTGGGTTTTGCCGATATCTCCAGAACCCTGCATCTCAACAGAGGACTGCTCGGCCCCTTGCAGATTCTCCGGATTCTCCTGACACTGAAAAAATCGGAGAAGATACTTTTCAATGGCATCGGTATACTGCCGGAGTACCAGCGGCTGGGAGGAAACGCCCTGCTCTATCAGGAACTTGAATCTATGATGATGAAAAGAAAATTCCGGGAAGCTGAAATGGTTCAGATTTCCGAAAAAACCGAGCTGATGATCAGTGACGCCGGAAGTCTGGGGGCGAAACCCTACAAGGTTCACCGGATGTACAAGCTCGACCTGTGAGCCTTCCCGGAGCTACCGCAGAGACTTTCCGAAGCAGCGGCGCCTTTTATGCTGCCGCTTGTCGTAATTTTTCCAGAAATCCTGCACCGCTTTATTATCTTCCAGTTCACCGGAGGTTTCGGCGCTTTTAATTCCCCGGCGGATGCACGAAGAGGTTATCTCACTCATAAGAATGGCATTGATCCCCAGGTTCTGGTACTTGGGTTTCACCGCCACCAGGTACATATCGATCTGCTTGGGAAACTTCAAAGCCATGAGTAGATGGATAAAACCGAAGGGAAAGAGCCTTCCCCCCGATTTCTGCAGCGCCCTGGAAAGGGAAGGCATGGCGATGCCGAAGCCCGCCACGTCGTCGTTTTCGTCGATAACGATTTTGGTGAAATCGGGATCGATGAAGGGGAAGTATTGCTTGGTGTAAATAGCCTTTTGTTCCTCATCCAGTTCCACAAATCCGAAGAGATCCTTGTAGCCTTCATTCAGGGTATCGAAGATCTTCATGGCGTAGGGCAGGATATCTTTAGGCCGTTTTGCCTTCAGAAGCCTCATGTTGCTCCGTTTAAGAACGATTTCCTGAACCCGTTTGACCTTTTCCGGAATATCCGCCGGAGTTTTTATTTCAAATTCCAGCCAATCAACCTCTTT
>JAFGDJ010000084.1 GCA_016932135.1 Spirochaetales bacterium | reverse complement strand
GAGCGGTACCGGGAGTATCTTGAAACGGTGAAGCGGTACGTCTGAAAGAGGGGAAGGAAAAAAAGAATCAACCGGTAGATAGTATTCTACTTACCGATTATGCTTCTCCCGCCGAGATCTTTCTGGTTCCGGGTTGTGCAGCCTTTCGGGGTATGCCTTTACAGGGTCTTTACATGGATGTTTCTCTCAAGATATACTCCCTGTAAGCATATCTAACGGAAGGGGGTGAGAATCCCCCGCGATCGCGTCACTGTGATCGGAAATGCGGCCGCGGAAAGCCACTGGGAAACCGGGAAGGCGCGGGCGATGATATCCGTAAGCCAGGAGACGTTGATATGCCGCAAACCATTTTTGACTTCGCGGAATAAGTCGGAATGGACGGCCGATTGAAGGATCACGCCTGCCGATTTCTTCAATTCCAACCAGCCATTCACCGTACTTCTTCTGCCCGAAAGGAGAAGAACATGAAGCCCTATCTCAAAAGAACTCTTTTACTGTTAACTGTCCTGCTGCTTACCGTCGGATTTTTTTCTTCCTGCGATTTGTTCGGGGGCCCCGAGCCTATCGCGGTTCTCGGAACCTGGACCCTTTCCAGTTTTGACTGGGACGGCGATGGAAACGATAATGTGGAAAAATGGGTCATTACTGAGGATACTATCGAATATTCATCCTCCCTGGATGGAACTACTTTTACCGTAACCTATAAAGCCGACATGTTCCTTTTCGACAATGAGGGATTGAACGGAGGGGATACCGCGATTGTTGACGGCGGGTCGACCCTTGGTTCAGGCTATGCTGTTATTCAATATACCGAGGTTAATAACGCCGGTACCGGGGAAGTGGGCAAGTACCAAATCTTCCGCTGGGCAACCAATACCGGCAACCAGGAATTGAGGGATTTCACCCAGGGCTACAAAGCGGCCAATGCTGATTATGACAATACCGTTTTTGAAACCCCTGCCGAGGCGATAGCAGGAGCTACTATAGCCAACGGACATTTCGCTTATGCTTCCGCCGGAGCGGCAAAGCAGTAGAGACTCCCGGACATATTAGGCGGCGCATCCGGTTCTGAAGCAGGGATACCGAAGGGGAAGCCTGTCCGACAGTCCCCGCCGCCTTTCAGTGTTCCGTTTGCGGAAAGCCCGGACGGCGCAAACCGGCAGGCTCCGGGTTTTCCTCTTTGGCTTCAGAGAAAAGAGATGAAACGATTGCGTATTTTTCTGATCATCCCGATGTTTCTCCCGGTGTCCTGTGATCTTTTCTTCCGGAACTCCGGCAGGTCCCCCTATATTGCCGAGGTCTTCGAGTACCGGTACGGTGTGGGGCAGCATGCATCCCTGGTGGTATCCGGTGAGGAAGAGAAGAAGTTTCTTGGAACGGATACCGGGTTTGTTCTTCTGGGAGGGTGGGGTGGATATATTGTCGCCGGTTTTGATCACGATGTGTTTGACGGTGAGGGGTACGATTTCGCGGTGTATACCCAGCCCGGTGTGGGGAGCGAGCCGGCGGTGGTTTTTGTCATGGCGGATGAAAGCGGAACGGGCAGACCGGAAGGCACATGGTATGAACTTTCAGGGAGCGAAACCGGAAAGAGCTACGGTCCGGATGATTCCTATATCCGGGATTACAGGGTGACTTTTAACAAGCCCGACAGTGAGGCGGGGAATATCACCTGGACCGATAACCAGGGATCTTCCGGGGAGCTTGCCCCCGGGTACGGGGATTCCTCCTATCACTGGTGGTGGTCCGGCTACGGTACGGGTGTCACGGAGGTTGAGTTTTCCGGAGCACGGCTGCCGCACAATAAATATCTTGATGAAGGTTTCTGGACCGATTATCCGGACCGCTTTCTCCGGGGGTACGGGGAAAACTACCAGGGGGAGGACCTGTTAGACGTGCCCTTCGGTTCAACAACCCGCAGGGCGAACCGATTCGATATCGGTGATGCGGTGGATGCCGAAGGAAATCCGGTAGAATTGACCTCAATCCGCTTTATCAAGATTCAAACCGGAGTATTCATGATCGCCGGAGAACTCAACGAGAT
The DNA here is from genome assembly GCA_016932135.1 of Spirochaetales bacterium. GTDB lineage: Bacteria > Spirochaetota > Spirochaetia > JAFGDJ01 > JAFGDJ01 > JAFGDJ01. The sequence goes on along the minus strand of JAFGDJ010000084.1, from coordinate 31,085 downwards.
TTCCACCGAGGTAAGCGGGGCGGTGGATCTGCATGCTCTTGAAGACCCCGCCCTCAGAGAGAAACCGTGAAAAAGCCTATTCTCGCCGGTCTGATATTCTTTCTTTTTTTCCCGTCCTTTAGCGCTTTTCCCGTTGAAGGATCCGGCCAGGGGATAGAGGAAACCGGTACGGAAGAAAGCGGTTCGGGGACAGAGGAAAAACCCGGGTCCGAGTTTATCTCCCTGGATGAAGAGGATGACGCCCAGAGGATCATCATTACGGGTTTCTATGATCCCCTGGACCCCCGATGCCTTTCCGCCCAGGTTTCGGTGCTGACGGCGGAAGAAATTTCCGCTTCCGGGGCGCGGACCGCGGCGGAGGCCCTGGCGTCGGTGCCGGGAATAGTGCTTGTACGATACGGGGGAAGGGGGCAGGGGCAGCTTATTTCCCTGCGGGGGGCTTCTTCCGACAAGGTGCTGGTTTTAGTGAACGGCCGCAGGATGAACACGGCTCAAGGAGGCGGGGTTGACCTTTCCCGGTACAGCGCCGAGGACCTGGAGCGGATTGAAATAATCCGGGGGGGCAGAAGCGCTGTGTACGGACCTGGAGCCTTCGGTGGTGTTATTAACATCATTACAAAAGCTTCAGCCCGGAATATGACGGGTTTCAGCGCCTATTACGGGTTCGCCTCCCAGTCAACCCACGAAGGGGGCCTTACTTTTTCCGCCAGCCTGGGGACAGAGGAACAATGTTCCTTTCATCTTTCCTTAAAAGGCTTAAGCAGCCGGGGAGACTACAGCTATTACAGCGCCGATTACCAGGAGGTCTTACGGCGGGAGAACGCCGAAGCCTTAAGCGGGGGCGGGGAATTCTCGATGGATTGGCGAAGTCTTCCGGAAAAAGGCATTGTCCTATCTCTCAGCGGAAGTCATCAGTCCTCAACCCGGGGCGTTCCGGGGATGGAAGGATTTCCCACGCCGGAAGCCTCTCTTTCAGACAGCGCCACCGGGCTCTTCCTCGATGTCTCGGCTCCGATATCGGACTCCCTGCAGCTTACGACGGCCCTGGCAGTTCGAAATCAGCACAGGCAATATGATGAAGATCTTCATAACAATGAAGCCGCCGAGGGGACGGTAGAAGCCGCCGGTGTTTTATCTCCGAACTTGTATCCGGTGCCTTTTACCGTCGGAGGAGCCTACCGTTATGATTCCCTGGATTCCACAGCCCTCCAGTATTCCGATGGGGCGGAGGACGCGGGTAAAGCCCAGCGTCACACGGCCTCCGGATATGTCCGAATCGATATTCCTCTGTTTTCTTTCAAAGAAGCCGATACCCCCAGGCTGATACTCTCTCCCGCGTTGCGTTATGATTACGCTTTTTCTGCCTTCTCCGATATCGTCGGAAAGCCGGTGTCCGATAGGTGGAGTGTCAACGGAGGGGTCCTGTTTCTTTTTGATCCGGAACGGCGCCTGGTATTGAAGGCAAATGCGGGGACAGCCTACAATCTTCCGTCTTTTGACGATCTTTTCTGGCTTGAATCCGGGTTCGCCCTGGGGAATCCTAATCTTCTGCCGGAAGAAAGCCTCCAGTTGGATGCCGGTGTGATCTGGCAGCCTGCGGACCCCCTGATTCTGGAAATTGTTTATTATCGACAGGATGTTACGAATCTCATCCAATGGAACCCCGGCGCGGGGGGCCTCTGGCGGCCGAGAAATATCGGAGCCGCTCTTATTACCGGCACCGAAGCTGAAGGCAGGGTGTTGATCGATTTGCCGGGCCTGGGGTGTTTTCTTGAGGGGAAAGCCAATTACACCCTTCTTATCGCGGAAAACCGGGAGGAATCCTGGGTGAATCAGGGGAAGCAGCTTCCGCACCGGCCCAAGCACCAGGCAGGGCTTTCCGTTACCCTGAACCACTACCTGGGCCACACCGTCAACCTTTCCGGAACCTATGTCGGGTATCGGTATACCAACGAAGGAAACACCCGGTTTCTCAAGGATTATTTTCTCCTGGATCTTTCCCTGGGCTTAAAGCTGGGGAAGCATTACGAGTTGGCCTGTTACGGAAAGAATCTGCTCAACACCCCCTATGTAAGCAGGCTTTTTTATCCTGTTCCGGGGGCGGAGTTCGGAATCAAGGGGAGGGTATTTCTGTAGTGAAACGTTTTATCCCATTTTTAGGTGTTTTGATTCTTTTAACCCTGTGCCTCTCCTGCGGCGACCCGGATACCTATGAAACCCCTTACCCGGGGTCTTATTCCGGAAGGATACTCTTTTTTCACGGCCTGGATGAGACGATCGCCCTCTTCGACCCCGCGGAAGATACGCTGTATCCGAATATTGTGCCCACGGAAAGCGCTCCGAACCACCTGCTTTTCTGGAAGGATTCCCTCTTTGTTACCAACTCCTTGAGCAACAGCATACAAAAATTCTCCTATGACAGCGAAAAGGGGCTTATTTACCAGGGCAGGCTCTTTCTGGGGGCCAATAAAAACCCATGGATGATTATTCCCGTGGATCCTCAAGGAAGGGACCCCCGGGGATTTGTCCCCTGTTATCTTTCTGGAGAGATTGTCATCGTCAACCTGGAGGATTTTACCCTGGGCGAACGGGTCATTCCCGCCGGCAGAAACCCCCAGGGCGGGGCCGCCTCCGAGGGACGGCTCTACGTGGGGAATGTCGGGTTTAACGGCTGGACAAGTGATCCTTTTGATCCCGGAACCCTTACAGTGGTGGATCTATATTCCGAGGCCGTGGTTGATACGATTGTGCTTGCCGATGCCTACAATCCGCAGATGATCCTTCCCTTTCCTTCCCTGGGGGAGATTCATGTGGTCTGTACCGGATCTCAAGGCGCCAACGACGGGACTATTGTCATTCTTTCCGACACATCCTACCAGGAGTCGACCAGATTGCCGCTTGGAGGATCCCCCAGCTGGGCTGAAGGGGGAATCGACCCTGTTGGGAAGATCGTGTATCTCTCCGGAGTCGGGGGGCTGCAGGCCTATAAGTACGAATCCCGGGAAATTTTGGGGGAGGATTCGGGCCAGGGCTGGTATTCATATAAAGGCGGCGACGCGATTGAAGATCTCTGGTCGGGAGTTTTTTATGACACCCGCTACGACGCCCTTTATGTCTGCCGCTCGGCGGAGGATAAGCTCATCCGACTTCGGAAGGATTCTTCCGGCGGATGGAGAGAACAAGGGGTGTGGGATACCTATAATTATCCCCAGGGTAATTTTATCCTGCTCCCTTAATACAGAAGGGTTGAAAGAATGAGACCAGGGGGATTCGGGCAGTCGGTATGTACCACGGAATCGGGAAGGCTGATTCTCTCCTGTCTTCTTGCAATGGCCTTTCATGGCCTTGTTTTCCTCGTGGTAAGGATTATTCCGCCGGCTCAGATCATCGAGCCCCCGGCTTCTTCGGTATTGGAGATCAGCATCAGCCGTTCCTTTTCTTCCGAAATCGGAGCCGCCGACACCCCTCCCAGGCTCGCCGAAAACCTTAAGGATCCGGCGCAGACGGCCTCTCCGCCCCCGGTCGGCAAGACTTCACGGCCCGGTGAAGAAGACCCGCCGCCGGCCCCGCCGGAAGAGAGCCCCGGGGACATCCTGCAGGAAACTTCGAATCTTCCGGCGTCAGCCCTGCCTCCCGGGCCGGTACCTGAGTTAGCCGAGACCGCCGGGCAAGACGTCCCCGGAGCCGCCCGGGGTAACCCGCCCCCCGGCGGAGAGGGACCTTCTGTCGATGAGGAACTGCCGGCGGTGGGATTCGCCGCTCTCAGCGCGGGCAGGAATCTTCCGTTGCCGGCATATCCCGCCGCTGCGCGGCGTTTCGGCTATCAGGGAACCGTTACCTTGGCTATTACTGTTGCGGCGGATGGGTCTGTTTCTTCAGCGGAGGTGCTTGCATCCAGCGGCCACAGTCTTTTGGACATGGAAGCCCAGAATACGGTGAGAAAAAAGTGGTCCTTTCATCCCCCGGGAAAAGAAGTGAGGATTACGAAGGAGTTTGTGTTTTCTCTTTCAAGCTAGGAGCCTTACCCGCCCGGGCTTTTTCTGAGCTATCCTTTTATTCTTCGTCCAGCAGCCGTTTTTCCCCTTCCAGCTTCCTGATGTCCGTGACGTCCTGGCTTACCTCCAGGACCCCCCGGTAGGTGTCCCCTTCAAAGAGGGCAAAGTAGCGAATGAAGATAAACCGACCGTTCATTTCCAGCCAGAAATCCGACACCTCCCGGCGGCGGGCTTTGAAGTCCTCCACGATCTTCTGAACCACATGAACGCTTTTCGGAGGGTGACAGTTCTGCACGCTCCGGCCGATGATTCCCGGGGACCGGGGGAAGATCCGCTCCTTTCCCTGGCTGTAGTACCGCACCTTGTCGTTTTCATCCACGTAGGTTATATCCACCGGAAGGTTTCGAAGCATTAAATCGATTTGATCCGGCAGGAGTTTGCCCTCCGAAAGGTCGATTTCACCGGAAGGCTTTTCCGTGGGGACAGAGGTACTGGGGACAGAGGAAACCGAAACCACCGAAGGATCGTAGAGGTTCCCCGGGGTTATCCAGGCGTAGCCGATCTCCGATTCCCCCCGGCGGATTTCCGCCCAGGCTTCTTCGGGGAGTTTTCGTAAAGAGGTGGGGAAAAGGATCTTTTCTTCCATAACGATCAGGCTCCGCAGGCTCCTGATCAGCCGACCGCCGACACTTCTGCAAGCCGAGGGGTCTTTTTTCTCCAGGGCGTCCCCCAGTTCCTTCATCATCCCTCGAATTTCATCGTGTTTTCCCCACATCACCTTGGAAGGCCCGGAGAATCCGGCGTTTTCCAGAAAGGGAAAGAGCTGATTTTCTTTACGGGCAAAGTGAATCTCCACTTCCTTCAGGGTTTGAAGAGCCTTTCCCAGGCGATCCCAACCGGCAGGCAATTTTGTTCCCCGTAAAGACTGCTTCAGGGCTTTCAGGTGTTTTTTCAGCTGTTTATTTTCTTCCCGGTAAGTATGCACCGGGTGTCCGGGGATATTATGGGTTTTTCCTCTGTCCCCGCTGGTTTCATGAAGAGCATCCTGAAAGGCTGCCACATGAACCTCACAGAGCTTCTGCACGTCTTCCACGGGCATGCCTTCGTCGATCAGGGCCTGTTCCGCGGCGGCGATCTCTTCAGGGCTCAGGTCTTTCAACAGGGCGGCGAAACGCTTTTTCATCAGGGGAATATCAGCCTCATCCTTCAATCCCAGGATGATGGCTTTCAGCTGTTTTTTTCTTTCTTCGTGGTTTTGAATATGTTCAGACATGGAGGCCTCCTGTTTTACCTTACTAATATACTCATTTTTTACTTTCGTGGCTGTACTCTTGTGTATATAAGGCTTCCAGTCAACGCCAAAGGAGGTTCCGTATTCCTCCAGGTCGCGGGTCATGGCGTCGAATCGTTCCGCCGGAACTGTTTCCAGGACCACGGGAAAGAGAACCTTTTCCTCCCGGTAGGCCAGGGCCCCCAGCCGCAGAAAAGTCTTTCCGAAGAGGCGGTTGAAGGCTTGATAGTCCGGAGCCTCGGGTTCTTCCAGCATCTTCAGCAGGTCTTTCAACCCCGCCAGGACGGTATCCTGCAAATGCCACATCAATTTCGTGCAGTTGAAAGCCTCGGTATGGTCTTCCATAGCCGGAAAGACGGCGTACTGTATTTTTTGGTAATGGGATGAGACTTCCAGGGTCTTTTTAAGCAGTTTTCGCACCTCTGTCCCCGGGGAACCTGAGGTAAAGGCCTTGAAAGCAGCGGAAAGGGTCCTCAGATGAGCTTTTAAGCCCCGATTTTCCAGCAGCAGCAGGCTGAGAAAGTGACCTGCCGGAACCTCCGGCGCCGGGCGGGAATCCAACCCTTTTCCTGCGGCCCGGATGAACCGGGCTACGGCATCCTCGATACGGTCGAAGTCATCGTGTTCCCGGATCAGGGTGTCTATGGCGCCGTTGACTTCCGCCGGGGTAGCCGTTTCCAGGACCTCGGCGTTCTTTTCATACAGCGCCAGTGAATGGCTGCCCTGATACAACTCTTTCAGGTAGGCTGCCAGCCGGTGATTACGGCTTTGTTGGGATGTTCCTGAGGTTTCCATACTAGTCATATTATAAATAATTTAAGCGAAGGATTCTCAACAACAGAGAGATGATTTGAATTACCCTGTGGTTGCCAGCACGGTGCTATTTCGCCCCGCGGCCTTGGCTTTGTACAATGCTGTATCAGCCCTCTTAAACCAGGCGTCGAAGTCCTCCCCGGGAGAGAGCTCCGCTATACCGATGCTGACGGTTATCCCGGGGTAGAAGGAAAAAGCTAAGTCATGCACATATATCCGGAGTTTATCCGCCAGGATCAAGGCGTCGGGTCCCCGGGTTTCCACCAGAAGCATCAGGAATTCCTCTCCCCCCCATCGAGCCAGGGTATCGATTTTCCGGATCGCTCCGGTCAATAAATCCGCGAGACTTTTCAATACTCTGTCCCCCGTATCGTGGCCGTGGGAGTCGTTGATCTGTTTGAAGTGATCAATATCGAGAACCATGAGGCTGATGGTACTATCTGTCCGTTTCTGACGATTCATTTCATAGTATATTAGCGTCATAGCCGCCCGACGGTTGAGAAGCCCCGTCATGGGATCTGTTCGGGCGAGTTCCTCTGCTTCCTCCCGGGCCTCGGTTATCAACCTGTTGGCTTCCCGAAGTTGTTTGTTTTTTTGCGCTACCACCCGAAGCCAGTACAGGACCAGGGCGAGAAAAAGGAGAATGATGATAACAATACTTATTAGAATCTCCTTGTAATGAGTCTCAAAGATTTTTTCTGGCTCATTCAGCATCAACGTGTCTTCGGGAAGGTTGTGCGTGTTCAGGTTATACTTTTTCAAAGCTTTCCAGTCAAATATAGGCTTTAGATTGCAGTAGTTGTCCTGGAAGCTCCCGCTCTGTAAATAATCCATCACGGCTCGGACCATCTCCCGGGCGGTCTGAGCTCCGTCGATAACATATCCCCCCACGGCTCCGCTGTTCATTAAGGAGCTCCAGAAGGTATAGATGGGTGCCCTGGAGATTTCGGCTAATTTGATTAAGAGCTCCTTCGGAATGGATCTGTTCCCCTCTTTGTCGAAGACCACGGGAGTGAAAAGGATGATCGTCCTATCATCCAGCCCTCGGACCTCTTCAAAGAGTTCATCGAAGGAATAATCTTTCAAGGCGCGTATGGTCTGAATTCCTTGAGGGGAAAGGAGAGAACGAAGGGTGTTTTCCACCACGCTTCCATCCTCTACCTCACTGGTGATTATGAGGATTTCCTGCGCCCCGGGGTTTTGTTCCACGGCTATCCGAAAGGTTTCCGAAATAGCTTTATCGTAGCGTGAAACCAGGCTGTAAACGTTTTGCTTCAGGGGGAGGGGGTCTCCGGTATAATAGACCCGGGGGATCTCCCCTAGAAAGTCACCGTAAGCTTCCAGGAAAAGACAGGCTTCGTCGGAATCTCCCAAGACGGCGTCAAAGGTCAGGTCGCGATATTTATATGTCAGGTAGCGAGCATAGTCCTGCCCCTGCAGAGGAGTGTAAAGCCGACTGGTGTCCATGTATTCCAGGTAGTAATCCGGTTTGTTACCGTATTCCCGGCGGGCTTCATCAAGGCCTGCCTGAAAGACCAAAGTCCACGGAAGATACTGATGATAAGAGTGAAGTACAAGAATTTTTTTCAGTTGTTCCTGGGCTGAAACTGGCAGGGCTAAAAGAAGCAAAAGAAATACCAGGCTAAGACCATTTTTCCTCATCAATGTATAGTATTAAAAATTTTAATTGGTAATGCAAATGAGTATTAAAAATGGGAGTATCACGGAGCAGGAAGGATTCTTCATTCATCCTGGGCAACAAGATTTCTAGAAAGTGTTATAATAGGCACCTTAAAGGAGGTTACCCATGTTGATCGTTCATGTGGATGTGCAGGTGAAAATGGATAGCATCGACGCCTTCCTGGTTGCTACGAAGAAAAACGCCCGGGAGAGCCTTAAGGAACCGGGGATTGTCCGGTTCGACGTGCTGCAGAACCGGGATGATCCGACCCGGTTTGTCTTGAATGAGGTATACCGCGCCGACGAGGACCCGGCCCGGCACAAGGAAACGGAGCATTACAAGACTTGGCGGGCGGCGGTGGAGGATATGATGGCCCGTCCTAGGGGCAGTGTAAAATATTCCAACTGCTTTCCCGCCGACCTTGATTGGTAATGATCTATGACAGACTATCGGTGTTTGAACCTGGGGATCACCAAGGTCTATCTGATCCCCTGTAATGAAGGTTACCTGCTCATTGATACAGGGTATCCGGCGGACTATATGAAATTCCGGAAGAAGCTGGCTGCCGTCGGGGTCGATGTAGAAGAAATCAAGCATCTCCTGCTGACTCATTACCACGATGACCACGTAGGTTTCGCACGGAAACTGAAAGAGGAGTTCGGTCTTCCTCTGATCCTGCAGAAACGATCCGTTCCTCTGCTGGCCAAAGGCGACAGCGGCAGTGAAGAGGGCGGACAATATATCACCAAACGCTTGAAGCTTTTGTTTTCAGTTTTCCAATTGTTCCACCGGTCCTTCCGTTATCCTCCGGTCCTGACGGATGGAAGGGATACCCTGGTGGACGGAGACGACGATACGGTGCTTCGGAGCCTGGGTATACCCGCCCGGATCATCCACACCCCGGGACACACGGAAGATTCCATGACCCTGCTTTTCGACGACGGTACCGCCTTTGTGGGTGACGCGGCCATGAACTTTCTGAAGTGCACCGGAACCGCCTACCGGCCAATCTACTACACCAATGAAGAAAAGATGTATGCCTCTATCCGGCGGATTCTGTCTTCGGGGGCGAAAACCATTGTACCGGCCCACGGGAATCCTTACCCGGCGGCGAGGCTGGAAACCATGTTGAACCGGTTTCGCGGGAAATGACCTGTGGAGCCTCGCCTAGCCCCCAGGCAGGCAGCCGTCGGTTAGAAATTCAGGGCTTCGGGAAAGCAGTGGAGCATAACCGGCGGCAGGATCTTCAGGGATTCTCCCAGCAGGAAGGGGCGCCAGAGAGCCTCCCGCCAGGCCCGGTAGGTGAGGTACTTCTTCAGTAAGACCAGGTCCTTCTCGCCGGGAAACTGGGAGGCGTGCCGGGACACGGCCTCGAATTTCCTGTTGTTATAGGCGGTGGTCCTGATAACCGTGTTGGGGTTGTTGGTCCAGGTAAAGGCGACCCCCTCGAGCTCGAAGCTCTCGTACCCTTCCGGCAGGGGTTCGGCTACATGGGGAAAGTTATAGAGCATCGCCGCTTCGGCGGCGGCCCTGCCGGTGCGGATATGGTCCATGTGGGCTTCGTAAGCCAGGAACGGGTCCAGGGTGATGAGAAAATCGGGGCGCAGTTCCCGAATCACCCGGATGACGGCGTCCCGGGCTTCGTGATGGGACCACTCCCCCGCGTCGGGAAAATCGACCCAGTGGAAGGAAGCAACACCGAGGATCTCCCCGGCTTCTTTCTGTTCCTGCTTGCGAATGTCCGCCCGTTCCCGGTACTTGCCGCCCGCTTTGCTGAACCCTGCCGCGTCGTCGGTCAGGGTGAGATAATGAACCGGAATGTCCCGATCCTTCAGGGCCAGCATGGTTCCCCCGAGGCTGATATCCATATCATCCGGGTGGGCCTGCACGCAGAGGACCCGTCGGGCCTTCATCAGGTCCGGTTTTTTTATGAAAGGATTGAATCCCATGGGCTTACACCTCCCCGGTCAGGAATTTTCGTATCTCCGTCAGCGCCAGGGGAAGGACGTCGGAGAAGACGTAGGCGCGGGTCGAAAAAAACCTTTCGGCCAGCTCCTCGAAACGCTGCATCAATACCGGTTTGTCCTCTTCACCGCCATCCAGAAGCTCGATAACGCACCCGAGAATCTCCACGCCCAGGGAATATTTTTCCGCCCAGGGCCGGATATCCTTTTCTAAAGTTGCGTTTTCCATCCCCCCCTTGAAAAGAGCATCGGCCCCGGCGAGCCTGGTATATTCTTCTTTCAGGATCGTAAGGGCCTCAGCGATTTCGCCCCGCTGAAGATGAAAGCCGCAGATTCCCAGGGCTGTCTGCAGGGCCGTAGGCTCACCGGAGGCCAGGCAGGATGACCGGTTGTTGTCGACGAAGGGAAGAAAGGCTTCCCAATCCCGTTCACCCAGGACCCGGTGGACCGCCCGTTTCAATGACTCCTCCGGGTTGTAGTGCTCCGGGTTCCAGAGGTATTCACCGATGGTGAAAAAGGGAATCTTCGAGGCTTCGGGGTATTCCATGCCGTTGGCGATAACCCCTTCGGCTGCCCGGTACAGGTGCCGGTCCCGCTGTTCATAGGGTCCTATATGGAGTTCGTGGGTCATCTCCGCGTCGTTCACCGGGTAGTTATCCCAGTAGAGGACCGGGCGGCCCATCACCCGCTCCAGGTGTACGGCGTCACGCAGGGCAAGCTCCCGGGAGCAGATTTCCGGACCGGTGTGGAAGAGGTGTATTCGCCCGTCGATTCCCTCGCCCATGCGGGTAAGGTAGTACCCCGGCTTACCCCAGTATTTGGTGGGGCAGACGGCCAGGGCGATCCGGGGGTCCGTCCGGGTGAGGGACTCGAAGATGTCGTTGATAAGGAAGATATGGGCTTCGACCAGGTCGCTGAAGGCTTCGCGGTCTTCCCGGTGCAGCAGGGTTTCGGGGATGTCGTCCAGGAACAGTCCGAAGTGCCGCACCCCGATGCCGTAAAGCTGAAGGAACTTCTCTGCAAGGAGCCGCCGGTCTTCCCTGGAGCTGTACCGGATGGAGAGCCCGGGGGAGAGGCTGTACCAGAACAGGGTGTCCTGGTCACCGCTGGTCTTGAGCAGCTCCTCGAGGCGGCACAGTTCCCCTTGGGGGTACGCATCCCGCCAGAGCTCCCGGTGAAAGGGGTCGTCCTTGGGTCCGTAGAAAAAGGAGTTCATCCGGATCTCCGGCAGAAAGCGGATCATCTCTTTTCGGGCTTCATGGCTCCAGGGGGTGCCGTAAAATCCCTCGATAATGCCCCGGAAGGGAAACCGGGGGTAATCATGCAGTTCTCCTTCGGGCAGGTCGCCCCGGTTTCGGAGGTCCGCCAGGGTTACCAGGCCGTAGTAAAGACCCCTCAAGGATGTATAGGTGACAGTAACCGGTTCGCCGAAGCGAAGGATGAAACCTTCGCCGGTGGTACCGTCGGGGGTCTCCTCTATGTACCGGCTCCTCTCGTGAATACAGGTGACGGAAATGGTCCGGCGGTCGTTTTGCCGCGAAAGACCGCGGGAAAGGAACATCTCCCAGATCCGCCGTTCCTCCGGTGTACCTCCTTGCAGGGTCCAGGGGCTGTCGTGAGGGCCGGCCTGACTCATACCAGCTCCATGAGGCGGTTCCAGAATTTCCCGTAGTCTTTCCAGAACACGAAGTTGCAGCCCCAATGGGGTGCCGGGTCGGAGGTGTAGGCCAGGACCTTTCCCTTACCGCGGAAACCGATTATCAGCATGGGGTCGCCGGTTTCCCGGAACCGGGCCAGTACCGTGTCTCTGGAGATTTCTTTCACCTTGTTGTAGCCTAAGATCGGCGGCAGGCTATCCAGATCGAGCCCCTGAAGGAGCTTTTTACCCTCGGGGCTAAACTCGGCGGTAAACCCTTCGGTGCTCTCCATCAGGTCTTCGATATCCAGGCATTCCACCGGCATAAGGTCTTTTAACCCCGTCCGCCCCCAGCCGCCCCGGCCGAGTTCACCGGTAAAGGAGTACCACCCCCCCAGGAAGACAACGGATTTTCCGCCTTCGATTACCGCCTCCCTGGTCAGCCGTATCCGGTCGGGAAAGGTGAGCACGCGGCGGCCGAATTCCTCCCGGGTGAAGAATTCCGGGGCCAACTGGAAGAGTTTCCCCTCGATATCGCTGAAGATGATGACGTCATAGTCCTCGAGAATCTTTTCATATTCCCCGGGACCGAGCTTGTAGAAATCCCAGGAGGGGACAGAGGTGACCTGATGCGCGCCCTCCGATTCCAGGGCATCTTTCAACCACTTACCGTAGTTGAAAATCTCAAGCCCCTTGGGTGAAAAATGAAAGGGGGTTTCCATGAAGGTCGGGCCGGTGAGAATGGCCCAGTCACCGGCGTAATAGATCTTTGCCATATTGTCAGGCTCCTGAAGTATCGTTATTGGATCTTATAAGGGTAATCCCATCACATGGCCGGCTTCAAGTCCCCAGCCCTGGCGGGTGAGCAAGGTGAATCCCTGGCGCTTATAGTATCCGATGGCGTTGTGGTTCCCCCCGCCGACGATGAGGTGGACCCCCGGGATTCCTAAGGCTTTGAGGTGTGCCAGAAGCCTCTCCATCAGGGCTCCGCCGAGACCGATCTTCTGGTAATCAGGCAGCAGGTCGATGTGGAGATGGGCCGGATGGGTACGGATGATGGACTTCATCCCCGGCAGGCGGTATTCATCCAGGGGTGGAAGAAAAATCTTCCGGTATGTCCGCCAGGTAGCGGGAGATTCCTCTTTTAACCGGGCCAGAGCTTCTTGAATCCGTGGCACCATGGTTTTCCGAAAACTCCGGCAGTAGTCGTCCGAATCGGTGGCGCAGAGGATGTATCCCACCGGGCGGTCGGCCTCATCCACTGCCACAAAACAGTGCTCCACCGAGTGTTCCATGTACCAGTCGGACCACCGCAGGGATACCAACCGGGGACAGAGGAACTCGGGACCGCCGAAGAAGGTCTTTTGGCAGATTGCAGCCACCTGCGCTTTGTCTTCCGGCCTTGCCGGCCGGATTCGCGGGGCTGCCGGTTCGACGGGGGGTTCCGCGACCAGGGCCTCGAAGGCTTCGATCACTCGATCTTCCGCGTCTTTGGCAAGGGTTCCCGGGAGCCGGTAGAAAAACGGGCTGGTATCCACCTCATAGCCCCCTTCTTCCGCAGCGTCGGCGGTGGGCAGGTAGCCGGTAAGATCGCCGGTGTAGCCGGCGAAAAAGCCCAGGCCGGGAAGAAGGGCGCGGATGTTCTCGGCGGTTTCGAAAAAGGGCTCCATGGACAGGGTGGCCAGACTGAAGGCCCCCAGGTCGAGGAAAGAAAGGCGGACCGGGGTGCGGGGTATGCCGTCGTTGCCCGTCACCACCTCTGTCCCCCAGGGGTAGCGAAAATGAAGTAGAGGATCCACGATCCACCGGGGCATGCCGGCTTCTTTCGACAGGACCCTTTTATAGATCTTGCCGGATGTTCCCCCTGCGAATTCCGGCGTTTCGAGGGGAATAAAGATGGTTTTTCCCGATGACCGTCCGTTCCCCGGGATTTCGGGCAGCGGGGTTTTCTTCTCTAACGCCCGGATGACCGCTTCGGCCGCGGCTTTTCCCCCTTCGACCATGGGCCCTTCGGCCCCAGAGCCCCATTGCATGCCCCGGGGGTTGATGTTCCCGCTGCCCCCTTGCAGAAAGGCGCAGTAACCGGGGATATCCCTTTCAACGCCCCCGCGCATTTCGCCTATCCAGTCGGCGGATACGGCGTAGCTTTCCGGCCCCAGGAACACCCCGTGGCAGTCGTAATTCACCAGGGTAAGGATGGACCTTGAGTTTTTCTTCGAAAGGGCCTGCAGGACTCTTACCCGCTCCGGTGAAGGACCTTGAGGATTGGTCCCGATGACCACGGCCCCCCCGTTCTCCCGCTGCCGCCGGTTTACCCCCAGGAAGAGGGGGGCCTCTCCGGCGTAGAGGTCCACCGGCTCGATCTTGTCGCTGGCTTCGCAGACGGCTTCTGTGAGGGAACGGACAAGGAAATCGATATATTTCCTGTTTTTCCGCCACCCCGCGGGCTGGGAAAGGCCGGCCGGCAGGGCTAACAGGCGATAGAAGAGCTCTTTTAGCAGGGTGAAGAAACCGACCTTCTCCGGTGCCCAACCCATGGGGCCGCTGTGGGTATGGCTGCAGCAGATTTCGAGGCTGTGCAGCTTGACCTGGCGGCTCACCGCGGCTCGAACGCGTTCGGCGGTCCGGTGGTTGATGCCCAGCAGGTCCACAGCTATCACCCCGGCTCGAAGGCTGCCGCGTTCCCACACCATGGCCGTGGCGGTCAGGTCATCCCGGACGCCGGTGTTCCCCCCTTTCCTGTCGCCGTAGCCCACCAGGTAGATCCTCCTCGGCGGGGTGATGATCCTGCGGGCTGTTCCCAGGGATATCATGCGGGGCCTTACTGTTCCATCTTTTCCAGGTTCTCGGTGTAGGTAGGCAGAGAGTACCCCAGCAGGGCCAGGGCGCCGAGAATAGAGGCTATCCCGGCGGCCACAAAAGTTAGCCGAATTCCCAGGGGTTTTTCGGCGCTGTTGCCGAAGAAACCCAGAAGGAGCGGGAGAATGGTCATGGCGAAGGTGCCGCCGAGATTCACCGCGAAGGAAAAGGCCCCGTAGTAGACTGCCTCCCGACGCCTGCCGGTCCTTCTCTCGTCGGAGTCCACCACGTTCCCCATCATGGCGTAGCTCATAATCATGTAGCCGCTGATGAAAATACCGGTGGCGGCAAAGGTGATGATGCCCGGCAGGAGGGACAGAGCACCTTTCGGCACGATGAAAAAGTTCAGGAGCATGGTGATTCCCAGACCCAAGGTGGCGGTGAAGAGAACATATTTATCGGAGATCTTCTTCCTGATCCAGTGCCAGAAGGGGATGGAGAGGAGCATCAGGCCGATAACCCCGCCCTGAAATACCACGGTAAAGTCCTCCGTCCAGCCGATGATCTGGGTGACGAAGAAGGGGGAGAGGCTCAGGATCATTTCCCAGGTTATCCGCGCCAGGACCGTGGAGAGGAGAAGGAAAAGGAAGTCCCGGTTGGAAAAGGTGTAGCGAAAGGATTCGGTGATGTTGATCTTTTCCTGGGTGTTTCCCTTTTCGTGTTCCGGAAAGACTCCCATGGATATATACATGGTTATCAATACGATGAGGCTGACGATCACGGCGCTGCCCTTCATGCCGAAGGCGCCGGAGAACACCGGCATGATCACCATGCTGAGAATATACCCGAGAATGCCGAAGACCATCTTCCAGGAAGAAAGGGTGACCCGCTCGTCCGTCCGGGGGGCCAGTTCCGCCAGCACCGCGTCGTAGGGCATGCCCACGCAGCTGAAGGCGGTGCGGTACAACAGGAGCACCGACAGAAGCCAGATGCCGTTGGCCACGCTCTGGTTCTCCGTCGGAGGCATCCAGATAAAAACGAAAAGGAAGATCATCACCGGCGTTCCGAAGAGGATAAAGGGCTTTCGCCTTCCCCAGCGGGTGCGGACATTGTCGCTCCAGGTGCCGATAAAGGGGTCGATGACTCCGTCCCAGAGCCCCGCGATAAACCCGATGGCCGAGAGAAAGGCCACAGGAACCAGAGAGGTTTGTCCCGGCGGCTGGTAGATAAAGAGTATCCACGCGGAGACCCCCACGCTGGCCATGTTCAGGCCGATGGAACCGAAATTGTACCGGAGCATCTTGCCCGTCTTCAGCTTCCCGTTTTCCATGTGTCCCGTCCTTTTTTCATAGTCATTGAGAATGCTGTAACGATAATGCAGCGTGAAAGTCTTGGCAAGATATTTTTTCTATTGATCCTTCCATCAATTCAATAGTACCCTGAGGGAGGCGCAGGAGAGACCGACAGAATGTCACCACTGAGGCAGTTTATCTTATCCCTCTTTCTCATCGCTCTTCTCATTTTCCTGGGAACCCTGGGGTATATAACCATCGAAGGCTGGACTCTGCCGGAAAGCCTTTATATGACCTTTATAACCATATCTACCGTCGGTTACGGGGAGGTTCGTCCTCTGTCCCCGGAGGGAAGAAATTTTACCATAATTTTTCTGACCATCGGGGTTATTGTTATCGGTTTTACCCTGACCAGGCTGGTGGCCTTCCTCTTTGAAGGACAGATCGTGAAGACGGTAAAGGAGCGACGAATGAAACGCTTTTTATCCATGATGAAAGATCATATTGTCATCTGTGGTTTCGGCGATATCGGTAAAGAGGTAACAGATGAGTTCCTGAAAAAGAAGGTGAAATTTGTCGTGGTAGATAAAAGCCTCGATGAAACAGACACAAAGCGATATTCCGACGTCCTGTTCATCAGCGGAGACGCGGCGGAGGAAGAGACACTGCGGGAGGCCAGGATAGAAAAGGCGAAAGGTCTTATCTCCTGCCTGCCGGAGGATCAGCAGAACGTCTTTGTGGTTCTTACCGCCCGGCAGCTGAACGGCGACCTGTATATCGTAACCAAGGCTTCGGACGACCGGAATGTGATAAAGTTGAAAAAAGCGGGAGCCAACCGGGTTATTTCACCCAAGCAGATTGCCGGCCATCGCATGGCTGCCGTTACCATCCAACCTTCCATCGTCAACTTCCTGGAAATTCTTTCCTCCGGCGGTGAAGATTCGGTGCGAATCGAATCCATCCGAGTAGGCAAGGGGTCTCCCATGGCTGGAAAATCCCTGAAGGAAAGCAATATAGGGTCCCATACCGGAGCAGTGATCATCGGTATCTTGGGTCCCGACGGCCAGGCCCGGATGAATCAGTCTTCCCTGGCTACCCTGTCATCCCGGATTCTCAATGAAGGGGACGAACTCATTGCTTTAGGGAACGAAGAGCAACTCAGTCGACTGGCGGCCTTGGCTGCGGGGAGAGATTGAAGACACTGGGGACAGAGGAAAAACCGGACAGTAGGTTTACGCAAACCTGAGCGGTATCTTTCTTACTTCTTGATTGAATCTTAAAAACGATTGTATGGAAACCTTTGGACTGAATCCAGGGGACAGAGCAATTTCTAAAAATAACTTAAGATCTGATACAAAATTTGAAGTAAGAAGTAAAAAAGTATAGTTATATCTTTATAAAGACTCTTACAAGGGAGGCTCTTATGAGAAAACCTCGTAAAAAGAAACCAGGAGCTAGTTATCATGTGTTTGCCAGGGCAGTCAGGGGTGAAAAGATTTTTACTTCGACTCTCGTAAAGGAAATTTTTATGGAAGTGGTTCGACGGGCAAAGAAAAAGTACAGATTCGAGATACGGAACTTTTGCATTATGGGGAGCCATTACCATTTAATAATGAAACCGCTGGAAAACGAGGATATATCGAAGATCAACCAGTGGATAAACAGCGTTTTCGCACGAAAATTCAATCTGATCTACGGCTACTTTGGACACGTTTTCGCCGAACGTTTCCAAAGTGTTATTATCCACAGCTTTCATCAGTACCTCCTTACGTTTATCTATGTATCCATGAATCCCGTAAAAGCCTTTCTGGTTCAAACACCCATCGATTATGAATATAATGGAATCACTTTTTTGTATAAAGGGATGCTTGATATTATGGAACGGCCACCGAATTGGTTTCTCCGCTTAGTCTGGGTGTTGCTACAATATGGTAAAGAAATGATTTTGAATGACAGTAGAATAGCTGGATAGTACAATTGATTATAAAGGTTCCTAGTATCTTCGAGATATTAAAGCACCTATCTCAGGTACGAGAAGATGTTACCTCCACCGGGGAAAGCACCCTTGTTAACAGGCATGTATAACCTTCTATTCGTGTTTATCTCGTGGAAACGGTTTTATCAGGCAAATCTAATGTGGGGGACGCCTCGGAACGTCTTTAAAGGGCAAAATCATGAATCGATATTTTGTGAGATGGAATTGCTGCAGGGGCTTCACAGGTTAACACTGAATGTGAAAAATTATAAAAGTATTCTATTCTAAAAGAGTGAAAGTTGAGGTGATTAACACACTCAGCATTTATTGTTCACCAAGATAGCTCTCGAGGGCTTCTATTTTTGTCCGAAGGGCAGATTCCGGATAAAACACTACAACATCCTATACCATAGTGAGTGTGAAAGTTTTAACCCCGCGTTGAGTATATTCCACCTCTTTGATACTATAACCCTATGGCTCAAACGTTATTATGGTATGACCTGGAAACCTTTGGTACCCACCCCCAATGGGATCGGATAGCCCAGTTTGCCGCAATCAGGACGAATAACAAGTTTGAACAAGTGGGGACAGAGGAAAATTTTTACTGCCGTCTTTCTCCTGATTATCTTCCCCATCCGGAAGCTTGCCTGGTTTCTCGGATCACTCCTCAAGAGGTGAATGAGCGGGGTCTGCCGGAAAGGAATTTCACTGCCCGCGTTCACGCCCTGGTAAGCGAGCCGGGAACCTGTGTGGTGGGTTTTAACAACCTCCGGTTTGATGATGAGTTTCTCAGGGCGCTTCTCTACAGGAATTTCTTCGACCCCTACAAGCGAGAATACGAAAACGGTAACACCCGTTGGGATATCATGGACCTGGTAAGAATGGCCCGGGATCTGCGGCCGGAAGGGATCGAATGGCCGGCAGACGAAGAGGGTAAGCCTCTTTTCAAGCTCGAGCTCCTTACCAAGGCCAACGGGCTCTCCCACGAGAACGCCCATGACGCCCTCTCGGATGTTTGGGCTACTATCGCCCTGGCAAAACTGATCCATAAAAAGCAGGAAAAACTCTTTCGCTATTACTTTAAGTTGCGAAAAAAGGAGGAAGTCCGTTCTCTATTAAACCTGCAGGATCCGAAACCGGTGGTTCATACTTCGGGTATGTTTACCTCTGTCCCCGGTTGTACCACCCTGGTTTACCCGGTAAGTGCTCACCCGACAAATCCCAACGTTATCATTACCTATGACCTGCGACAGGACCCTTCGGATTGGATCGACGCCGATGTTGAGGAAATACGATACAGGGTTTTCACGCGTCGGGAAGAGCTTGACCCGGAAACCCGTATTCCTCTGAAAGGGGTACATGTAAACCGCGTTCCCGCTATAGCTCCATTGAACACCCTGCCCGGGGACAGAGCAAAAATATTAGGTATCGATATCGGCACCTGCCTGCGGCATGCTGACATACTGAAAAGTCGAACCGATCTCATTCAGAAGGTGAGGAGTGTATATACCGAAGCTGAGCGGCATGAACCGAGAGATCCGGAACTGCAGATCTACTCCGGCGACTTCTTTCCCGATGAAGATCGGGAGGTCTTCTCGGTGATCAGGAACAGTGCTCCGGAAGAACTTCTTACAGGGCGCTTCGAAATGCATGATCCTCGGGGTCCGGAACTGCTCTGGCGGTATATCGGAAGGAACTATCCGGAACACCTGTCAGAGGGGGACAGAGCAAGATGGAAGAGCTTCTGCGCATCCCGCCTCCTCACCCCTGAGCCGAAGGGAGCCCTGGATATCAGCACCTATCTGCGGGATGTACGGAACCGCCTCTCCCGTGTAGACACCCCGGCGGCGGATAAAAAAATACTGAAAAAACTTCTGGACTACGGGGAAGAGCTTGAAAGAAACATCCTTGCCTAAACGGGAAGGATTTAAATTTTAATCTCCGCTTCTCCTTCGTCAAGAATATGCCATATGCATTCCTTCCGAGGCTGAATGAGAGCGGCTGGATAGGTGGAGGGGCTGTTCCCATGGATGCTGCTTTTCAAAAGGGATGAAATAACCCGGCGTTTGCCCCGGGCGTTGGTAAAGAAAAGGACGGAGGACGTATTATTGAGTACCTTCAGGGAAAGGGTAACCATGGGGGTCTTGTCTTTCGAGCCTGAGTCTTTTACTGCGAGAATCAGGCCGGAAGGATCCTCTGGTTTTCCGTCCGGAAAGAGCCCTGCCGTATGTCCGTCCGAACCGATACCGAGAATGGCCAGATCAAACGCGGGAAGCTCCCTGGATTTTCTAAAGACCTTTCGAATCTCTTCCTCGTAGGCTTGAGCCGCAGCCTGAGGAGTTTCGGATTCACCTTTGATACGGTGAATCTTCTTTTCCTTTATCGGCAGCAGGGAAAGAAGATTTGTCCAAGCGGTATTGTAGTTACTCTCCCCGTGTTCCGCCGGCACCATTCTTTCGTCACTCCACCAGACATGAACCCTTCGCCAATTGATCAATTGAGTCCACCGCTGTTCGGTGAGGGTCCGGAGCATCCCTCCTAAGGTTTTTCCGCCTGAAAGGACCAGATGAAAGGAACCGTGATTTTTCAGAGCCTGCCGGTAGGCATGGTATACCATGGAGCAGCCGGCTTCGCGAAAACTATCCTGTTCGGTAAATACACTGTATCGGTGAATCATCTTCCCTGTATCATACTCATATAACGAAAGAAAATAAAGCACCTGGGGACAGAGGTGAAAAAGAATGTTAAATATTAAATATGACTAATATAGTTTACATTATATATTTGAATTAGTACTTTTTATATAGACGATACATCCCCCCCTTGAGGGGATTTCAAGGAGGATGAGATATGTCAATGCTGATAAAAAATGGCACTATTGTCACTGCTGACTCCCACTACAAGGCGGATATCCTCGTACAGGATGAAAAGATCGTTAAACTTGGTCAGGGGCTGGAAGCCCCCTCCGACACTGAAGTCATCGATGCTTCGGGAAAGTATGTTTTTCCCGGGTTTATAGACCCACATGTGCATATTTATCTCCCCTTTATGGGAACCAAGGCGAAGGATACCCATGAAACGGGAAGTAAAGCTGCCGTGGCGGGGGGTACCACCACGTTCATAGAAATGCTGGTACCCAGCAAGCAGGATGATCTTCTAAAGTCCTATGAACTCTGGACGGGGAAAGCAGCCGGGAGTTCCGTGGCTGACTATACCTTTCACATGGGGGTTCCGTATTTTAAGGAAGACACGGAAGGACAACTTTCGGAGATCATTAAGGAAGGTATAACTTCTTTCAAAGTATTCCTGGCTTACAAAGATTTCTTCGGGGTCAATGATACCGATTTATACAAGACCCTAGTCTTCGCGAAAAAGAAGGGTATTATCACCACGGCGCACTGTGAGAACGAGACCTTGATTGCCGAACTTCAGGCGCGGCTGCTGGCAGCCGGGAAAACCGGGCCGGCATTCCATGAGCCCAGTCGGCCGGACTGGGTGGAGGCGGAAGGTGTGCATCACTTTACGTCATTTCTGGAGACTACGTGGGCGGAGGGCTACATCGTTCACCTTTCCAGTGAACTGGCTCTGCAGGCGGCCTTGAGGGCCAAAGCCCGGGGGGTTCGCGTGTCTATTGAGACCTTAATCCAGTATCTTGTTTTGGACGCGAGCTACGCTGAACGGCCCCAATTTGAAGGGGCAAAATATGTTATGTCGCCTCCCTTGCGGGTGAAATCGAATCAAAAGGCTCTCTGGAGTGCCCTTTCCCGTGGGCTTATCGATACGGTGGCCACAGATCATGCGCCTTTCGATTTTTCTGGACAGAAGGACCTGGGAAAGGAGGATTTTACCAAGATACCTAACGGAATTCCCGCTATCGAAGACAGGGTTAATCTTTTATACACTTACGGGGTAAAAACCGGAAAGCTTTCTTTAAATAGGATAGTGGAGCTCATGAGCACCAATCCGGCAAAACTTTTTGGTTTGTTCCCCCGTAAAGGTGCTCTGTCCCCGGGAAGCGATGCCGATGTGGTCATCTATGACCCTGAATATCGTGGCGTTATATCCTCTGCTACTCACCACATGAACGTGGACTACAGCGCCTTCGAAGGGATGAAGATCGAAGGCCGGCCAAGCCTGGTAACAGTTCGGGGAAAGGTAGTTGTCAGAGACGGAAAGGTTACCGGAACCCCGGGATGGGGGCAGCTGATACGCCGGGAGCCTCGAAGCTGAATACTATCAACTCCGTACCAAAGGAGTGGCGGGTTTTTTGGTTCCCGAGGTGGTAAGAATCACCGAGAGGAGTACTGCCGCTCCTCCAACCATCTGTAGAGGTGTGAGGACTTCCCCGAGGAGAAACCAAGCCCCTAGAGCGGTAATGATAGGAATACAGTTTATATAGACGGCTACCGTGGAAGCGTTGAGATGGCTGAGAGCGTAGTTATAGCATAAGAACGCCACGATAGTTCCGAAAAGAGAGTTGTACACAACACCCAGGGCCGACAAAGGGCTAATAGTCAGCCACTGGACGTTCGGAAGGTCGGCCAGAAAAAAGGGAAGGAAAAAAAGGGTACCCAGAAACATCTGAAAGACGGTGATATAAAAGGCGGAGAGCTTTTTACTGATATCCCTGGTGAGAATCATGTAAAAAGAGCCGGAAAGAACAGCCAGAAGCACGAAGATGTCTCCTTTTAAGGTGCCGGAAAGGGACTGTAAACCCTCCGGTCCTCCGATGACCAGCAGCGAAACCCCGGCTATCGAGCAGGTGATACCAATAGCGGCCTTCCTCCTGATGCTTTCCTTCAGAATCATCTGGGAAGTGCCGGCTACCACCACGGGGATAAGTGCGATGAGCAAAGAAACCTTGGTTGCGCCGGAGTATTTCAACCCTAAGGTTTCGAAGAGAAAGTACCCGAAAGGCTGCAGCAGGGCCAGAACCAGCATTTTTACCACGGTCTTGCGTTCCAGGCGGGGGACACCCCGTTTGAGGAGAAAGAAACTGAAAATCACTGAAGCCAGGAGAAAGCGGGCAAAGATATAGGAAAAGACAGTAAAGGTCTCCAGGACAATCTTTGTACTGATGAAGGACAGCCCCCAGATCAGGGTGCTTAAGAAGACGGCGGCATAGGCTTTCGGCTGGGTATTCATAGTGGAGGAACCATAGCATGAAAAAGTCGGAAAGGGGAAGGGAAGGTCAGCCGGAGGGAAAGGCGGCTTCATACATTTTCTTTTTTATTCAAGACCTTCGTTTTTAAAATAGCATGGGTCTATCACCCTGAATAAAACACTATTCTTCAAGAGTATTTTTCTTGACGAAGAGGGTGTTTTTCTGTAAGTTAGGAATAACAAATAAAAGTAGGAATTTAAAATATAATAGAATTAGGAAAGAAAACCCGGACGTTCAGGGAACATCCTCATAATACTCCGGGGTGGTTTTATGTGACAGTGGGGAAGTGTACTCTTTTGGAGGGATAGGAATGATTGAAAATAATATCTTACTGGCTTTTGGCCTTACGCTTTTCGCGGGACTGTCCACGGGAATCGGGAGTCTTATCGGATTGTTATCAAGAAAATTCAATCCGAAATTTCTCGCCGTTTCCCTGGGATTTTCAGCGGGCGTTATGATCTACGTGTCCCTTGTCGAGATATTCGTGAAAGCCCGGGAATCCTTATCCTTGACCCTGGGGAATAAAACCGGATACATCGTCACGGTGATCGCTTTCTTTGCGGGAGTGTTTCTTATCGCTATTATTGATAAGCTGATACCATCCTATGAGAACCCCCATGAGTTGAATGTGGCGAATAAGATAAAGGATTCTTCTGAAAGTGAAAAAATGAAACTCATGAGAATGGGGCTTTTTTCCGCCCTGGCCATAGCAATTCATAACTTTCCGGAAGGTCTGGCGACCTTTATGGGCGGTTTGGCGAACCCTACTCTGGGATTGAGTATTTCGGTGGCTATCGCCATCCATAACATCCCCGAAGGTTTGGCCGTCTCCGCTCCTATTTTTTATGCAACCCAAAGCAGAAAAAAGGCCTTTATCTGGTCCTTCTTATCCGGTCTCGCAGAACCAGTGGGCGCGGTCATCGGGTACTTTATCTTGCGGTCTGTTTTCAACGACCGAACCTTCGGGCTTATCTTTGCCGCGGTAGCTGGAATCATGGTATATATATCCCTGGATGAACTGCTGCCCACGGCGGAGGAATACGGGGAACATCATCTGGCGATTTACGGATTAATCGGGGGAATGATTGTCATGGCCGTCAGTTTGCTGCTTTTCGCGTAACGAGCTGTAATGTTCAGGTGATGATTATAAACTGACAGGGGGAAAGAGTTGTTTCCGGTACCAGGAAAGCTTGAAATAAAGAATCTGGCTGTAGAAGTCGGAGGGGTGAGAGTTTTACACAATATTCATCTAACCGTTCCCCCAGGGGAAGTGCATGTATTGGTCGGTCCCAACGGCAGCGGTAAAACCTCGTTGCTGGCGACGATAGCCGGGTATCCCCAGTACCGGGTGGTGTCCGGCTCCATAAGCTACGATGGAACCGACCTGCTCCCCCTCGGGTTGACCGAACGGGCGAGGCTCGGCATCGGACTGCTGGAACAGCGTCCGCCTACTATTAACGGTGTAAAGCTGCGACTGCTCCTGGATTATATCGGCGGGGACGACCCGGAGAGGAAACGTTTTATCGAGGATCTGATAAAGGAAACCGATCATGCCCATCTGGTGGACAGGAACATCCATGAGGATTTGTCCGGCGGTGAGATAAAGAAAGCCGGGCTGCTCCTGCTGCTGGCCAGACAGCCGCACTTTGCCATGATGGACGAGCCCGACTCGGGGGTGGATATGGATTCCATCACCCTATTGTGCCAGCTGATGAACCGCCTTCTGTCACCGGAACGGGAGCACCCCGCTAAAAGAAGAACCGGGCTGATTATTACCCACTCGGACGTTATCCTGGGCAGGGTTTCCACCGACAAGGCCCACGTGATGATCGACGGCCGGGTTCTCTGCGGCGGGAATCCCCGGATAATCATGAAGAAGATCAGGGAGTCGGGGTTTGACTCCTGTGTCGATTGTCTTCACCAGGGGGAGTAAGATGAAAAAGACCGATTTCCCTATACCGGACGAGCAATTGCTGGCCCAAGTGGCGGTGGTTCCGGGCGGTGAAAACCGATCGGGCACCTTTATCCTGAACAATCATCTGGAGGTATGTTCCTTCTCCCGCTCCGAGGGTCTGGAGCTGATATCCATCACGAAAGCCCTGGACACCTACCCCTGGCTGCGGAAGGAACATTACCACCCCCAGGGGACCGATGAGGGCCGACCGGAGGGGTTTTTCCTCCGGGTAAAAGAGGGCATGAAGATAACCCTGCCTTCCCAGGCGGCTCTCTGCATGACCGCCTCGATAGACCGACAGGTCCTGCACAACGTCATTATCCTGGAAGATGAAGCCTCCTTAGAGTTTATTACCGGCTGTGTCTCCGGTTTTGACCTTGCGGAGGGAGATCACCTTGCCGTAACAGAAACCTATGTGGGTAAAGGGGCGGAGTTTACCCATACCATGGTTCACAGCTGGGGTCCGGGTATTCGGGTGTTCCCCCGTTCGACCACCCTGGTGGAAGAGGGGGGGCGGTATGTCAGCAACTACGTGTCCCTCCGTTCCGGCCGGTCCGTCGAATCATCCCCGGTGACCTATCTTAACGGCCCGGGCGCTTCGGCCAAGTATGCCAGCATCATCCTCGGCTCGAAAGGGACAACCCTCACCCTGGGGGGCGATGTCTATCTAAACGCCCCGGGAACCGGCGCGGAGATCGCCCACCGGGCCGTCTGTACCGGGGGAAAGATCGTGCAGAAGGGGCTGCTCATCGGAAACGAAGCGTGCCACGCCCATGTGGACTGCGCCGGTATGATTATTGACGCCGGGGAAGACGGCTTCATCGAATCGATCCCGGGTTTACAGTCCCGCCACCCGTCCGCTCACATGAGCCACGAGGCAAGCATCGGTAAAATATCCCCCCACCAGGTGCAGTACCTGATGGCTCAAGGGCTGGAAGAACGGGAAGCCGTTTCCATGATCATCCGGGGATTCCTGGATACGGGTATCCGAGGCCTGGGAGATGAACTGGAAAGACGGATCGAAGAGATAGCGGAACTGGCAGGACACGGAGAGGAGTGAAGGGGGCATTTACCGAGGCTCCTCGGTCGGTTTATAGTATCCCATGCGCTTTATCGGTGACTTTCACATTCATTCTCATTATTCCCGGGCCACCAGCCGGGATCTGACCCCGGAAAATCTGGCTCTCTGGGGACAGAGGAAAGGCCTGGCGGTTGTCGGAACCGGGGATTTCACCCATCCGGGGTGGACGGCGGAGCTGAAGGAGAAGCTTCAAGGCGCGGAAGAGGGGCTTTTCGTTCTGAAGGAACCCTTATCCGGGGACAGAGGAGCTTCCACCCGGTTTCTTTTAACCGCTGAAATCAGCACGATCTACAAATACGGTGAAAAGGTTCGGAAGGTTCACCACCTTATCTTCGCCCCGGGCTTTGAAACGGTCTTCAGGATACAGCAAAAGATCGAACGCCTGGGAGGGAACATTCGTTCCGACGGGCGGCCTATCCTGGGAATGGATTCCCGGGATCTTCTGGAGCTCTGTCTGGAAGCCGATGAAGATATACTCTTCGTTCCGGCCCACATCTGGACACCCTGGTTTTCCGCCCTGGGGTCGAAATCTGGCTTTGATACGATCAGAGAATGTTACCGGGACCTGGCTGATCATATCTTCGCCGTGGAAACGGGGCTATCCTCCGACCCTCCTATGAACTGGATCTGTTCTTTTCTGGACGACTATACCGTCATCAGCAACTCCGACGCCCACTCACCGGAAAAGCTGGGGCGGGAATCCTGTCTTTTCGATACCGGGCTTTCCTACCCGGAAATTACCGGTGCTTTGAAGGAAGGCCGGAAAGCGGGCTTTCGGGGGACCGTAGAGTTTTTTCCCCAGGAGGGAAAGTATCATCACGACGGACACAGGAAATGCGGTGTTTCCTGGGATCCCCTGACCACGGAGCGTCACGGGGGTATCTGCCCGGTCTGCGGCAAGCCGGTGACCGTGGGGGTGCTGAACCGGATTGCCCAGCTGGCCGACCGAAGGGATATCACCGAACGCCCGGAGCGGGACCCCTTTTATTCCCTGATTCCGTTGAAAGAGATCCTCGCCGAGTTGGAGGGGGTTGGGGCCGGTTCCAAAAAGGTGGGGGAACTGTACGATGCATACCTCCGCCGCCTAGGCTCGGAACTGGATATTCTTCTGCGCCTCGACCTTGAAGACCTGCGGCATGAAATGGGGCCGGAGGCAGCGCTTTCCATCCAAAGAATGAGAGAACGCCGGGTGCAGGTTTCAGCCGGGTACGACGGCGAATACGGGCGCGTCAATCTCTTATGTCCGGGAGAGGCTCATGCTCCCGGGGCGGAAGAAGGCACCCTGTTCGGAGAACCTGAAAACCCCGCGGGAGAGGGTCTGGAACC
This sequence comes from Spirochaetales bacterium, assembly GCA_016932135.1. GTDB lineage: Bacteria > Spirochaetota > Spirochaetia > JAFGDJ01 > JAFGDJ01 > JAFGDJ01. Next base: position 4,114 of record JAFGDJ010000084.1, on the reverse strand, counting down.
CCTGGAATTCCTGGAATTCGATGTGGCGGCGTACCGGGAAGAGAAGAAAATACATCAAAATTCGATGGTTTCTTCTATTAACGTAAAGGATGATCGGGCTTTCACGGCCGGTAGCAAAGGCCTGAATCCCGAGCAGAAGGAAGCCGTAATGTATAACGGGGGGATGAGCCTCATCCTGGCCGGGCCGGGAACGGGTAAAACCCGCACGGTGGTGGAAAAAATCCTGCACCTGGTCCGTACAGGTACCGCGCCGGAGGGTATTATCGCCGTCACCTTTGCCAATAAGGCGGCCGGTCAGCTGCGGGAGAGGATCGAAGCGGCCGGGATAGCGGCGGCAGACCGTTTGTTCGAACCCGGAAAAGTGGGGGTGTTTACCTTTCACGGCCTCGGCCTGGCCATCCTGAAGGAACAGCTTCCCCTGCTGGGCAGGGACGATGACTTCTCCATTATCGATGAGGATGAACAGGCTTTCCTGGTGACAGAGAAAACGGAGTGTTCCGCCGGCGACCGTAAGAAACTCATTGAGTATGCCGGCAATGTGAAAAGCGGCCTGCTGCCGGTGCCCGATGATGCGGATGATGATTACAACCGTTTCCGCGGGTACCAGGACATGCTGAAAAGGAACAACTGTTTTGACTATGACGACCTGGTGTACCTTCCGGTCCGGCTCTTTGAAGGGGTTCCCGGCAAGGCGGAGGCTTTCCAGGAGAGAATTCACCACCTTATCGTGGACGAGTACCAGGACATCAATCCGATGCAGCACGCTCTCCTTCGTCTTCTGGCGAAGAATGCTTCGATCTGTGCCGTGGGGGACCGGAATCAGTCCATCTACAGTTTCCGCGGCGGGTCACCCGAAAGCATCGACCGCTTTACCCTCGATTTTCCCGGAGCCCGGGTGTTCCATCTTTCCAGGAGCTATCGATGTCCGGATACCTTTCTCAAGGCGGCCTCCCAGGTCCTCGGTGAGGGGGAAAGTCTCTTAACCGGCCTGGCTGAAGAGGTGTCGGTTCGTATCCTCAAAGCCCCCAGCGCCGCGTCCGAGGCGGAGCAGCTTGCCCGGGACATGGAAGAACGAAGCGGCGGCATGGGGTTTTTCTCCCTGGACAGCCATGTGGCCGACTCCTCGACTGAGGGGGATACGAGCTTGTCGGAGATCGCCGTATTGTGCCGGACCTCCCTGCTGATGCCGCCTTTGGAAAAAGCCTTCCGGGACCACCGGATCCCCTACAGGATCATCCGGGCGGAATCCCTTTTCAAGAAAGAGCCCTATCGATCTTTCTTCTCTTTTGTCCGGTCCTCTCGAAGAAAGAGCCGGCTCCTTGATCCCCCGCCGGTATCTCTGGAGGAGGCCTTAGAGGGGTTCGCCGCTTCGGGAAACCTCAGGGCAGGGGAATCCGACTTGATGGACATGAAGACGGACCTGTCACCCTATTGGAAAGAAGGTGAGGGGGTGCGGGAATTCCTGGAGCATGCCCGCCTGGGCTCGGACCTGGACCGCTACGATCCCCGGATCCAGGCCGTCACGGTTATGACGATCCACGCGGCCAAGGGGCTGGAATTCGACACGGTATATATCCCCGGATGCGAGGACTCCGTCATCCCCTGTTCCCTGGCCGGTGAAGAGGTGAAGGACGAGGAAGAAGAAAAGCGTCTCCTCTATGTAGCCATGACCAGGGCAAAGGGAAATCTGATCCTGTCCTACGCGGAAAAAAGAACGATCTTCGGGAAAACCCGGCCGCAGAAGCAGAGCCCCTTCCTTATATCCATAGAAAAAGACCTCCTAAAGCGTCAGGAGGTCCGGTTTCAGGGGGACAGAGGAAAGACTCTCGATCAGCTGCTGCTTTTTAAGGAATGATGCTCCCGTTCGTAAGGCTTATCGAAGCGCTGTTCGAAGGTTCCGTTTTTCTTCAGATTGTAATTCCAGTAAAAATCCGCCAGACCGACGCGGCTCATGAGTCTGTACATACGCCTGAGGGCCGGACTAAGTTCCCAGGGTTTCCTTAAGGCCGCGAGGATATCCGGGTCGAAGGTTCCGGTACGGTAAACACCCTCTCCCAGGCGATGAAAACAGTCTTTCAAACGGGCCTTCCATTTTTCCGGCTGGATCTGAATTCCCTCCACTCCGCCTTTAGTCACCGAGCCGATATGTTCAGCCCCCATCCTTTGTATCAGTCTTTCCAGATACCGGGCGATAAAGGAGGTGTGTCTGGCTTCGGGAAATCCCGATTGGACCACAATGCCGATCCTTTTGCCCAGCCAGTCCAGGTCTTTCATCTGCTCCAGAAAATACTTCACCTTCCCGGGAACCGAGTCGGTATACAGCGGGAAAGCCAGGATGATCGTATCATTTTCGGTAAAGCTCTTTATCAGGAGGTCGTCGCTGTCCCGGTATAAAAAAAGCTGTTGTGCCTCTGCCACCGCTCCTGCCGCCATGGTGAAACCTTCCAGAAAAGCGTCCATCAGGATTTTCGTATTACTGCCCGTTCCCCGGGGGGAGCCGTTAAGCACAACAAGTTTCATGGCAGATCTCCTCATTGGTCATGTCGGTGAATCCGACACCTCGGAAGGTGGAATGAAAGTTTAAGGCCAGGCGCCGGTGGAGATGCCGCAGGAGTTCGATATCCTCCTTCTCCGTGTCCTTTTCTTTCCGGGTGATCAGGGCGATATCGGGGTACCGGTCGTACCGTTTCCGGTGATGGCACTCGCCGTTTATCAAGGTGATATAGGGATGCAGGAGGGGGATAAGCCTGTCTTGGCATTCCTTGATCAGGTAGGAGGGCAGCCCCATGACCAGGGGTGAAGCAAAGAGAAGTAAATCCGATTTCAGTATTTCTGGGTAAAGGACTTCCATGTCGTCTTTGTACATACATCTGCCGGGAGTCTTCCACCAGCAGGTAAAACAGCCGGTACAGTAATGCAGATCCAGGGACGTAAGATCATAACGCAGTATAGTATGCCCCTTTACTGTCAGGTGGTCTGTGAGACTGTCCATGCGCTCTTTGAATCCTCCGACCTCGCCGGGGGAGGCTTCCAATACCAGTACATTCATGATAACCTCCATTTATGTTGACAGCGTAAACATACCAGTAAATGTAGACAATGTCAACTTATTTTGTTATTCTTTTTTTACCATGTCGGAGAAAGCGAATCACCGGAAAAAACAGTATCACCACGGCGACCTGAAGGAGGCTCTTATTACCGCCGGTTTGGCTATTCTCGCGGAAGGAGGCGCCGAAGCCTTGAGCCTGCGGGAAACGGCCCGCCGCGCGGGGGTGAGTCATTCAGCCCCTTATCGGCATTTCCAAAACAAGGAGCAGCTCATTGGTGCCATTGCGGCCGAAGGCTTTCGGAGGCTGACGAAAGCCTTAAGTGATGCAATTGCCCTGGGCGGAGGACGTTTCCATGAAGAGCTTCGCTTGAGCGGACGGGCCTATGTGGAGTTCGCCCTGAATAATCCGGAACACCTGAAGGTGATGTTTTCCATAAAGCGCTTTGTTCCGGGTCATGATTGTATTCATGGGGTGGAAGATCTGGACGCCTTCGCCCGGATCGCGGGAGTATTTGAACGAGCCCAGGCTGAAGGAATCATTCCAACCGATCAGCCGCCGCCCGCCCTGGCGTTGTTGGCTTGGGCGCAGGTCCATGGTATGTCCCATATTCTGATAGAGAAACAGATCCCCCCCGGAACCATATCTTTGGAATCCGCTTTATCGCTTATCGATTCCTGGGTAGTTTTCATGTGCCGGGGGCTGAAGGCACTCTGACTGAAGGATACCTTTCACAATCCCAAACCCCGGATAATTTTTATTGACAGATGAGCTAATGTTATCTACTATAACGGCAACCTGGCCGGGTCCATTCTGATATACAGCAAGATTATATTTCCTGGAAGTCTCCGGGGTTTTCTATAGCCGGAGCTTTTATACCCAGGTTATCAGTGAGAAACCTGCCCGGGAGACTGGACTGTATCAGTCGGATGAATACATACCTCTTGAAAAGGAAGCGAAGTAAAATGGAAAAACGAGACGTAACGGTAGCGGTAGTGGGAGCCTGCGGGATGGTGGGCGGAGAGATGATCAGGACCTTAGAGAGAAGGAACTTTCCGGTCAAGGAG